>JAGPJL010000077.1 GCA_018054455.1 Parabacteroides sp.
AACAAACATATCGCGGAGTGGAGCAGTGGTAGCTCGTTGGGCTCATAACCCAAAGGTCGTAAGTTCGAGTCTTGCCTCCGCAACATATAAAAGATTCTTAGGTTATACCTGAGAATCTTTTTTTTTGGTTTAATCCCCCATAAAAATATCCCCATAAGCGCATTTTTTACACCTATGGGGATACAGTACAAAGATGAATAAACTTATAACGTAATGTTTCGTCCCAACATCTTACGAATATCCTTTTCCGTTAAACCTCTGCGAGCAGCGTAATCCTCCATCTGCTCTTTGTCAATACTCCCTATCTGGAAATAATTCGATGCAGGATGGATAAAAAAGAGTCCACTTACTGTAGCAGTAGGTGCCATGGCTCCGTTTTCGGTAAGCTTCACTCCTATTTGAGACATATCAAGCAACTCGTCGAGGGTAAAATTCTGCAGTTGGTCGGGTAATGACGGGTAACCAATTGCCGGACGGATACCTTGATACCTTACTCTGTAAAGATCGGCTATACTTAATGATTCATCTGGCGCATACCCCCAATACTCCTTTCGCACCTTCTCGTGCAGGTATTCGGTTGCAGCCTCTGCCATACGGTCTGTAAGCGATTGTAAAAGCATAGCCTTATACGTATCGCCTTCATCATCAAACTTTTTCTGTAAGTAATCGGCTCCGGCTCCAGCCGTAACCACAAAAGCACCCACATAGTCGGTTCGTCCTTCCGAAACGGGCATTACGTAATCGGCAAGCGACTTATAAATACCGTCCTCTCTCTTTACCTGCTGACGAAGCATCGGGAATTTAACGCCATTAACAATAACCGTATCGCCATCGCTGTTTGCCGGGAAAAATCCGTAGGTTGCCTTTACAAACTCCGCTTTTATTTCAACCAGATAGTCCAGTAAACGTACAGCATCCTTATACAACTGCATTGCTTCTGCCGCTTTGGCTCTGTCGGCTTCAGGAAATTCCGCCAGCCAAGATGCCCGACAGGAATCACATCCATGCAGTTTTGTAATCTCAGAAAAACGGCCATTCAACTTCCATGCGCTAAAAAAGAATGTCCAGTGAATATAAGGGATAATTTCTTCGACAGGAATATAGGGAATTACCTGAACACCTTGCTGATTCGGAACAGCAGGTTCGTAGCTTTTCCAGTCGATTGGCACAGGATTAGCCCGCGCTTCCGACAAAGAAACCAACACCTCTTTCTTTGCAGCAAAAGATTGACGCAAATCCTCATAGTCGCTGTTTAATTGAGTAACAAAAGCTTCACGTGTATCTTTGTTGGCAAATTTGGAAGCTATGATAGGATTCTGAGACGCATCCAGCACATGAATGACCGGATGACTATAGTGTGGCGCAATTTTCAGAGCCGTATGTAACCTGGAAGTTGTAGCACCTCCAACCATCATTGGAATGGAAAGCCCTGCTTTCTCCATCTCTGCAGCCACATGTGCCATCTCTTCCAACGAAGGAGTGATAAGGCCGCTAAGGCAAACAAAGTCTGGCTTTTCCTCGATAGCCTTCTTTATGATTACATCGGCAGGAACCATTACGCCCAAATCTATTACTTCATAATTATTACAAGCCAATACAATGGAAACGATATTCTTTCCAATGTCGTGAACGTCTCCTTTTACGGTTGCAAATACAACCTTACCAGCCTTAGAAGCTCCACCTGCCACTTTTTCGGACTCGATAGCCGGTTGTAGTATGGCGACAGCTTTTTTCATTGTACGAGCCGTTTTTACCACCTGAGGAAGAAACATTTTTCCGGCACCGAATAAGTCGCCTACAATATTCATACCTTTCATCAAAGGTCCGTCAATAATATCAACGGCTTTAGGATAGAAGCTCAACGCTTCCTGCAAATCAGTTTCCAGATGGTCTCCAATACCCTTGACCAACGCATGAACTAATCGATCTTCGAGTGAACCTTCCCGCCAGGCTTCGTGCTTTTCTTCTACAGCACCTTCTTTTTCAACCTTAAGGTTCTGCACATAATTGATAAGCTCTTCCATTGCTTCCGGACGGCGATTAAGAATGGCATCTTCAGCCAACAAACGGAATTCGGGTTCTATATCTTCATAGCTAACAGCTTCCGAAGCATTCACAATTCCCATATCCATACCTTTTCCAATGGCATGATACAGGAAGATAGCATGCATTGCTTCGCGTACATAATTATTTCCTCTGAAAGAGAAAGACAAATTACTTATCCCCCCGCTCACTCTAGCTCCCGGAAGATTCTTCTTTATCCATTCCACAGCCTGAATAAAGTCGAGTCCATATCCGTTATGTTCTTCCATACCGGTTGCAATGGCAAGCACATTGGGGTCAAAGATGATATCATGCGGATTAAAATCGAGTCTATCGATCAACAAATGATAAGCACGGCTGCACACCTCTTTCTTTCGTTCAAAAGAATCGGCTTGCCCCTTTTCATCGAAAGCCATCACAACGGCTGCTGCGCCCAATTGTTTTACACGGGCAGCATGAGCCAAAAACTCTGCTTCACCCTCTTTGAGACTGATAGAGTTAACGATACTTTTTCCTTGAACACATTGCAATCCCTTTTCCAAAACTTCCCATTTAGAAGAATCTATCATCAAAGGCACTTTGGCAATATCAGGTTCGGCAGCGATAAGATTCAGGAAAGTAACCATCTCTTTGGCTCCATCAAGCATCCCATCGTCCATGTTAACATCAATAATCTGCGCACCGTCCTCCACTTGCTTACGGGCAATGGTAAGAGCTTCTTCATAATTGCCCTCTTTAATCAAGCGGAGAAATTTACGTGATCCGGCCACATTACAGCGCTCGCCAATATTTACGAAATTATTCTCGGGCTTTACCTCCAGTAACTCAAGTCCAGACAGCCACAAACAATCTGGTTTTGGAGCCGGTTTACGAGGTTTTGCATTTTTTACTAATTCGGGATAACGGGCAATATGGTCGGGAGTTGTACCACAGCAACCGCCAATTATATTAACCAACTGTTCGTCTATGAACGGTTTTACATGACCAGCCATTGTTTCGGGCGTTTCATCGTAATCGCCTAAACTATTAGGAAGACCTGCATTGGGATAGGCACTTACATAACAGGGAGCGAATTTTGCAAGTTCCTGGAGGTAAGGCTTCATATCTGCGGCCCCAAAAGAACAGTTCAATCCTATGCTAACAATATTTGTATGTTGTACTGATGCCAGAAAAGCCATCAAAGTCTGCCCCGAAAGGGTACGTCCACCTTGTCCGGCTAAGGTTAGCGACAACATTATTGGTAAGTCTTTTTGTTTTTCCTTAATAACAACTTCGGCAGCTTCCAATCCTGCTTTTGCATTCAGTGTATCGAATGTTGTTTCAAAAAGAATGATATCTACCCCTCCTTCTATAAGCGCTTCTACCTGCTCCTTATAAACATTATATAAATCCTGGTAGCTTACGGCACGATAAGCCGGGTTACTAACATCCGGACTCATTGAAGCGGTTTTATTTGTAGGCCCTACAGATCCCGCTACAAAAACTGTTTTACCGGGATGTTCCTGCATAAAAGCATCCGCTACTTCACGGGCTATTTTAGCGGCACCAATATTTATCTCACGTACGTAGGTCTGCATACCATACTCCGACATCGAAATACCATTTGCATTGAATGTATTTGTAGAAAAGATATCAGCTCCGGCATCGAGATACTGACGGTGAATCGTCTTAATAATTTCCGGTTGAGTAACAGAAAGCATATCGTTGTTTCCCTTAACCTGACCGGGAATATCTGCAAAGCGCTGACCGCGGTAATCGGCCTCGTTAAGTAGGTAACCCTGAATCATCGTACCCATTCCTCCGTCGAGGATAAGAATTCGCTCTTCCAGGAGACGTAAAAAAGTTTGCTTGTCCATATGTTGCTTTAATTTTTATCAAGATATGTTTCATTCCATAAGCAGAAACAAATAAGGCTTTTTACCCGTTTACAGGTCTCTTAATAACATTACGGGTATAAATAATGTTGTACAAACGTCTCATCCATACAACAAGAATGGCAAATAGCAACCTCGTTCCCAAAATCCAAAGAGCTGGTATGCCGATAGCAACGAAAATTATCGTATCCTCGAGCAACGAGTGTGATATTGCCAGATGATGATTCAACAAGTGACCCTCCTTTAATGAAAGCTTTTTCAATTCCATTTGCTCCACCATTATCGCTCCGCCGTAAGCTAGTCCAACCACGTTTCCAACCAACCAGAGGAATGCGGCATTTTCAGGAAGCCCGAAAAGCTTCATAAGCGGTGTAAATATATTTGAAAGCTTTTGCATTAACTTAAATTCATTCAACAAATTATGCAAAACCATCAGACCAGTCACAATCAGCAGAATAGAAATAATAACCTTCATGGAACTTGTTATCCACAGCACCAGAACATCCAGTATATTTGCATCTTGCACAGCACTAAGACTTGCTCCGACTGTCTTACCAGCCCAATCAGGCATCACCAGGTTGAGCACAAAAGCAATTACAAAACTCATAACCACCCGAAGAACTGTCATTCCCCAGAAAGAAGAACCTGTTTTTGCCTGTATGGACGATTCAACGATAAGATTATGAGAAATCAGACACATTATCGCAAGAATAGTTGCTTCACGCAATCCTAACGACATAGAAGTGATTAATGCTATTGGAGCATATAGCGGACCAAATGCACTTGTAAGAAAAATGATAGCAGTTTCGCCGGGTAGCCCTACAAGAGAAAAAAGCGGTGACAAAAAACCTGATATTTCTGCAAGCCAGCCTGAATAATCAAGCAATCTGACCAATAAAGAAATAGGTAAAATAATTTTTAAAAGCCAGATGCAAGTTCTGACAGACTTAGGCAATGCATCCTTAACACAGTGCCATACTCTTTCGGCGCTTCTATCCATTCTTATCTTTTAAATGCACGGTCCATCTCGCGCTTGTCTTCCTTCTCTTTTATAGAGTGACGTTTATCGTACTCTTTTTTACCTTTTGCAATGGCTATAACAACTTTTGCCAGCCCTTTATCATTAAGAAACAGTCTGATCGGTACAATGGTAAAACCAGTAGTCTTGGAAGCTCCCTCTATCTTGCGTAATTCCTTACGGTTTAGCAACAACTTTCTGTCCCTGCGGGCAATATGGTTGTTATAAGTTCCATAAAAATATTCGGCGATATACATGTTTTTCACCCATAACTCCCCTTTTTCAAGGATACAAAAGGTATCCACAAGACTTGCTTTACCTAACCGAATCGATTTTATCTCGGTTCCGGTAAGTACAATACCTGCCGTATACGTATCAAGCAACTCAAAATCGAAAGTTGCCCGCTTGTTTTTTATCTGGATGTTATTACTTATTTTTTCTTTCATTTTTTTTTTAATTATTCAAAGCGTAAACCCGGCATTAACATCGAAAGAACAAAATCAATAACTATTGGAGCAAGGATAATAACAGCCGACACGACTCCAACGAATTTTAATCTAACAGGTTCATCAACCTCCATATAAGGGCCGGATCCTTCCCAAACGATATATACTGTATAAAGAATGAATATCCTTAGAAAAAAGAATTCAGGCAACAACATTAGAATTATAGACAGAGCATACACAAGAGACGATGAATAGCCTACAAAACGTTGCCATTGTTTCATATCTTTCATTCTCTTGAACATACTCAACCATAGTTCATTTAACACATACGCTGCAAGGTAAAATCCTCCAAAATATGACACCAATGTCTTGATCGATGATTTTAATGCAAGCTCAACATCAAATTCTTTTCTTGTAAACAACACTCCTAAAAAAGCAGACAATGTTACTAATCCAATCAGCGGATAAATAAACCGAGATAGAAAGTCTTCCTCTTTGTTCTCTTTTAGGGAAAGCATTTCCCAAGCCTTTGCAGGCTGGGAAACAATTAGTATTACTAATTTTATTATCTCCTTATACATCTTCACATTTCTAATTGAAAGACAAAAGTATAAAAATAAGGGATAACTTCTACTATCCTACTGTTTTTTATAATAGAAATAGATCCAAAGTGTCCTAAAATGAATAATCTAATAAAAAAAGGGAGCTACAGTTAAGTAACTCCCTTTCGTGTATCAATTTTTAATAAATCAATTGCTTGTTCCCAATATGGCACTTACGTTCCATGTGATTCTATCTGTGGAAGAAGTTAAAAAGGTGCTATCTGAATTAATCGTACTAATGTATTTAATTTTAAAACTAAACTCAGTATTACCTAAACTCTTTTCTTTTGTGGCTGCATATTGCATAATACTTCTAACATTAAAAGCATTTACGTGATATGGAGTTACTTCCGGAGCTTTTCCATCTTTCGTTTTTTGACATGTTAAATACAAATTGTAAGTACGGTATCCATCAACAACCTTAACCTCTTCATTCGGATTAAAAGACAGCTGATAAGTATTCTCTTGATCTGTTTGCTCCTTATGCTGTGAATAGATAAAAAGCCTGTTGCTAATATATGTCAATGAAGGAATATCGTAAATCACCTGTTCTTTATCTTTCAATTTAAGCGAATCCGAAGTATTAATGGCATTCCACTGATCAACATCAACGTAATTTGAAATCGATGCAGTATAGTAACCAGTTTGCGCAACATTCTGTGTTGAGTAGTCAATAAACATATCAATCAGACAACAAGACCCTTCCTGAATTGATGCATCTGATTCCAACGCTGAAGAGTAAATAAGACTCCCATCGGAAATATGAACAACTTTTTTGAATGTCAGCGGGTCATATTCAACTACACCAGGAATTCCATATAAGCTGGTTTCACTTCCTCCTTCTCCCAAACATGATGTTAACATAACAAGTCCTGCCGCAACAGCAGCGAAAGCTGTAAATTTAAGTTTCTTCATCTCAATTCTTTTTATTAATTATATATTCATTGTTTAATTATTAAAATCCTAATCGTAATCCCACATTAAATCCAGCATTGAATGGTTTTTCAGAGCGAATAGTTTCAATTGAACTTCCGTTATCAAAAAAGTATGCCACTCCTCCTTCTGCAAATATGTTTACAAAATGAAAGACAGGATAGCTTACACCCGCTTTGTAATTAACAGACCAAAGCCATTCTTTCATTCGCACCTTTTCACTTTCGGTTTCCAAATCAATTCCATCCGTAAATAATGTATTTTTTACTTTACCATTTACATTAATTTCAGCCATCACTCCGGCTGAAGTATAGAACTGAAAGCGATTCCATTCGGCTATTTTGTATACAACGGATAATGGCAAGCCTAAGAAGTACAGTTTTTGTTCGGTCTTTGAATGAAAGGTACCATTTGTTTTCCAATCCGAGGATAATAAGGTAAGTGATAATCCGGTTTGTAAAGCGAACCGATCGTTAAGCTGACGACTAACAGCCAAGCTAAAGCTTATTGGCGTGTCATGATGAATATCTGTCTTAGGTAGCTCGCTGTTGATGATTGCCGAATTCATGAACATTAGACTTTTATCCGCTTGTAACGAATTTCTAAACGCATACGTATTTACTGTATTTCCTGTTCCGGCTGTAAAACTACCACTTCCTAAACCAAGACTCCATTTTTTTGAAGACTGTTCACTTTTATTTTTTGCCGGTTGACCTGCATTTGCAAATAGTTCCCGTTTACGAACAGTCTTTTCGGCAACGGGTTCTGGCGCTTTATCTGTTGATAAAACTCTTTCCTCCTGCTCTTTTTCAATGGCTGACTCGTCAGATTTGGCATCCTGATTAACTGTTACATTGGCTACTATCTGAACTGAATCATTTACTTGTAAGGTCGATGACAAATTCCCGGGATTGTTTCTTGTTAGCGATTTAGCATGCTTTTGCTGTGCATTAGGCTGATTCGACGCTGATTCAATTTTAGCAATCGGTGTTGGAACAGATACTATCTGAGCTTGTTCTTCTTTTAATTGCTTTTCATAAACATCGGCTTCTTGTTGGGCTTGTTGTGCTAAAGGAGTACGCATTGTTTCTTCTGTAAAAAGATAGAACGTAGCTGTTGCAACAACAAGGATTACAGCTGCTGCCGCCGACATATAGCGCCAGTTTTGCCATAAAGGAACAATCTTCCGGTTCGGAAGACGCCCAACTATGGCATCCCAATCGTCCGGTGCAGGGTCAGCCTCAAAGTTTTGCAACTTCGAACTGAATAATTCCTCAAATTGATCTCTGTGTTTATCGTTCATATCTTTAATCCAATTCTTTTACTTTTCGTTGTAATAACTGCCTTGCCCTCGTATACTGAGACCGCGAAGTACTTTCTGTAATTTCGAGCATCTCACCTATCTCCTTGTGCGAAAATCCTTCAATTGCAAAAAGGTTAAATACTGCTCTGAAACCCGGAGGCAGCTCCTGGACCAATCCCATCAAGTCGGCAGCCGACATTTCCGATATTATCGAAGCATCGGGTTGCATTAACTCTGCCGTTTTGTCCAGATCAACAGCATCTTTTAGTATATCAGTCTTACGAAGGTGTTCCAATGCACAGTTCACAAATATCTTTCGCATCCAACCTTCGAACGATCCTGATGCCGCATAGGAATCCAGTGCTGAAAATATCTTTACAAATCCGTCCTGTAATAAATCACGAGCGGTCTCTCTATCGCTTGCATAGCGTAAACAGACCCCCATCATTTTACGGGAGTATTTTTCGTAAAGCTCTTTCTGAGCCAGCCTTTCGCCCTTCCTACAACCCTCTATCAGTTGTTCTTCATTCATTCAGTCAGATATTCAGGCCCTCCTGGGGAGGTCATTCAAGTAATTAGATGAAAACAATGCTTAAAATGCTGCATCTCTCTATAAAATATTTATAAAGAAAGCCTCCGCGAGCAAAAGGACAAGTCCTGTTCACTAGTAGAGGCAATGCAAAGATAAAAAGGTTATTACTAATTTCCTATTTTATATCAATGTGATTAATGATCATGATTTCCGGCTTCTTTCTTCACAGGCACCGCACATCCTGCTCCATCATCAACTGGTACCGCATCCATTTCAATCTTTTTAAAAGCCGAAACCAACTTGGTCTTTGATGTTTTATCCGCCTTGTAAGATACCACAACTGTGCGTGTGGAAAGATCGCACTTCAAATCCGTGACGCCCTTTTCAAAACCTATATTCTTTTCAATCTTTTTTACACAGTGATCGCAATCCATGGCTTCAATAAAGAAGGTTACCGATTCTTTTTTCTTTTTTACATCTTGTGCAAAAGCAGTTGTGATTATACACAACACACAAACGAGAATAAATACAATTCTTTTCATAATTATAAATTTTAATGGGTTTAATATTCTGTTTAATCGCGCCCTATATTAAATCGAACGCCAACATATAACTTCCTTCCGTGAACCGGACCGTAAATCATCGAACTGTCGAAGTTTTCGCCTCTGGGATTCATAGCATCAATGACAGGCATATCCTGCGTATAATCAAATAGATTTTCTCCGCCTATATAAACAGACCACTGACGGAAATATTTGGTTATCTGTGCATTTACTACTGTGTATGCCTTGAATTCACTATTCCAAAGCGGATTTGATTTGGAAGCCTCCGGCATCCGTCCGCCTCCGTTAAACTGCGAGGTAACATCAAACTGCCACTTCTTCAACGGTGTCTGATAAGAGGCTGTAAGCAATCCTTTATAGTCACTTACCAACGGCTTTTTCATCCGATAAGTGATTCCCTCTATATTTCGGTAATCTGTTTGTGCATCGGTGAATCTATACGCCGCAGTCATTGTAAATCCGCGGAAGAAAGGGTAAGTTGCCTCAAGCTGAAAGCTGTTGGAATACGACTCTCCATCCAGATTATAGAAACTAACTTCATGCGGATTACTGTCCATGTCGACAACAACTTGCTTAATAAAGTTGGTATAATACCACTCACCGTTAAGGGTCAGTTCTTTGCCGGCAACGGGGATATAAAAAGAAAGATTCAGCCCTGTATTCCAGGCTTCCTCCTGGTCAAGATTATCAGCAATCCGCATCTTGCGGCTACTTGCCAATAAGAAATTATTCTCGGCAAGGACGTTGGCTGTCCGATAGCCCTTTCCGGCCGATGCCCGTACATGAAACCATTCAAAGGGATTATACTTGACATGTATTCTTGGAGTAACAAACAAATCATACCTTTGGCTATAATCAGCCCTGATTCCTGCAAGCAATATAAACTTATCATTCAGATTATATGTGTACTGAGCGTAAGCGCCGGAAACAACTTCACTCCTGTTATATGGTGTCCTTGTTCCGTCCATAACAAGGTTTTCATTAAACCCGTCGTAATTCAGACTTAATCCTGTACTCAAACTATGGGCATGCGAAAACTCTTTCTCATAAAGCAAGCTGGCATACACATTATTCTGATAAATATTATAGGGAGTTCGATCATACATGGATAGCTGTTCATGATAAGATCCGGAAAGAATCAAAGCCACACTTTCCACCTTCTCCTTATTGATAATAAAAGCCTGTTTGGTAAATAATTCAGCACGGTTTGTTGTTAGTCCAATCTTATAAGGGTCCGTAATGCTCTCGTGATGAATATCTTGACCTCCAGTCCGGTTTTCATGCAAAAAACGGCCTCCATATTGTGAAACATACGATCCGGAGTTATAACTCCAACGGTTCATCACATTTACCTGTTCTTTTATGGGAGTATCCAGAAAGCCATCACCATTATCATCGTGAGACATTTTGTCGTTAGAGTAATGGATTAACAGCCCGGTGGATAATTTATCGTTTACATGCCATGAAGCATCTGTGTTAGCTTCATATCTGCCGGCATCACTGGCAAAGAGATTGGCCGAAAACAGATCTGCTGTCTGCGGTTTCTTAAATTCAACATTGATTTGTCCGGCCAGCGCTTCATATCCATTCTTTACAGACGAAGTTCCTTTTGATACCTGAATGCTTTCCATCCAGGCTCCGGGTACATAATCCAATCCATACAAGGATGATGCTCCTCTGAAATTGGGATAATTCTCTGTCAGCATCTGAACATATGTACCAGACAATCCCAGCAATTTAATCTGACGGGCACCGGTTGAAGCATCACTATATGAAACATCTACCGAAGGATTTGTCTCAAAGCTTTCCGCAAGATTACAACAAGCAGCACGGCATATTTCATCGTAGGTAATTTTCTGCGTCTGCAACACACTGGTTCTGCTGGAAACAGTTGCTACTTTCCTTTCACTTACTACGACTTCATTTAATTCCACTTCTCCCTTCAAAACAATTTCGAGAGAACCTGACTGATCTTTGACTGGAGTCGATACAGTAACATAACCGATATAACTCGTGATTAGATGAGATACATCTCCCTTTTTATTTAATTCAAAAAAACCATCCAGGTCGGTCGTCGTGCCATCCTGAGTTCCTTCCCAGTATACATTGGCACCAATAACTGGTTGTTTGTTTTCGTCATAAACATGACCTTTAACAACTACCTTATCCGCCATTGCAATGAAGGGGATAAGGGTCATACAAACTATAATAAAAACTTGTTTCAACATTTCTTTTTTCTTAAACATTAATAGTTAAAAATGTACGTGTACAGATACAGATATGCAACATATCCAATACCAGCAAACAGGTACAGTAACACGACTCATAACCCAAGAGGTTACAAGTAAACTGTTTTAATATTTAAATCAAAAGAACTGTCAGGAGAGAAAGATAGACACGAGGACAGGAAACAGGTGGTCCTGTATATTGTACATCAGACACAAATAGTTCTGCAAATAGAGGAGAAAGATTAATCATATCGGAATCAATCCAATTCAAATCAAATGAGGGAATATGAATAACCGGAACATGAACATTATCATCTGTCCATTCAAAATTGATGCGATGCAAACCACAGTTCAGACAATCTCCATCATGTTGAAAAATTTCGCCTTTTTCATTTATAAAATTAACGTGATCGTGCCCGTGGGTTTCGCAACATAAATCTTCGATAACAGCATCAACACCTTCGGCTTCACATTCGTAACAACAATAATTTATATAATTAATACCTCCCCCTCCGTATCCAACCAGACCGGCAAGGAAAAGAATCAATATAAGTATCGCTGTTTTTTTCATCCTTTTATAAATAATTCTTACTTGAAACACTTGATGCATTCATTTTCAGACTCACAAAGATATAGAATTAAATATGAATAAATACAAATCATTAATAATAATAAACATTTTTCATTTTTCGAATGACGATAAATAGTAGGATGTTTCTTGCGAAGGTTTACTCTCAATCCGGTAACGGGAAGACGATGTTACACAAAATGTATACAATTTCTCGGTTTCGTTATCAATTGGAATAGTTAAAGACGTACTTCGCAAACCTGTAGCCAGAATACTCGTGGAAGCTTCGGTATCAATGGAACCTTTTAATGAATAATAAACAGTATAAGTTAACGTATCAGATCCTGTATGCTGAGGCTTCCAGGTTAAAACCAACTCATTTTGTTTTCTGGTAACATTTACTTCGGCAGGAGCCTCCGGTACAGAATTACTCAGCCATGTAAGCGGAGGAAGCTGCGCGGGATATTTATAGTAGACATCTTTTAATTCTTTATAAATTCCCTTGGTGTTATCCAGCACATTTGCACAACGAAAGAAAGAACATCCTGCTCCTCCGTAATATCTGCTATAATCTATTTGATCAGTAATATCCGTTTTCTCCCAATCTGCTTCTTTTTTCCCCATCCGATATGCCCCTAAACCGGGAACCACCATCCGACCGTTACTTATCTCGACCCAATTATCTACGAAAGGAAAAAAGTTGTCAAACTTATAATACATCATAGGAACCACCATATCATGCTTTCCCATCTCTAACCATTTTCGGGGATCCTGGAAAACACTCTCGTACGCAGTCCAGCCAGCATTAGGCACTTTGGGTATTCTATTATACTTTCCCAAAGGAGAACTACTTACCTGCACCCAAGGTTTTACTTCTTTCACCCAATCATAAATCATAGATACCATCCGGTTAATATTAGACCGACGCCATTCATCCAGAGGAAGTCCGTTTCCAGATTTACGATAAGCAGCTTTATCGGGAAACTTTTTTGCTTCTTCGGGATATCGGATATAGTCAAAATGAACTCCATCCAGATCGTATCCATTAACAAGTTCTTTAACCAAAGAAAGAATGTACTTATCTGTACCCGGTACTCCTGGATCCAGATACCACTCTCCATTGAAACGTTTACATAGAGACGGATGTTTTTTAACAACCGACCGACTTCCTTGTTCTTTTACTATTTTGTCGGTACCAACCGGAAATGTTACCATCCATGCATGACACTCCATTCCTCTCTTATGACATTCTTCAATAGCAAAAGCCAACGGATCATAACCCGGCAAAACACCATATTTACCAGAAAAAGTCTTAGATGCAGGCTCAATTACCGAAGGATATATTACATCTCCACGCATTCTAACCTGCATAAATACCATGTTGAAATTAGCTTCCTGAAGTTGATCGAGTATCTTGCAAAGCGACTGTTGTTGTTCTTTTCTTCCATTTTCTGTTGTGGCAGGTTTTTGTGGCCAGTCCAATCCATAAATGGTAGTCAGCCAAACAGCCCGAATCTCGTGTTTTGGAGATGGAAGTTCAGCTTTAAGTGAATATATAAATAAAACCAATACGATCAACAGTCGATACTTTCTCATAAATTAATTTCAATTTACTAGCAAAAATAACAAAAATACCAACACCTGGTACGTTAAAGCAAAGAGGCAATGAAGTTATTGTAAATAGGAACGGATAAAAACAGTCATTACTACTTAATATCGGGGAAAAGCTGTTTAATATGATTCTTTAGAATATGAAATGCAGGGGCTGCCATAGATCCATGATCATATCCGTCGAGTTCATAAAGATATGTTTCCTTGTGTCCAGCCACCTTCATCATTCTCCAGAAATAAGCATTCTCTTCATATCGTCCAAGCATTTCAAGCTCTCTATCTCCAGAAACAATAATCAAAGGAGGAGCGTCAGGGCGTACGTAAAATAAAGGAGCATATTCATCAATGCTTGGCTGAGTGTCTTTCATCCCTTTAGACTGGCGATAGGCAAAGTGACTAATGGCATGTCCGCTAAAAGGGATGAGTGCGGCAATTGAATCTGCATCCACATTATACTTTCTAAGCCATTTTTTATCCAGGCCAATCATATTTGTCAAATAACCTCCTGCAGAATGTCCTGAAACAATTATTTTATTACGGCTTCCTCCATATTTGTTTATTTCATTAAAAGTCCATGCTACTGCTGCTGCAGCATCATCTATACAGTCCGTTAAGGTTGCTTTTGGCAATAATCGGTAATTAACAGCCACTACCGCATAACCGGCCTTTTGGAGTTGTTCCGGAATAAATTTATTTCCTCCGGAGAGACCTCCCCCATGAAACCATACTATCGTTACAAAATCTTTTACAGATTCCGGATAATACAGATCAACTTTGCATCTTTCCAAGGAGTAGGCATCTCCTTGAGTGCGATATGATATATTCTCAACCGTACGATAGTTTGGAGTAGAAACTTGACTTATACCCTTTATCGTAAATAATAAAAGCAATAATACGAGGTTTATTCGATTCATAGCAACTAATAATTTTCACAAAAATACGAATAATTCTTCATAGATACCCGCCA
>JAGPJL010000078.1 GCA_018054455.1 Parabacteroides sp.
TCGAAGCCGATGCAAAACGTTTTACTAAAACATTGTTTGATACGCCTCCTTTTGGCAAATACAAAGCTGACTTTAATGTATGGGCTGTTTGTGTTCCTTCCCAGGAAAGCGGAATGGATGTTTCGGGCGATGGAGTTTGGAAAAACACGGCACTTAATTCGGGATACTATACGTTTGGCATTGACCGTTATCTTACTTCCCAGGATCTGAAACCTATCCGTGATGCTGTTTGGGATGTTCCCTGCGATGCCATCTTTATCCTGGTTAATTCGGACACATACGGTGGTGGTGGCATGTATAACTTTTATGCCATGAGCACGGCAAACAATGAACTGACATCTGTCGTTTTTGTTCACGAATTCGGTCATAGTTTCGCAGGACTTGCCGACGAATACTTTCAATCGGAGGTTGCTTATAATGACTTTTACAATCTGAAGTATGAACCGTGGGAACCTAACATCACCACTCTTGTTGATTTCGACAAGAAATGGAAAGATCTTCTTCCTAAAAACACACCTATCCCTACTCCTCTGGATGACAAATTCAAGGATAAAACCGGTGTATTCGAAGGAGGGGGCTACCTATCCAAAGGCATATATCGTCCGATGGACAATTGTATGATGCGTAACTATCATCCATTCTGTCCTGCATGCCAGAGAGGCATCACCCAGATGATAAATTTTCTGACGGACAGGCCTGTAAAATAGGGAACTAAGATTTATTACAATATATATTCTGTGTAAATTGGCAAAAATCACTACATTTGTAGCAAATTTACAAGTAATACGTAAAGTGAAAAAAGAGTCCCTTCTATATTTTATTTTATTATTTGCGCTGTTTTATTGTGCATCGGACATACAAGCTAAGGATAAATTTGTACTTGTTATTGATGCCGGTCACGGAGGAAAGGATCCGGGTGCACAACGTTTTCAGATTGATGAAAAAGACATCAATCTGTCTGTTGCCCGTAAGCTTGGAGATTTGATCGAATCCAATCATAATGACATAAGGGTCATTTACACACGCAAATCCGACCGCTTTATCGAATTAGATGAGCGGGCAAATATCGCCAATCGCGCTAAAGCCGATTTGTTTATATCCATACACACCAATGCCGTTGAGCGAGGCAGCTATGTAACTGGTACGGAAACATTTACTTTAGGATTGGCAAGAACCGACGAAAACCTGCAGGTGGCTATGCGAGAGAACTCTGCCATTCTGCTTGAAGATAATTATTTGCAAAAATATGAAGGATTTGATCCCAATTCATCTGAATCCTACATCATATTTGAATTCATGCAGAACAAGCACATGGAGCAAAGTGTAGACCTTGCATCAAAAATTCAGAAATCGTTTACTTCTGTCAACCGGGTAGACCGGGGTGTACGTCAGGCAGGTTTGCTGGTGCTACGCAAAACCAGCATGCCAAGCGTTCTTGTAGAGCTTGGATTCATTTCTAATAAGGAAGAGGCAAGATTTATGAATTCCGACAACGGACAAGATAAACTGGCTCAGTCGCTCTATTCTGCTTTTGTAAAATACAAAAGGGAGTTCGACCGTAAACAGGGAGCTCTTTCAAATGGTGTTATAGCAGATAGTAGGCCTGTCCGCGATACAGAGAAGCCTTCTATTCGCGAATATGAAACATCAGAGCGTGAAACAGAGCCAGCCAAACGCGATTCAGAAATTGTTCGACCCGCAAGAAATGAAAAAGCGGTTAAGGCAACTTCCGGCAAACTTATTTATAAAATACAAATACTGACATCCGACAAAAAAATAAGTGATTCCTCCAGACTCTTTAAAGGCTATAAGAATATTGATTCTTTTAAAGAGGGAGGACTGATTAAATATACTTACGGCGAATCAACGAGCTTTGATGAAATAAAACGTTTACGCCGAAAAGTTTCCAAGGATTTTAAAGATGCTTTTATTATTGCCTTCAAAAATGGTGAAAAAGTAAAATACTGAAAGCTGGAAATAAACTGATAAATATAAATTACTCATAATATTAAAGAATGAAAAACGTATTAACGAAAGAAGCAAAAATAGGCTTGGCTACCATAGTTAGTTTAGCTTTACTCTATTTCGGGGTAAATTACCTTAAGGGAATCAACCTGTTTCAACCGGTTAATCATTATTATGTAACTTTCGACAATGTAAAAGATGTTACAATTTCAAGTCCAGTTTATGTAGAAGGATTTAAAGTTGGTTTAGTTCGCGACATTAAGTATGATTATACCACAACTGATAAAGTAACGGTTGAAATCAGTCTTGAAGAAGAGATGAAAATCAATAAAGGCAGCTATATTACCATCGTTAGAAGTCTTTTAAGCGGAGGCGAGCTTCATATTCACCTCAACAAGTATGTAAAAGATTATTTACAAACAGGAGGAACAATCGAAGGACGTATGTCTGACGATATCATGGGTACTGTACAGGACAAGCTTCTTCCTCAGGTAATAGAATTGATGCCTAAAATTGACTCCATACTTCTGGGTCTGCAGACCATCGTAAATCATCCTGCTCTTATTCAGTCGCTGAATCAGATTGAACGTACCACAGGTAATCTGGAAGCCTCTACTCAACAGCTAAACAGATTATTGAATAAAGATGTACCCGTTATTGTTTCGGATCTCAAAATCATTACATCAAATTTTGCTGAAGTAAGCACCGAGCTTAAAGGTTTGGATTTGCAGACTACATACAATTCGATGAACGCGATGATGAACAACCTCAAGCTTACAACAGACAGACTGAATTCTACAGACAACAGTATGGGTCTTCTTCTTAATGACAAAGCGTTGTACGAAAACCTGAACAGCACAGCGGATAATGCTGCAAAACTTATGATAGACTTAAAGCAAAATCCAAAGCGTTATGTTCGTTTTTCAGTGTTTTAAATCAGGTATTTTTTAGGCAAACTAATCATCTAATTTAGAATACATCTAATTAACTATTTTTTTATTTTATAATTCAATATTACTCAAAAAAGCCTTAAAAAGAGGACTTACCTCCTTATTTTAAGGCTCTTTGCTTTTTATGACCTGCTACAAATAAATATTCGAAATGCTTTCGTAACAATGGTTTTTAATAACGAATAAATATATCTGCCAGATTATCAACAACATAGAAGTAACTCCCTGAAACTAAAAGGGATATTGAAAAATCAAATTTACCAAACAAAATCAGACTTTTTTTATTCGAATTAATTTATAAACTTTGTACTCATTAAGAATAAAGTTATAGTTGAGAATATAAACAAAATGCAGACTGATCATCAATTATTGTGGAACAAATGCCTCGCTGTTATTAAAGACAACGTCCCTGAGGCCGCTTTTAACACATGGTTCAAGCCTATTATCCCTTTATCGTTTGAAGACCGAAAGTTTACCATTCAGGTTCCAAGCCAGTTTTTCTATGAATATCTGGAAGAGAAGTATGTGAATGTTCTTAAACTAACGCTTTACAGGGTAATTGGACAGGGTACTATTTTGAACTACCGTGTAATGGTAGACAAAACAACCGGAGGGACTGTTGATTATCCTGCAGAAGATGGTTCTGTAGCCGTTAAAAAAGTTGCTCCGCAAGGAGCTAATAAAGCACCAAACCCTTTTGTGCAGACTGCACCTCAGGATTTGGATCCACAGCTAAATCCCAAGTATAGCTTTGACAATTACTTTGAAGGGACAAGTAATAAGTTAGTGCGTACAGCAGGCGAAGCTGTTGCTCAGAATCCAGGCAAAACAACCTTTAATCCGTTGTTTATTTTTGGCCCGTCGGGTGTTGGAAAGACCCATTTATGCCATGCCGTAGGAACACGTATCCGTGAGTTACATCCATCAAAAAAAGTATTGTATGTATCCTCTCACCTTTTCCGGGTTCAGTTTACCGATGCGATTAGAAAGAATACGATAAACGACTTCCTGAATTTCTATCAAAATATCGATGTCCTGATTCTGGATGATATACAAGAAATGATTGGTTTGGATAAAACCCAGAACACGTTCTTTCATATCTTCAACCACTTACATCAGTTAGGCAAACAACTTATCCTTACATCAGATAAGGCTCCCGTTGATTTGCAGGGAATGGAAGAGCGTTTAATCACCCGTTTGAAATGGGGATTAACAGCCGAATTAAGCCGTCCGGACCTGGACTTAAGAAAGAAAATTCTTAAGAACAAGATTAACCACGACGGAATTGTAATTCCTGATGAAGTATTTAACTTTATTGCAACGAACGTTACAGAGAATGTACGCGATTTAGAAGGAATACTTGTTTCGCTGATGGCAAATGCTGTAATCAATAATAAAGAAATAGACCTGACACTTACCAAGCGTGTGGTTAGCCAGGCTGTTCGTCTTGAGAAAAAACAATTATCTGTACAAACCATTCAGGAAACTGTATGCAAATTCTTTAATTTAGAGCTTGCAGCCATTCAAACACGTTCACGCAAGCGTGAAGTTGTTCAGGCCAGACAGATTACCATGTTTTTATCTAAAAAATATACAGACAGCTCTTTCGCTCACATTGGTAAAATTGTTGGTAAGAAAGATCATGCAACGGTATTGCATGCATGCAAAACCATCAAGGACCAGATTGAAACCTGCAAAACATTCCGTTCTACTGTAGAACAAATCGAAGTTCAGCTTAAAAACTAACTTCTCATATCATAAAAAACAGAAAAGGATGCCTCTAAGCTCAGAGGCATCCTTTTCTGTTTTTGAAAACTACAAATTTACACAGTTATATTTTTGGGGAAACTTTCACAAATTAACAAAAACACAATATTCTTGTTTTCAAGACATTAATAGAACAAAATGGAAAACTTTTAATTCCGCCATTTTTTTAACAAAGAAGATTTGGTCAATATCTAAAGTATTGCTAAACTTGCATACCAAAAATAATTATTAGCTGTGGATAAAAAGATATACACTTTCGACGAAGCATTCAAAGCTTCAAAAGATTACTTTACCGGCGATGAACTTGCCGCTAAAGTATGGGTAAATAAGTATGCGCTGAAGGATGCGTATGGTAATATTTACGAAAAAACACCCACCGACATGCACCGCCGTCTGGCTAGCGAAGTTGCCAGAGTAGAAAAGAAATACCCTAATCCTCTTTCTGAACAGGAACTGTTTGACCTTTTTGACCATTTCCGTTATATTATTCCTCAGGGAAGTCCGATGACCGGGATTGGGAACAACTATCAGATTGCATCGCTTTCAAACTGTTTTGTTATTGGCATGGATGGGAAAGCCGATTCCTACGGAGCGATCATTCGTATTGATGAAGAACAGGTTCAGCTGATGAAACGACGCGGAGGTGTAGGTCATGACCTTTCACACATCCGCCCCAAGGGTTCGCCAGTAAAGAACTCGGCTCTTACTTCTACCGGATTGGTTCCTTTCATGGAAAGATACTCCAATTCTACCCGGGAAGTTGCACAGGATGGTCGTCGCGGTGCCTTAATGCTTAGCGTATCCATCAAGCACCCTGACTCCGAATCATTTATTGATGCAAAAATGACTGAAGGCCGGGTTACGGGAGCCAACGTTTCCGTGAAAATTGATGATGCATTTATGAATTCTGTAGTAAACGGAACTCCTTACACGCAGCAATATCCTGTTGATTCAGCTAATCCGACTACGGTTAAAGAAATAGATGCGGCTACTCTTTGGCAGAAGATTATCCACAATGCATGGAAATCTGCAGAACCGGGTGTATTATTCTGGGATACAATTATCCGTGAATCTGTGCCTGACTCGTACGCTGATCTTGGATTCCAGACTATTTCAACCAATCCTTGCGGTGAAATTCCATTGTGTCCTTACGACAGCTGTCGGTTGCTGGCACTTAACCTTTACTCGTATGTTGTAAAACCTTTTACTTCTGAAGCAGCCTTCGATTACGATTTATTTACAAAACACGTAAGACTGGCTCAACGAATCATGGATGATATCATTGACCTTGAAAGCGAAAAGATAGAGAAAATTCTGGCAAAGATAGATTCCGATCCTGAAACGATGGAAGTGAAACAAACCGAACGTCATTTATGGGAAAAGATTCAGAAGAAAACCCTTCAGGGAAGACGTACAGGTGTAGGTATAACAGCCGAAGGCGATATGATTGCCGCTTTAGGTCTGCGTTATGGCACAGACGAAGCAACTGATATGGCAGAAAAAGTACAGAAGACATTAGCTTTGGAAGCATATCGTTCATCCGTATTTATGGCAAAAGAACGTGGTGCGTTTGAAATATTTGAGGCCAAACGTGAAGAAAAAAATCCATTTATCAACCGTCTGCGTGAGGCCGATCCGTCGCTTTACAACGATATGGTAAAATACGGACGTCGTAATATCGCCTGCCTGACCATCGCTCCTACCGGAACAACCAGTCTGATGTCTCAGACAACCTCTGGAATAGAACCGGTATTTTTACCAGTTTACAAACGCAGACGCAAGGTTAATCCAAATGATACGGATGCAAGAGTTGATTTTGTGGACGAAACAGGCGATGCTTATGAAGAATATATTGTATTCCATCACAAGTTTGTGACCTGGATGCAGGCAAACGGATATTCCGTTACGAAAAAGTATAGTTCGGAGGAAATAGACGAAATTGTTGCCAAATCGCCTTACAACAAAGCAACATCAAACGATGTTGACTGGATGCAAAAGGTCCGCATGCAAGGAAGAATGCAAAAATGGGTAGATCATTCCATCAGCGTAACCATCAATCTACCTGCCGATGCAAGTGAAGAGCTGGTAGACAAATTATACGTAGAAGCCTGGAAGAGCGGATGCAAAGGATGTACGGTTTATCGCGAGGGATCCCGTTCCGGCGTATTGGTTTCCACACAGAAAACCAAAAAGAAAGACGACTGCAATTGCATGGAGCCTCCTGTAATTGTTTCAAAACGTCCACGCGAGCTTGATGCTGATGTAGTAAAATTCCAGAACAACAAAGAAAAATGGATTGCTTTCGTAGGACTTCTTAACGGCAGACCTTACGAGATCTTTACAGGTCTCGCTGACGACGAGGAAGGCATTATGCTTCCCAAAAACGTTACAAAGGGAACCATTATTAAAAGTTACGATGAAGATGAAAAAAAGCATTACGACTTCCAGTTCAAAAACAAACGTGGCTACAAAATGACCATCGAAGGATTGGATGGAAAGTTTGATCCTGAATTCTGGAACTATGCGAAACTAATTTCAGGCGTACTGAGATATGGTATGCCCATCGATCAGGTAATTAAGCTGGTTCAGGGAATGGAACTCAACAACGAATCGATCAACACCTGGAAAAACGGAGTTGAAAGAGCATTGAAAAAGTACCTTCCAAACGGAACAGAAGCCAAAGGTCAGAAGTGTCCGAATTGCGGTCACGAGACATTAATTTATCAGGAAGGATGTCTTATCTGCACAAACTGTGGCGCTTCCAGATGCGGATAAAAAAATGATATTTATTATTTCATAAAAATGCGGGGAAATATCCCCGCATTTTTCATACCTTCGTGTTTATTTCTATACTTGATACATATGAAAGTAACCTTTATAATAAACTTCCATACTGTCTGGGGACAAAAGTTATTCGTTGTCGGATCCATTCCCGCATTGGGATCATGGGACCCTGTATTTGCAAAAGAGATGGTTTATACAAAAGGCGGCAACTGGCAATTAGTTCTTGATTTGCCAGAAGATACAGAATACATTGAGTATCGCTACTTCCTCAGCGTAAACGACAAGCGAATCTTTGAAGAATGGGAGAAAAACCACAAAATTGTCCTCGACAAGCAGATATCGAGGTATTCGCTCTACGATTACTGGCAGGTACGTCCTACTAATCTGGCTTTCTACACCTCAGCTTTTACCAAAAGCTTATTTGCCCATCCATGCAACACCCACGAAAGAGTTGTTAAAGGGTCGAAACATCTTACCCTAAAAGTGGCGGCTCCACGGATAGAGAAGCATCAGTCGGTAGCCATTACCGGTAACCAACCCTCCCTTGGAGAATGGAATCCAGACAAGGCACTGAAGCTTAGTTGCGATACTTTTCCCGAATGGCACATTGATTTAGATGCTTCCGAGTTGCATAATCCGCTGGAATATAAATTTATAATATTCGACAATAACACTCAAACGGTTGTAGACTGGGAAGACGGAGAAAACCGTTTACTCGACCTGCCACCACAGGCTAACGGAGAAAAGGTGGTCATTTCGGGTTTATATTTTAGAGATAAACAACCCCTGTGGCGAGGAGCCGGATCTGTAATGCCCGTATTTTCTCTACGCTCAGCAAACAGCTTTGGAGTTGGCGACCTGCGCGATTTACAATCATTGATAGACTGGGCTAAGAAAACCGGACAATGTGTTATTCAGACACTCCCTATGAATGATACAACTATGACTCACACCTGGGTCGATTCTTATCCGTACAGCGCCATTTCCATCTATGCCATTCATCCGATGTATATCAGTTTAACCTGGATGGGAGAACTAAAAGACAAGGAAAAAGCAGCCTATTATAATAAAATACAGCATGAGCTAAACGCTAAAGACGAAGTAGACTACGAATCGGTAGTTCGTGAAAAGATTTTGTATTGCCGCGAATTCTTTGCACAAGAAGGAATGCAATACCTCGAAAGCGAAGCGTTTGCCAACTTTTTTGCTCAGAACGAATCCTGGCTGGTTCCGTATGCAGCCTACAGCTACCTGCGCGAGAAAAACGGAACGCCTGAATTCAAGCTGTGGGGATCGTATTCAACCTACGATAAAGGAGCAATACAGTCTCTTTGTTCAAACAACAGCGTAGCCTATCCGGAGATTGCCTTCTGCTATTTCCTTCAGTTTGTGCTCGACACACAGTTCAGAGCGGTCAGCGAGTATGCCAGAAAAAATGGCATTGTGCTGAAAGGAGACATCCCCATCGGCGTAAACAAAAACAGTGTGGAAACATGGACGGAGCCAAAATATTTTAATATGAACGGACAAGCCGGAGCACCACCCGATGATTTTTCCGAAAATGGTCAGAACTGGATGTTCCCAACCTACAACTGGGCCGAAATGGAAAAGGACGGATACTCCTGGTGGAAAAAACGTTTCCGTAAAATGTCCGATTATTTCGACGCTTTCCGTATCGATCATATCCTTGGCTTTTTCCGTATATGGGAAGTACCGCAGGAATATGTACAAGGATTATGCGGTCATTTCAATCCGGCCCTCCCCTTCTCTAAGAATGAAATAGAACAATACGGACTGGTTTTTAACGAAGCAAGGTTTACAACGCCCCATATTCACAATAAGAACTTACATAAACTATTTGGAGATCTTACTTCCGAAGTTATGGGTTCTTACCTAGCCCAATCGTCATCCAATCACTTTGTATTGAAACCATTCTGCGACACACAACGCAAGATTGAAAAAATATTTGCACAAAAAAAGGATGAAGCATCCCAACGAATAAAGGAAGGGCTTTATGCGATTGCCAACGAAGTACTTTTTTTAGCTGACCCTCATAACGAATTGCTTTTTCATCCACGCATTTCGGCCATGAATTCATATATATATATGGAGCTAAATCAGGCCGATCGTTACGCATTCGACCAACTTTACTGGCATTTCTTCTATCGCCGGCATACCGAATTCTGGAAACTACAGGCTTACAAACACCTTACACCATTGGTTGCCTGCACGGATATGCTTGTATGTGGAGAAGACCTTGGAATGATTCCTGATTCAGTTCCTGAAGTAATGAACAAGCTTCAGATACTTAGTCTTGAGATCGAACGTATGCCTAAGACCTCCAACCGGGATTTTGCTGACATGTTTTCGTTACCTTACCATTCCGTATGCACAACATCTACCCACGATATGACTCCCATACGCAACTGGTGGAAAGAAGACCGTGAGAAAACCCAGCAATACTACAATAAAGTCTTGCTGCGCGTAGGTGAGGCTCCCGAAGAATGCAAGGAAGATCTTGCCAAACAAATAGTATCGAATCATCTGGACACCCAGTCCATGCTTACCATTATACCTTTGCAGGACTGGTTTGCCATGGACGATTCCATCAAACGGGCAGATCCCGAAGCCGAAAGAATCAATGTTCCAGCCAATTCCATGCATTACTGGCGCTACCGGATGCACATTACACTGGAAGAGTTGATGAATGCCGAATCACTAAACGAAAAGATATCCTTCCTTATACGAAAAAGCGGAAGAAACTAACTATGATAAAACAGAAAAGGCTGCCCAATTCAATTTGAGGCAGCCTTCCTTTATTTTGTCGCAATTCCTGATAGGAGTAGAATTTCCTTACAGGTTTTCTTCACAAACCATAATACATTTGCCATTAAACCGGGCATTAGGTTCTATTTCTATTAACTTTAAGCAGATGTCTCCTTCAATACGTGCTGTAGACTTCAGTACCAGCTTACCGTTTACTTTTACGCATCCATCTATTTCGCCCATAATCTCGGCATTCTCCGAAGTAACATTTCCAACAACAGATCCTTTGGGACCAACCACAATCTTACCACCACAGAGAATATCACCTTCCACTCTCCCATCCAACCGAAAATCGGCATCCGTAATTACATTTCCTTTAATAGTTGAACCAACAGCCAATGCATTATGCAGTCCGCCGGAGGAAGCTTCTTCTTTATGTTTTATCCCCATCATATATATTCGTCATTTGTGATTTGGCAAATATAGACTTTTTTTTGTCAGTTAGGTTTAATTTCACTACTTTTACCCATAATTTACAACTTTATGACAACACAAATAGAGTTAAAGGAGATGATTTTCCATGCTTTCCACGGAGCGCTCCCTCAGGAATCGATCGTAGGCAATACCTTTGTCGTTGATCTGCTGCTAACAGCCAATCTGTCGCAGGCAATCATGAGCGACTGCCTTGAAGACACCATCAATTATGCAGAAGTATTCGATGTAGTAAAGGAAGAAATGGCAATTCCCTCTAAACTGCTGGAACATGTGGCAGGCAGAATTATGTCTTCTCTGAAAGATAATTTTCCACAGCTGCAGGAAGTCCGTTTGAAGCTTTCCAAGCTCAATCCTCCTTTCAGCGGTGAAGTGCATAGCGCATCCCTCATACTTAACCAAAGGTTCGGCTAAATATTCAACCATTTTATTTATCTTTGTGCCCTAAAGTACAAACATTTTATATGGCTTTTACCAATAACGTAATGATAGTGCGCCATAAGTTGCTGGCGCAATTGGTCAGACTCTGGAACGAAAACCGTCTTCTGGATGAAATAGACCGGCTCCCACTTGAATTAAGCCCTCGAAAATCGAAAGTAATCGGACGTTGCTGCGTACACAAAGAACGGGCCGTATGGAAATATAAATCGTTTCCATTGCTTGGATTCGACATGAGCGACGAGGTAGACGAACTCACCCCGCTTTCCGAATACGCCAAACAGGCACTCCTTCGTACAGAAAATAAAAAAGAGAACTTATTGTGTGTCATAGACGAAGCCTGCTCTTCCTGCGTACAGGTAAACTATGAAATAACAAATCTATGCCGCGGATGTGTAGCCCGAAGCTGCTACATGAACTGCCCGAAAGACTCCATTGTATTTCTTAAAAACGGACAGGCAAGCATCGATCACGAAACCTGCATAAGCTGCGGAAAGTGTCACGCCAGTTGTCCCTATCATGCCATCGTGTACATACCCATCCCCTGCGAAGAATCGTGCCCGGTTAAAGCCATCACCAAAGACGAATACGGCATCGAACATATAGACGAAAGCAAATGTATTTACTGCGGTAAATGTATTAATGCCTGTCCGTTCGGCGCCATCTTTGAAATATCACAAGTCTTCGACGTATTGCAACGCTTACGCAACAAAGAAGAAATGGTTGCCATTGTGGCACCGTCTATTCTTGCCCAGTTTAGCGCTCCGATAGAAAATGTATACGGTGCCATCAAAGCCATGGGATTTGTCGAGGTGGTAGAAGTAGCTCAGGGTGCTATGGAAACAACCCGCCGCGAAGCCGAAGAACTGAAAGAAAAAATGGCTGAAGGGCAACCTTTTATGACAACCTCTTGCTGTCCGTCGTATGTTGAACTTGCCGACAAACATATTCCGGATCTAAAGAAATACATATCACATACCGGATCACCTATGTACTATACGGCCCGTATTGTGAAAGAGAAATATCCCAATGCCAAAATTGTTTTTGTAGGCCCCTGTGTAGCCAAACGGCAGGAAGTAAAAAAAGACGGTTGTGTGGACTTCACACTAACCTTCGAAGAAATCGGATCATTACTCGACGGACTCAATATTAGCATTGACGAAGCCCGTCCTTTTTCTGTACTTTTCAACTCCGTACGTGAAGCACATGGTTTTGCACAGAGCGGTGGAGTAATAAACGCTGTGAAAGTATATCTGAAAGAAGAACAAGACAACTTCAGCGCCGTTCAGATAGCCAATCTGGATAAAAAGAATATCGCCCTATTACGTGCCTACGCCAAAACAGGCAAAACTCCCGCGCAATTTATTGAAGTTATGGCCTGCGAGGGAGGCTGTGTAACCGGACCTTGTACCCACAACGACAAGAAAACCGGTCAGAAGCAACTAATTAAAGAACTTACTAAACGATAACACATGACAAACAGATTTTTTTTAGGACTTGCCCTTGCCGGCACACTGTTACTATCATCCTGCGGAAGTAAAGAACTTACTGCTTACGGAAACAAAACAATTCAGGTATTTAACCAGACACCGGTACGTTTCGCTCCGGATAAATATCCTGACGGAGTAAATGAATCGGCCTCCGACAGCGTTATACGTCTTACCAATGGACGTATCATTCTAAAAAAAATAACATTACCGCCGTATCAGCGTAATGTAAAGGTAAAAGCAAAAATTACACTTGCATCCAACGGCGACCGGTGGGACAAATCAGGTTCATGCTTTGTATTGCCAAAAGCATCGGCTATCAATTTAATGAGCATTGCCAAAGGAGAACAAAAATTCCCGGCCATCGACAGTACCAAACTGGAAAAGATGGCAGGTATTCTTCCGGGAACCAATTACCTCCCCACTATAGAGATGCTTCGCTTCATGACTCCTTTTGGCGTTGGCTTTTACAGTAACGAAACCGATAGTCTTAGCAGCACCCGCAAACCCGTTTACATTGACAAATGGGCTAAAAATGTTGTATGGGAACAAGACATAACCGACCTGTATTCGCAACTTGAAAAAGAGGCTTACGTAGGTATCTATATCGATACGTGGACTCCCGAAGGATACGTTGTAAGCCTTGCCCTTGATATCGAGGAATCCGAAATCGGGGTAGACGCCTTGAAACAAAAACAAGTGGAGCCGCTTATTAATACGGTATACTATATTGGTCAGTCGTACCCGGACATCTTTGCCCGCAAGGATGTTTCCAGCACTTTTACTATTCCAAAAGGAGCGCGTAACATTAAACTGAAATACATTGTAACCGGTCATGGTGGTCATGATGGCGGAGACGAATTTGTTGAAAAGCAAAACATTGTTTCCATTGATGGCAAAGAAGTGCTCAACTTTGTGCCCTGGCGCGACGACTGTGCTTCTTTCCGCCGCTTCAACCCGGCAACAGGCGTATGGCTGATGGAACGACTTGCCGCTTACATCGGCGAAAAGGGATATGCTAAAAAGAGGATTGAAGAGCCCGTAGCCTCATCGGACTTCTCCCGCTCTAACTGGTGCCCGGGAAGTGATGTTAAACCCGTAGAGGTACCTCTTACTGGTCTTACAGAAGGCGTACACACAATTACCTTCAGTATTCCCAAGGCACAGCAGATCAAAGATAACGAACTGAACCACTGGCTTGTTTCTGCCTACCTGGTTTGGGAAAAATAATAACATAAACAAGTAGCACCATGGATACTTTGTTGCCTTTTGCGCTATTATGCTTTACTTCTTTCTTTACACTGACCAATCCGCTCAGTATTATGCCGGTATTTCTGACAATGACCGACGGATTAGGAGAAGACCAGCGTAAAGCGATTGTAAAGCGAGCGACTATCGTGTCATTCATCACGCTGGTCATGTTTGCCGTATCCGGGCAGCTGTTGTTTAAATTCTTTGGTATCTCCACCAACGGTTTCCGGATCGTTGGCGGAGTTATCTTTTTCTCCATCGGATGGGACATGCTTCAGGCCCGCATTACCAAAGTAAAGCTGAAAAGCGACGAGATTAAAACCTATGCCAGGGATATTTCGGTAACTCCCCTTGCCATCCCTATGATATGCGGACCGGGTACAATTACCAATGCCATTGTATTGATGGAAGATGCGGATACATTGTGGATGCAGATAACCCTCATTGCCTCCATCGCTGTAGTCTATGTACTTACGTTCATTATATTGCGGGCAGCAACACGTATAAACAAAATTATCGGCGAAACCGGCAACAATGTTATGATGCGGCTGATGGGATTAATCCTGATGGTAATCGCCATCGAATTCTTTACCAGTGGATTCAAGCCTATCCTGATCGACATACTCCGGGAAGTGCCTATTCAGATACCCGTAAAGTAACCATGCATTTAGATCATATAAAAGTAATCGGATTCGACGCCGACGATACCCTTTGGTTAAACGAAAGCTATTTTCTGGAAACTGAGCTGAAATTATACGATCTGCTCAAGTCCTATGCTGATA
>JAGPJL010000079.1 GCA_018054455.1 Parabacteroides sp.
TCCCAACAAAATTCAACCCAAAATATTGTCATTCAGAGCGAAGCGAAGAATCCAAATATTTTACCGGTCAACAATAATTTGCAAATCATTGTTATAACCCATAAAAAAATAGTCCTATGAAAAACTGCCCCAATTGCCACGAAGAGATGGAAGACAATTTCGATGTATGTTGGAATTGCAATTTCAGCATCAGCGAAGATAAAGTAATTGAATTTGAATCCGGTTCGGAACCCAAACGCAAAATAAACTGCCTGCGTTGTACTGAAGTTCAGATGATTCCATCCGGCGTTTATAATTTTCACGAAGGCACCAATTTTGGACTTTTCGGAAATCTAATGGAAATATTCAACAACCGCGAAAGCTTCGATCTTTATATTTGTCCCAAATGTGGCAAAGTAGAGTTTTTCTCGCCACGCTGACATTTGTCAGATGCGGGGTTTCATATCCAGCTCAAAGTCAAGCATTTTAGATTCGCGTTGTACTTTTATACGCAGTGCGCGCGATGAGGATTTTTCGAAAACAGCACGCATTTCGGCCAGCGTCATGCTAAATACGTTTTGCCCATCGATGGCGGTAATCATATCGCCATCGCGCAAACCGGCACGTGCAGCGGGAGATTCGTCCCACACATGAATCACTTCGAACTGCGGAATTCCATTCGTAGCCTGCACTACTTCAAGACCAGCCACATTATACTTGAATTCCTTTTTGAAATAGGCATTTGGTTTGAAATAAAATTTGCGGTGATGCGTGTCAATAATCACATTAAACCGTCGCAGGAGCTGTCCGCCAATGGTACCATCGCGGTCGGTGTCGCGAATAATTCCGGCTATCGATTGCGGATCGGGAAATACCACCACCGGATTTCGCACACAATAATTGGCAATACAAATCTGAGGTACACGGGTATAAATCCCGGAAACTTCCCCACTCAAACCCTCTCCTATCCTGCCTTTTACCGATTTTTGAGGAATGCGCACTGCATTGTTGGTCAGCGTCTGAAACCAGGCTGTCAGTTCAGCGCCAGTGTCGATAAGCATTTTTATGGTGCGTAATTCTTCCTCTGTTTCGAGCACCGAAAGATGCAAATACATTTTCTGCCCTTCGAGCGTCATGGGCATAACACCGAAATCGTCGGGAGCTACAAAAGTAGCCGGATCGTAAAACCGCAACCGCCGGCGCGAATAGTCGATAGCCACCACATGATTGGCAAAGAAATCGGCTCCGGCTATACCGTTTATTTTGGAACCTGTTTGGCGACTCAGATTAAAGATATCGTCGGTGAGTACAAATACGCTTCGGTTGCTGAGTTTAAATTTACGGTTAAGTTGGAAAGTATTTCCATCGCTCACATAAGCATTCATCACATTTCCCGAACCCAGCCCCTGCAATTCGCGCATGCGACTGTATTCCAGATCCACGGAATCTTCGGCATGCAGTTCGGTAATAATAGTATTGCGCACGCCTGTATCGAGAATAAACCGCAACCGCCCTGAGCCATTTACCGACACATTGATCACCACAAAACTACCCACCATTTCGAAAGGCACAGAAGCCACCGGCCTGTTGCGTACAGCAAAGGCTAATTCTCCTGCCCAAAGGATAATGATGACGAGTGCAAGTGTTCGTCGCATAGTGTGTGAGTTTTTCGACTTGCGAAGATAATTATTTTTTTGATTATCAGTATCCGAAATAACAAGATTCAGAGTTTCGCGTTTCGCGTTTCGGGTTTGGGGATTTGAAAATTTGGGATTTGAAAATTTCGGGCTACGGAAGTAATTCTAAATTCTTTTGTCTTGGTTCTTGGTTCTTGGTTCTTGGTTCTTGGTTCTTTACTCTTTGTTCAAAGTTTCATGTTTCACCACCCCCAATAGTAAATGGTAAATGAATAAATGGTAAATGCTCCGGTTTGCCAAATCCAAATTACCGCATTATCTTTGCAGCCGTTTTCGGCGCAAATGCCGGAACGTGTGCTTGAATACCACGTAAAAAACAAGAAAAAATGAAAAAACAAGTTTCTGTCGCTTTTATGGCTGCAGGCTTACTCTTTACCGTTTGCCTGATTGTAGCCAACATTATTGAACAAAAATTAATCCGCATCGGCCCTATCGAAGCCACTGCCGGATTATTGATCTTCCCTGTATCGTACATAGTAAACGACCTGATAGCCGAAGTTTGGGGCTACCGCAAGGCGCGTCTGATTATCTGGTACGGATTTGCCATGAACTTTCTGGCTGTAATTATTTTCCGACTGAGCATTTGGGTGCCGGGCTCCGAAAATTTCACGCACGGCGATGCTTTCGACCTTGTGCTGGGCAATACCCTGCGTATTACGCTGGCCAGCTTTGCAGCATTTCTGGTAGGTTCGTTTCTGAATGCCTATGTTATGAGCAAAATGAAAATACTGCAACGCGGTCGTGGATTTTCCATTCGTGCAGTTGTTTCGACAATTATTGGCGAAGGTGCCGACTCGATAGTGTTTTTCACGCTGGCTTTTTATGCCATTATTCCAACCAAAGATATGTTGGTATTGGTGGCCACACAAACAGCCATGAAAACAGCTTACGAGATTATTATTTTACCACTTACTAACGTGATTGTAAAAAGGGTGAAAAAAATTGAGGGAGTCGATGTGTACGACGAGGACATTTCGTACAATCCTCTAAAGATAAAAGACCTCTAAAAAAACAACTCATTTCATATTCAACGCACATTAAAAAGCCGGATGATCAGTCTCTGATTGTCCGGCTTTTTTTATCCGAAAAGTATCACTTAACAAACAGGAAAAATACTAAATTCGATATTTATAAAAACATGTTGTAAAGCAGAAAATCATAATAACATACCCCAATTTAACCATATCACGGCAAAATACGTCATTTTAACGTCGGAAAAGTATCATTTAATGATAAAAAAATATGTTTAATCTTGTATAAGATGCTCTACATTTGCAAAGTCGAAATGTGTCATTTTGTATAAGGATTATTCATTTCGGAATAACTAACCATTAAATATAAATTCTAATTCCATGAAAAGAAAAATCATTTTTCTATCAGTGCTACTCCTGTTCGGAGTATTTTTGCTGAATGCACAGCAAAGCATTTCTGTTTCGGGAGTTGTAACCGATGCAGCCGACGGTAGCCCGATGGTTGGTGTATCAGTTCAGGTAAAAGGAACATCGAGCGGTACAGTTACCGACATTGATGGGAAATACTCCTTAAACGTGCCTCAGGGTTCCACTCTTGTTTTTTCGTACATTGGTATGGAAAAGCAGGAAATTTCGGTAAGAAGTAGAGTTGTTAATGTAAAAATGCAATCCGATGCCAGAATGCTGGACGAGGTTGTAGCGGTAGGTTATGGAACCATGCGCAAAAGCGATTTGACAGGTTCAGTATCCAGTCTTTCCGGAGACAAGTTGACCGAGTCCATTGTAACAAATGTTGACCAGATCCTTCAAGGGCGTGTAGCAGGGGTGCAAGTACAGGCCAACTCCGGAGCACCAGGCGCTGTTAACTCTATCCGTATTCGCGGTACAAGTTCTCTGAATAACTCCAATGAACCGCTTTACATTATTGACGGTATTCCTGTAAGCGGTAGCGCTACTTCTACCATGGGTTTCGATTGGTCGGGAGGTTCGAATGGACAAAATCAAGCCAATCCATTGTCTAATATCGCTCCCAATGACATTGCCTCCATGGATATTCTGAAAGATGCTTCGGCAACAGCTATCTATGGCGCTGCAGGCGCAAACGGAGTTGTTATTATTACTACTAAAAGGGGAAATAAAGGAAGCAATAAAATAACCTACGATGGTTATGCATCCATACAAATACCATCAGGCCAGTTGGATATGATGAATTTACAACAATTCGGAACTTATCAACAGCAGCTTTATAACGAAGGTTTTTTACCTAATGTCGACGTCGCTTATCTGGATCCTTCTTTGCTTGGTAAGGGTACTAACTGGCAAGATGCGGTAACCAGAGAAGCCTGGGCTCAAAATCACAATTTATCTTTGACAGGTGGCAACGAAAAAACACAATATGCTTTTTCGCTTGGCTACACCAACCAGGACGGTATGTTGATTACTTCTAATTTCAAACGTTATACCGGTCGTATGAATATTGATAATGAATTTAATAAATACCTTAAAGTTGGCGCTACAATGTCATATGCGCGTACAAATGAGTCGATTATCAATAACGACGGTATCAACGGAGTTGTTATGCAGGCAGCTTTGATGTCGCCGGCAGTACCGGTGTATGACTTTGACGGAAATTATGCAGGACCTGAATCGGTAAACGGTTCTTCTATCTACAATCCGGTTGCTTTGACTACAGATATGAGCAACACCTTGCAGAGAGACAGGATAACAGGGAATGTTTATGCACAGATTACATTTAATAAGAATCTGAATCTTCGTTCTGAATTTGGGTTTGATGATTCAAACAATACCGGTAAAGGTTTTAAACCAAGTTATGAATACGGTCAGTTGAAAAACACTGACATTATTATCCGACAACAGGAAGACCACAGCATGTATTGGATATGGAAAAATTATGCTACCTATAATCAGTCGCTTGGAAAACATAATTTCAGTATTATGGCTGGTAACGAAATATCTAAATCGGCATGGGAAGGAATCGTTTTACAGAAAAATAATTTGTCCTCTAACGATATTCGTGTTATTGGTGTAGACGGAACCTATGTGCCAAGTGATGGTTCGAAAGATGGTTCGACGAGCGCTTCTGTTTTCGGACGCGGTAACTATAATTATGCCGACCGTTATTTGCTGACTGCGACTTTACGCGCAGATGCTACTTCAAAATTTGGATCTAACAACAAATGGGGATATTTTCCTTCTTTTGCTGGTGCTTGGCGTATGTCGGGTGAGGAATTTATGTCTTCTGCCACCGATTGGTTGTCAAATCTGAAGTTACGTGCAGGATACGGACAAGTAGGAAACTCCAATATCGGAACTTATCTATACGGTTCTACCATGCGAGCTCTCCCTACGTGGTTAGGTACTGCTTATCGTATGGCCAACAATGCCAATCCAAATTTAAAATGGGAAGCATCGGAGCAATATAACGGTGGCGTTGATTTGGGATTGTTCAACAACCGTATTGATTTAACCGTAGATATATATTACAAAACAACAAAAGACTTATTATTACAACCTTCGGTTTCGCCTGTAATTGGCGGATCAGAATGGAAAGATATTGCAACGCCCTATATGAATATGGGTAAGGTTGATAATAAGGGAATTGATATTGCTTTGAATACACACAACATTGCCAGTAAAAACTTTAATTGGAACAGCAATATCGTATTTTCTTTGAACAGGAACGAAGTAAAAGCTTTAGATGCTTTGGGAACGCCTATTTACGGAAAATTGGACTGGTATGCAGCTTTTCAGACTGTATCCATGATTGCAGTCGGGCAACCTATTGGCGTGTTTTATGGTTATAAAACCGACGGTTTATACAAAGATGCCGAGGATGTAAAAAATTCACCACGTCCTAAAAATGTTGATGTTCACAGAACGACAGGCGCATGGGTCGGCGATGTAAAATTTCAGGATTTAAGCGGCCCTGATGGAATTCCGGATGGTATTATAGATGAAAATGACCAAACGATTATCGGAGATCCAAATCCCGATTTTACATTTGGTTTTACAAATACACTCAATTATAAAAACTGGGAACTCGGTATCGGGATAACAGGTTCGTATGGAGCAGAGATATTGAATTATGTACGTGTGAAAACAGAAGGTTTAATGTCTCAATGGGATAATCAGGCTGTATCCGTACTCAATAGGGCTCAACTGGGATATATCGACGGTGACAACAGCAATGTATCGAATGTGGACAATAGTTATATTTCAAATGCATCCAGCAATCCTACTCTTCCACGTTGGAGCGGTAACGATTTAAATGGAAACAACCGTATGAGCGACCGTTGGATTGAAGATGGAAGTTACCTGCGGATCCAAAATATATCATTATCATATACAATGCCTCAAAAATGGATGAAATCTATTGGAGTGTCAAATATCAAATTATACGCAAACGCTCAGAATGTATATACTTTTACAAAGTATTCGGGTTTAGATCCTGAGATTGGTTCATACAACCAACGTGCGGGTTTGTCGAATGTAGATATGGGACGTTACCCTTCTCCCCGGGTTTTCACTTTTGGCGCTAATATTTCATTCTAATAAAAAAGATCAATATGAAAAATACAATTAAAACAATATGTCTTTTGGCTGTATTGGGAATAACAACATCTTGCGATGATTTTTTAACCGTTACTCCTCAAGCTCAACAGGTACTTGAAACCTACTATACATCCGAAGAAGCTGTTAATGCCAATACGGCATCGCTATATACCGGATATGCATGGCAGGATTTTGATATGAACTTTATGTGGATGGCCGGCGATGAACTTTCAGGTGATTTGTACTATACTTACGATCAGGAAGGTCAGTTTTATTATATGACCTTTAATAATGGGAATTCGTATCTAACACAAGGTTGGAATGGATTGTACCGCGTCATTTCTTATTGCAACAATATCATTAATGGTATGCCCACGGCGGCACGAGCAAATGGTGTTTCTGAAACAGTTATCAACCGTGCCTTAGGTGAAGCGCGTTGTATCCGTGGTATTGCTTATTATTTCCTGACAGAATACTGGCAAGATGTGCCAATTATTACCGACAATCTTATCTCAGGAGATAAAGTAATCCGTAACAAGCAGGCAAGCGTATATGAATTTATCCGCCAAGATTTGGAATTTGCAAAGGACAATCTGCCTGCAAGTTCTTTCCAAGCCGGTCGTTGTTCAAAATATACGGCTGTAGGCATGTTGGCAAAATTACATTTAACCATGGCATCGCATTTGAGCGATTCGGAATCGGCAAGCAATTTTGCACAAGCAAAAACCTATGCGGCGCAAGTAATTAACGAAAGCGGATTAGAATTGTACAGTGACTTATCCACTATGTTTTACCCTGCCGGAAATAATTCCTCCGAATCTTTATTTTCTATTCAATGCACAACAGATGGTTATGCTTACGGCAATCCGCGCAATGTTTCGCTTTCGCGCAATGCATTGATTAATCTCGGTTCTTCATGGGGCGCCGGCAAAGGGCCAACGCTCAGTTTGCAGGAATCATTCGAACAAGGCGATTTACGCCGTTATTACACTTTTATGCGCAATGGTGACAATTACTCCAACCTTGCCGGTGGGGGTTATACTTACTATAATTTTTCTGAAGACGAAAAAACAGAAACTTCCAACGAAATGTTAGCTCACATAAGAAAATACATTGTGGGAGCCAACAGCGATTGTGGCGGCAAAGCCGGAGCATCTAATCAGGATGCCGGAAACAACATTTATTTGTTGCGTTTGGCTGATGTTTATCTTACTTATGTGGAAGCAAGTATCGGATCGGGAACTTCAACATCGGATGCATTGGCGTTGGATGTATTTAAGAAAGTTCGCAACCGTGCAGGGCTTGGATCTGCTTTTACATCCATCACCTACGAACAGCTTATTAAAGAACGCCGTGTAGAGTTTGCGCTTGAAAGTATAAATTTCTTTGATATTAAACGTATGGGATATCGGGATATGAATAAAGCAATTTCTTATCTGAACAGTATGGATCGTGAACGTCAGTATATTTCGAATGGACAATTTACATGGTCCCAACGGAATGCTGCCGGTGCATATCATGGTGGTTTTACGCCTGTTGATCCTGAAATTGATGCTACAGGTAAAGGCACAATTTTTTATCTGAATAAAGATGCTACTAAAGTTACTATTACAGCCGAAAAATTGGTATTACCTATTCCAGCTGAAACTCTAACAAAAACACCCTCGATTACTCAGGAGCCGGTGGATTATGAATTTTAAAATTTAATCATTATGAAAAGATACTTTTTAAATATAGCAATCGTAGTTTTGGCTGCGGTTACTTTTAACGCTTGTTCCGACGACAACGATGGCGCAGTAGTGGGCGGAACTCCGGTAGTGAGATATGTACGTCCATGCGATGCGTCTATTTCGGACTCTTTGCTGGCTGGGGCTTATTTGGGAGATCGTGTTGCAATTATCGGCGAACAGCTGGCTGGTGTAACCGAAATTTATTTCAACGATCAGAAAGTCAAATTAAATCCGAATTTTGTAACTGAAAATGCCATTATTTTAGATATACCCTCTGGTATTCCGGGTGTAAAACAAGATTTGATTAAGTTATACACCAGTACTGATTCGTGTTATTACTCATTTGAGACTTTAGTGCCAAAGCCTACGGTTAGCTCTATGGACTGTGAGTTTGTAACTGATGGCGATGTGGCCTATATTCATGGATTATATTTTGTGAACGATGGCGCTTCTCCATTAAAAGTAACTTTTAAGGGGAATAAGGAAGCTGAAATTATCAGTCAGGATTTAACTCATCTGACAGTGCGGGTGCCGGCAGGTGCGCAACCAGGACCGGTAACAGTAACTTCGGTATACGGAGCGACAGTAAGTTCTTTCTGGTTCCGCGATAGCCGTAATATCATCCTCGATTTTGACCATACCTATCCTGATGGGGGTTACAATCATGGTTGGCATGGAGGGGCAGGTTATAGTTCTGTAGGTGGTATTAATGGTCAATATCTGATTTTTACCGGAGAAATGACGGATGATAAATGGGATGACTCAAAATTTGGTTATGAAAGGTGGACTTATCTTCCAACAGATCCTGATTTTGTTGATGCAGGTAAATTAGCTGATTATGTATTGAAATTTGAAGTCAATGTAAGCGATGTTTGGTCGGCTGCGGCGCTTCAGATAATTTTTACCGGAGCTCAGGATGTTCTGCTTAACTGGCAAAACGGTAACGGATTAACCTATAGTTCAACATGGGGTTCTGCCAATGGTTATATCGGTGACACCTCCTGGCCACGCGCTTTGTGGATGCCCTGGACTTCGACAGGTTCTTTCAAAACGGATGGTTGGATTACCGTATCCATACCTATGACTGATTTCAAATATAACAGCTCAGGGGGTACCGCAGCGCCTAAAGGATCAGGTCATTATTCGGGGATAACCCTGTTTGTGAACGGTGGCGGAGTGAGCGGAACTCCTTGTACTCCAACTTTCAATATTGATAATGTACGTATAGTAGAAAAATAAATTTATGAATATGAAAAAGAACATATTATATTATTCAACATTGCTGCTTTTATTGATGGTAAGCCTTTGGTTTACGTCATGTGAAGATGATAAAGTTGATTCGGGAGAAGTACGTCTTGAAGCATTTGGTCCTAGTCCCGCTTTACGGGGAAGTAAAATTACTTTTATCGGACAAAATCTGAATAAAGTTACCAAGGTTATTTTCCCATCTAACATTGAAGTTACTGATATTGAATTAATCAATAATGGTGAAATTAAAGTTGTCGTTCCACAAAATGCAACGGTTGGTCTTATTAAACTTATAGCAGGCAATGTCGAATTGACTTCTAAGTCTACATTGAGCTTTACTGAGCCAATTTCAATCTCAAAAATATCGCCTTCGCCGGTAAAAGCAGGGCAAAAGTTGACGATTGAGGGTGATTATCTGAATCTGATTCAGAAAATTGTGTTTAAAGACAATGTGGAAGTTAAATGTCAACAGTTTACAACATGGGAACGTGCTAAAATCGAACTCATTCTTCCGGCCGAAGCACAATCTGGAATTATTATTTTGGGCGATACAGCTGCCATTCCTTTAGAGTTGGAATCGGAAATAGAGCTACAGGTGGTTCTTCCTTCTGTAGATAAGGTTTTAGATCTTACCAATAAAAAACCGGGCGCTGTAATCACAATTCCAGGTAAAGATTTGGATTTGGTAAGTTCTATAGAATTGCCAAGTGGAGCAGTAGTACCGTTTAGTATTGTAAACAGTGCGCTTGTGTTTACGCTTCCCGAAGATGTTACGGATGGCGCTATCGTTATGATTCCAGCTTCGAATGTGCGCGTGGCCATTGCCAATATCGGTATTGCAATTCCTTCTGAATTGGTAGCCGAACCTGCCACCGGATTGAGAGGCGGGGATGTAATTACTGTGAAAGGACTAAACATGGAATTGGTAACGAAAGTTGTATTCCCCGGAGTAACCAATGCAGTAACTCCAAATTCGAAGAGCGCTACAGAAATAAAAGTAACTATGCCTGATAATGCAAAAAGCGGCAATTTGGTTTTGAACACAGCAAGCGGCAAAACTGCTTCAGTAACAATTGTTACGCTGAAACCCGATGTAGTGGCTTACAATCCTTCGCCGGTAGCAGCCGGTAGCGATGTGGAATTGCAAGGACATAATTTTGATTTGGTAGCTTCTGTTACTTTTGGTGGAGACAAAACAGTGAATGTTACGCCTTCTGCTGCCGATAAATTAAAAGTTAAAGTGCCTGTTGATGCTGAATCGGGAGCAGTTTACCTTACTATGAAAAACGGGGAAACCGTAGCATGTGATGCTTTGGAAATTACGAAACCAGTATTCTGTTATATTCCTGTACTTCCGGGCAGCGATGTAGAAATCAAAGCAGGGACTATCCTCTCAGTTGATATTCAGAATGGGGATAAACTGACCAATGTTCAGGTAAAAGGAGCTAACACTCAATATATTCTTCAGGGCTCGACGCTTTATATTCTTATTCCGAGTAGAGCGGGTGGAAGTACGGCGCTTAAACTCATTTCATCGAATGGCGAGGTACAATATACTATCAACGTGATTGGCTCGGGAGTGAAAGAAACCGTGGTTTGGGAAGGCATGATTGACATTACTTGGAGTGATGGAGGACGCGTTATGGTTCCTGCCACAGCTTTCGATGGTGTAAATGCAGGCTCAATTCTTAAGTTTTATTTCCAACAAAAAGATGCATGGGGTCAAGCACAAATCAATAATGGTAAGTGGGCAACTATTCCATTCGCTGAACTTGGAAATGATGGTTATCTGAAAACCGATGGGCCAATGATCAATAACGACAAGTCGGTAAGTTCTGTTGAATTAGTATTGACTAAAGACGTTCTTGCAAACATCAGAACAAATGCGGATGGAAATGCAATTATCATTCAAGGCTCGGATTGGATTTTTTCGAAGGTGAGCATCATTACTCAAGGTGCTTCTTCTACAAGCGAATCGATTTGGACCGGTTCACAAGACATGGGCAGTTGGGCGGGGAGTATTCAATTAGCAGCCGACAAGTTTACTTCTGCAAAAGTTGGAGATGTAATTCATGTTAAAGCCAGTGTTCTCGCCGATGCACAAGGATCGTTCAAAAATGGTTCGTGGTCGGAAATAGCTGCAGGGACGGATTACTTCACCATTACCGGTGATTTTGATTTGACCATAACAGATGCTATTTTAACTTCACTGCAATCAGGGGGATTGATTGTCAGTGGCAAAAATTATACGGCCACCGAAGTTACTATCGTGCATAATTAGTTGTAAAAAGGGGAGAAATTCTCAGGAGTAACTCCCCTTTTATTTAATAAATAAGTAATAATATTTAATGATCTGTTTTTTAAAAGTAAAAATCAGATCAACAGGTTTCGTAACTCGTAACTATTTACTTGTAACTATTTAGTTATATCAGAAGTATTTTTTTTAATCATTATATCAATTCACTTTAAAACAATTTTAGTATGGCAAACATTTTGCATCGCATCAAAGCCATTCTTTTTCCGAATTGGCTTACTGATGACCCGAATGATTATTCAGCCCGGGTGGTATCCGAACGTTCGTTGAACGTATCGGAAATTTGTAGTACGGCAGTGAACCGTGGCGGAGCAGCCACTACCGCCGAGGCTATGGAACATAATGTGAATCTATTTCTGAAGGAAATGGCTTATCAGCTTTGCGACGGTTTTTCTGTTAACACGGGCTACTTCACAGCCACCACGCTTATACGAGGCGTGTTTAATAGTCCTACCGAAACTTTTAATCCTGAAAAACACTCCCTTATTTTCCAGTTCAATCAGGGTGAAACCTTGCGCAAGGAATTGGATAGTATCGAAGTGAATATCACCGGTGTGGGCGAAAGCAGTATTACCGTGGCGCAAGTTACGGATGTAAAAACAGGTTCGGTGAACGACCTGCTGACTCCCAACCGTAATTTGAAAATAAGGGGTTATAAACTGAAATTAGTGGGTGATCATCCCGAGGTGGGCGTGTATTTTGTAAACGAAGCTACGGCCGAACGCACCAAAGTGGATGCTACCGATATTGTGACCAATAATCCTTCGGAACTGGTTATCGTTATCCCGGCTTTGGCTGCCGGCGTCTATGTATTAGAAGTAAGCAGTCAGTTTTCGGGCAGTAGCACTCCATTAAAGGAAGTAAGGACTTCGAGATTTGATAAAGTGCTTACAGTAAAGTAAACGCCGGAATCATCTTCATCCACCCTGAACAGAGGTCTTCAGGAGGCCTGAACAGGAGTGTTCGGTCTGTCGGAACAGAGGCTTTCAGGATAGCTGAAGACAGGCTTTCGGAGTAACTGAAAAAAAATAAACCGAACGGGCTTTAAACCGCCTGTCCGGTTTAAAATACAGAACTACTTTATCGCGTTATTTTAGATAAGGTGAGTGTCCGGTTTTCTTTTAATACAACTGAGCAATTAGTTTGTATTAAGTAATAATGCGAATCAGGAGTTGAAAATAATTCTATTTTGTTTACAACAAGTTATTTCCCGTAGGGAATGTATATCAATAGGAAATAGAAATATTCATAATCAATTCCCCGTAGGGGATAAACAAAGATAAAACGTTAATGTCCTACGGACAATAAAACATTGACACTTGTTTATTCTATTGATATTGAAGTACTACGGACTACTTTTCAACTCATAGTTCGCATATATATTTGTTTTCAAACTTTTGTATTAAAGGTATACATACAAAAGTTAAGTATAAACTTTAGCGGAACGGCTTTGCTACGATAATCTCCGTTCCGATCATAAATAAGAATTTGTTATTGATTACTTATTATTAAATAGGGGGGGGAATTATTCTCCATAATAAATTTCCCCTTTTTTGTGTATTTCTTCATGTATTTTTAAGATGTTGTTTTCTCTCGGGTATTAGTTTTTTTAAGGTTTTTTATCAAGTTAATTATAGATTATGAAACAAAATATTTTGGTGATCACTTTTTTCCTTCTGTTGTTTTCGTTAACGTCCTGTGGTTCGGAAGATCCTGTAAAGGACGATCCATATCCTCCTACGGTTATTTCCAATGTTCCGGTGAATAATACCGTTGACGTTGCCATTAACACCGATATTACAGTGTTGTTTACCGAAAAAATTGTATTGGCAGCCAATGCGCAGATTAAATTAAACGGCACAGTGGTGACTGCCTCAGTTATCAATGCCAGAACGCTTACAATTGAAAATAAAGGGCTGGCAAGCAGCACAGCGTACACCTTGCTTATTCCTGCTAACGCCATCAGCGATCTTGCCGGTAATTTTGCCAAGGAAATATCGATTTCGTTCACTACTGTCAAAGCTGAAGATCCGATCAGCATCACTTCGGATCTGGTAACTTCCAATCCATCAGCGCAAGCTGTGAAATTGTACAACTTCCTGAAAGAGAATTACGGCAAAAAAGCCATTTCGTCCACCATAGCCAATGTCAACTGGAACATCAATGAGGCCGAATGGGTGAAGCAGCAAGCAGGCAAGTATCCTGCCATGGCTACGTTCGATTATATTCATCTCATGTCGTCGCCCACGAGCTGGATTGATTATTCGAATACCACTATTGTGGAAAACTGGTGGAACAACAATGGAATTGTAAGCGCCTGCTGGCACTGGAACATACCTACGGCTTCCGGCGCTACCACTTATACTTATGACCCTGATAAAACTACGTTCAAAGCATCCAATGCTATCCTCGAAGGGACTTGGGAAAATACTGTTGTAAAAGCCGATTTACAAAAAATATCCGGTTACCTGAAATTACTTCAAGCCAAAAATATCCCTGTAATATGGAGACCTTTGCACGAAGGCGCCGGAAATATTTACGAATACACGGGCGGTAAAGCCTGGTTCTGGTGGGGTGCGAGCGGCGCCGCTGCTTATAAAGCCCTTTGGATTTATATGTTTGATTATTTCAAAAATCAGGGATTAAACAACCTGATTTGGGTATGGACCACCCAAACAAAAGACAATGCTTTTTATCCGGGCGATAATTATGTTGATATTGTTGGGCGCGACATTTACAACAAATCCTCTTCGTCAGTCATTGCTGCTGAGTTTACATCGATCCAGAAAATATATACCCGAAAGATGGTTACGCTGAGTGAATTTGGCAATGTAGCTAAAATATCGGAGCAATGGACAGCAGGCGCCAAATGGTCGTATTTCATGCCTTGGTACGATTATGACAGAACAAACAATGTTACTGAAGCCGATTTTAATAGTACTGAACATGGACATGCCAATGCAGCCTGGTGGATTGATGCTTTCGGTGCCGACTATGTGATAACGCGGGATAAAATGCCGAGTTTGAAATA
>JAGPJL010000080.1 GCA_018054455.1 Parabacteroides sp.
ATAAAAGAAATTTGAATAGTTTGTCCGTTACTGATTTCCAAGGAGAAGTTTCCATCTACATCACTGATGGTTCCTATGGTAGTTCCTTTTACAACAACAGAGGCGCCTGTTATTGGTCCCATTGCATCCTGGATTTTTCCCGTTACTTTTTGTCTTTGTTGTGGAATGTCAGTGCTTCCAATTTCCGCTTTGTCTGCAGCATATACTGTTCCTACAGAACATAGTATAGCAGTAAGCAAAATCAAACTGACTTGTTTAATAATTTTCAACATAACAGATGATTTAATTAATAAATGTTGATAATACTTCAGATAAAGAAAACGAACTATAAATGATTTAAGAATAAATGAAATTGACGTAAAATACTTTACCGTTTTTGGCTTTAAATAGGTTCTTATAAAATACTAAAATAAACTTTACTTACTATGTCCAGATTTACACTAATGGCGTGTTAGAGCAATTACATTTCATAAATAGATTCTATTCAACAGATTGCGAGGAAGATCAACTTCTTTTATAACAGAGGTTGCTGTTGTTTAGTTTCTATTTAGTCAGTCCATTTTAGTGAAATAATACAAAAATTATATAAAACAGGCATAATAAATGTAAAAATGGCTGTGGTTGTTTGTAACATGGTTGAGAGCAAGTTATTATACGAACGAATTAAAGGGGATAGCCTGGTTTTATTTTGTTTTCTTTGAGTTCGTTATACATAAGGGAGTAAGTAGGAACCTGTATATTAAATTCTTTCGCACATCGCACAATATAGCCGGTAATGGTTTCGAGTTCGGTAGGCTTACCTTTAATAAAATCCGTATGCATAGAAGTGGTAGATTCGTATGGCATCATTTTTTGCGCCTCAATGGTTCTGACGCAACTATTTTCGGGAAAATTGATTCCTTTTGCTTTTGCAACAGAGATAAACTCGTTTCCCAGTTTTAAGAAATCATCGTAATGGTTTTCAATCACCTTTCCAATAGATTGATTATAGTAGGATGTAATTGTTGCAGCTGTAGAGATTCTAAGAAATTTTTCCCAGATTCGTTGGGTAATGTCTTCCGGGTTGTTGGCATTTATGCCGGCATCGGTTAAAAGTGAAAGTAGTTGATGCTGTTGTTGCTCGTTTCCTCCGCTACTTCCAAAATAAAGTTGGTCTTTTTCTGTAAACTTCGTGATAAGCCCCGGTTCTGTGAGCCTTGAACCAATATACACGCATCCCTGCCATATTTCATTATATGGCAGGATGCTTTGTATTTGTTCGGTAATATTTCCTCCATTAAGTAGAGGAATCAGAATCGTATCTTTTCCGATGAGGGGTTGCAACTGAGCAATATTGGTTTCCAGGTCGTAACTCTTGGTGCAAAGAAACAAATAATCGACTACCCCGATATCTTGGGGTGAATCGGTTACTAAAGCAGGAAAAGCCGTAAAACTTTCAGTAGGCGTTTCGACACGAAGTCCTTTTTGCTTTATCGCAAGTAAGTTTTCGTTACGGGCGATAAAAAAGACTTCAGCTACTGCCCCTTGCTGGTAATAGTTAGCCAGCTTGCCGCCGTAATATCCTCCAACTCCTCCAATTCCTGAAATGGCAATTCTTATCTTATCCATAACTCTGTCTCTTTTTCTCAATTTAACAACATTAACCAGACTATTGTTCTTAACGTTCGTATAGTGGCCAGTTTGGATCATTAACATGTGCTTCAAGCATAAGCTTTTTCATTGAAGCCACTTTCTCGGGATGAATGGCTGCGACATTATGTATTTCCTGTGGATCAGCAGCTATATTATACAATTCAAAGTAGCTATTATCACCTTTGTTTACCTGAAAACGGATAAGTTTCCAGTCTCCCTGGCGAATGCCTTGCTTACCACCTTCTTCCTGAAATTCGAAATAAAGGTATTCGTGTGCTTGTTGTTTGCCTTTCCCCGTGAGTGTAGGCAAAATGCTGAAGCCATCACTGTTAGTTGCTTTTTCTCCTGTTATCTGCGCGAAAGTGGGCATCATATCCCAAAATGAGCACATAAATGAAGTTTCTTTTCCTGATTCAATAGCTCCGGGCCATACTGCAATAAAAGGAACACGGATTCCCCCTTCGTATAAATCTCGTTTATGTCCGCGGTAGATACCATTTCCGTTAAAGAACTCGGGATCGGCTCCCCCTTCTTTATGTGGACCATTGTCGCTTGTGAAAACAATCAGTGTGTTGTCGTATAAACCAAGTTCTTTCAGTTTAGCCACAACCTGACCTACATATACATCCAAGCGGTAAACCATTGCCGCAAATGTGGCACGAGGATATACCTGTGAGCAATAGCCACCTTTTCGGAATGCCGGACCTGCATCAATTCCCTTGTAGGGGGTCTCGGGGTACATACCTCTGAATTTTTTAATAATACTGTCTTCCGGAACAATTAGTTCGGCGTGGGGAAGCACATAAGGTAAAAACAAAAAGAAGTTTTCATTTTTGTTTTTGTCTATAAATTCAAGCGCTTTCTCCTGAATCATATCTTGCGTATAGGAACCAAAGCCTCCGTTTTGGTTTCCCGGAAGATCAATTCGTTTGTCGTTCTCCCACAAGTGGTCTGCGTAATAATTATGTGCAAGCAACTGGCAGTTATATCCGTAAAAATTATCTATACCTTGTTTGTTTGGATCTCCTTCGGATCCGGGCGATCCAAGACCCCATTTGCCAAAAGCCCCGGTTGTGTATCCTGCTTGTTTAAAAATAGAAAACATGGTTTGTGTTCCTTCGGGGAGAGCGAATTGGCCTTCCGGTGCGATTTCTTTATTTCCTCTGATGGGGGTATGTCCGGTATGTAAACCGGTAATAAGGCTTGAGCGTGACGGTGCGCTTACTGTAGTGCCCGAATAGCATTGCGTAAAACGTAAACCTTCCTGTGCAAGTTTGTCGATATTGGGAGTTCTGAATTTTTCCTGTCCGTAACAGCTGAGGTCACCGTATCCAAGGTCGTCTGCAATAATAAAAACAACATTGGGGCGTTTGGTCTGACTTGATTTTTTATTATTTGCTGCATTTATATAGGGAGTAATGCAGGTTCCCGCAACAATCCCTGTAAGTAAAAGTGTTTTCATCCAATAAATGATTTAGTTTTGCAGACAAAAATAAGAAGAATTGTTAAGTTTCCGTGGGTTAAAATGAAAAAAGGCAGCTATTTGATAATAACTGCCTTTTGTGACCCGGGAGGGGCTCGAACCCTCGACCCATTGATTAAGAGTCAATTGCTCTACCAGCTGAGCTACCGAGTCTTTTTCTGGTGAAATGCAAATAAAATAAAGTTCGTCGTACATCTAAAGTGACCCGGGAGGGGCTCGAACCCTCGACCCATTGATTAAGAGTCAATTGCTCTACCAACTGAGCTACCGAGTCTTATTTGTACGAGTTGCCTTCATTCCTGATTGCGGGTGCAAAGATACGGGATTTATTGTTATAGCCAAACATTTTTCTTTTAAAATCATTCGAATTCATATATTTCTGAAGGGGTGGTTCGTTTGAGAGCCGTAAGAGTAACGTCTTTTCCAACACGGATTCCTTCCTCAAATAGGCGAATGTCAATGGTTTTGCATGCAAGTTCCGGGTGATTGTTATCGCGGCTCAGGTGGCATAACCATATGTTTTTTAATTCGGGTGTATAATTTGTTGCAAGGTATTCTGCTGCCTCACGGTTGCTTAAATGTCCGGTAGGACTTGAAACCCGCTCTTTTAAAAAGGCTGGATAAGCGCCGAATTGCAGCATTTCTTCATCATAGTTTGCTTCTATAATCAAATGATTGGCCATAGACATATACTTACTTACGGTGTCGGTAATATGGCCTACATCGGTTGCAAATGTAAACTTGTGTTTTCCGTAAACAATGTGGTAGCCAACATTATCCGTACTGTCATGAGGAACCTCAAAGGCTGTAATCGTAAAGTCTCTTATCATGAAAGGGACTTCTTTCTGAATAACCCTCCGCGAACCGTTTAGTGTTTCTTCTACGTACCTGCTATTGTCTATTCCCCGGTGAACATCCGCGGTTGTATATACGGGAAGGTACATTTTCTCCCCTAAATATCCAACAGTTTTGATATGGTCGGCATGATCGTGCGTAACAAGAACGGCAGCAATTTTAGATATATCTATATTGTTGTCTTTCAGTACTTTTTTGATTGTGCGAAAACTGATGCCTGCATCTATCAGGATACCGAAATCCGGTGTTCCCAAATAGTAACAGTTTCCGCTGCTTCCACTAGCTAAACTAATAAAAGATAGTTTCATATTTATATTATGCATCACTGCTTCTCTTTAATCAATCTGTAATCATCGTAAAGATTCGGATATGGTAATTTCTCCTATAAGAGAACAGTTCATATGTTCTTTTATTTCTTCCGGAGTAAGTCCGTGTCCGAACAGAAACATCAATTTGGCAACAGCACTTTCTGTTGTACTGTCGAATCCGCTTATAACACCGGCTTCCAGTAATTTGTGTCCGGTTTCATAACGATGCATCTCTACGCTGCCCGCACTGCACTGGGTTATGTTCACAATCACTATACCACGGTCTACTGCATCTTTAAGCATTTTGAGGAACCATTCCTGGCTGGGAGCATTTCCACTTCCAAAAGTTTCCATAACAATTCCTTTTATACCTGGAATATTAAGTATGCTTTCTATTACCAAGGGAGAAATTCCCGGGAAAAGTTTCAGAATGGCAATATTTCTGTCTAGCAGAAAATGCGGTTTAAGCGGCTTGCGTGAAATGGGATGATATATCTGTCGGTCGTCATATTTAATGTAGATACCCGCATGTGCTAAAACCGGATAGTTGTAAGACCGGAATGCATTAAAGTGATCTGCATTAATTTTACTTGTCCGGTTGCCTCGCATTAGGTCATTCTCAAAGAAAATACAAACTTCAGGTACTATTGGCTGACCGTTTTCCTTTGCTGCTGCAATTTCGATGGCTGTAATCAGATTTTCTTTTCCGTCTGTCCGAAGCATGCCAATCGGTAGCTGAGAACCGGTAAGAATAACAGGCTTGTTTAGGTTTTCCAGCATGAAGCTTAATGCCGATGCTGTGAACGACATGGTGTCAGTCCCGTGAAGCACCACAAACCCATCGTATATATTGTAATTATCAGCAATTATCTTCACGATTTTTGTCCATGATTCCGGGCCCATCTCAGACGAATCCATTGGTGGATCAAATTGGATGGTAGAAACGCCATATCCGAGTTTTTTCAACTCTGGCATATGTTCTTTAAGATGCTGGAAATTAAATGATTCGAGAACGCCTGTTTCAGAGTTTTCGATCATACCAATTGTTCCTCCAGTATATATTAAAAGGATGGAAGCTTTATCTTGCTGCGTGATCATAATGTGAAGCTTGAACTATATTGCTTACAAAGATACTATTTTTTCTCAATTAACTTTCTTCCCCTTTTAATACCGGTACACTAATGTGATATTTTACGGCAATTATCCGGGTAAGGAATACACTTACTGCTGTAATAAATTGAATTATCGGCGACGACAAACCTGTAAATGTACAGAGATAATAAATTATTCCTCCCAGTACGCAGGCAAGGGCGTAAATATCTTTTCTGAAAATAAGAGGGACTTCATTTATTAAAATATCACGTAACATTCCTCCAAAAGATCCGGTTATGGTTCCCATTACAATGGCAACCCACATAGGAAACCCATATTCAAGTGTTTTAACTATACCGACAACGGCAAAAAGACCAAGTCCAATTGCGTCAAAAATAAAAAATGTGTTGGTTAGTCTGATTGTGAATTTTCGAAAAATGATTACAAACAGGAGAGCAAGTGCCGAGACAGTTAAGTAGGATGTCTGTTCCATCCAGAAAGGTGTTGCGTTAAGTAAAATATCGCGTAAAGTTCCACCGCCCACGGCTGTAACCAGACCGATTACGTAGGCACCAAACCAGTCAAATTTCTTGGCGGAAGCCAGGCGAATGCCACTAATGGCAAAGGCAAAAGTCCCTGAGTAATCACAAAGGGTGATGAAATCTATCATTTTGTTGTTGCGTTATTGTGTTTTTTAGTTTGCAAAAGTAACTATATTTTAGATGCGAATCGTACTGATATATGTAAGAATGTAACTTATTTAAAAATTGAAAGTGCTTTTGTCATTCTTTTGTGATGAGTTTTTTGTCAATAAATGTTATATAAATATAGATTGGCGTGCTAATAGTAAACCAGGAATAAAAATGAAAAAATGTTTCATAATCATTCTGTTGCTGGGAGTTTTTATTCAGGAATTAAGATCACAGCAGCTTCTAAGGTTAGATTTTCCTGACTATAAGGAAGATTCGATCCGCTTTCTGCCGAAAAGACCATGGGTGGCGGCTACTGAAATCTGGGGATTGAATATGCTTGTATGGATGGGAAATCGTTACATCGCCAATCAACCTTATGCTTATATTGATTTTACTACGATCAAAGATAATTTTAAAACTGAGCCTGTTTGGGATACAGATATGTTTTCGACAAACATGATTGCTCATCCTTACCAAGGGGGGCTTTATTATAATGCAGCCAGAAGCAGCGGTTATAATGTGTGGCAATCGGCAACGTTTAATGTTGCAGGGAATTTTATGTGGGAATATTTTATGGAAAACGAATATCCTTCCATAAATGATATGTTTACAACTACGTTTGCCGGCGTTGAATTGGGTGAAATAAGCTTTCGTCTTTCCGATTTATTTATCGACGACCGTTCCACTGGCTCCGAGAGGATTGGAAGAGAGTTCCTTGTCACCTTGGTTTCACCCATGCGTGGATTTAACCGCCTCATTTCTGGTGATTCATGGAAACGGCGTTCGTTTAAAGGCCAGTCTGTCCGATCTGTGCCTGTTGCTTTTGGGGCCAATCTGGGACCCCGCTTTTTTACAGAACAGAATAATTCAAGCAAAGGAAGTATGAGCATGCAATTGAATTTTCATGTAGATTACGGTGATACTTTTAGTGAAGAAGGGTTTTCATTGTACGACTGGTTTAAGCTAAGGGCAGGCTTTGATTTTTTTTCTTACGAACCGTTGCTGAACTATGTGAATGTGATTGGTGCTTTATGGGGGAAGCCGATTTGGAATAGGGGAGATCAAACGATTTCAATGGGCGTGTTTCAACACTTTGATTATTACGATTCTCAATTATCTTCTAAAAGTATAGGAACTGTTCCACCTTATCATACATCCGAAGTGGCCGCTTTGGGATTAGGAATCTTATACGGCAATCCTGCTGTTAAATTAGATAAAGTAGATTTTTATGCCGATTTCTATTTGACTGGTATAGCGCTGGGAACCAGTGTTTCTGATTATATGAAAGTTGGGGAGCGTGATTATAATATGGGAAGCGGATATAGTCTGAAGTTCTCTTCGAAATTAACTTACAATAAACATTGGTCAATGTCTATGAATTTTGAAAATTATCATATCTATTCATGGAAAGGATACAGCCCTGATTTGGATCTGGACGCCGTAGATCCCAGAACTTTTAATTATCAAGGAAATAAAAGTAATTCCTGTTTATCTGTATTATCAACGAATTTTGTATATAATTCTTCTCATAAATGGAACATAGCTTTAAGTAACAGAAGGTTTTTACGTAAAACAAATTATAAATATGAACCAGATATTGGCTATTCAACTTTCGATTTGATGTTAAGTTTGGGAATTCAACTCTAACAGATGTGTTTTTATCTATATTTGATTTAAACCAAACCAACATAAATATGTTATTATGATATATCTTTGCACACTAATTAACCCTGTTATCCGGTTGTATGGATGTGTCTCATCAATATGGTGAGTATTAATTTGGAGTGAAAATGAAGAAATACCCTATAATTCTTTTATTGATAGTTTGTTTTGCTCAAAACGCAAAATCTCAGCAGTTTCCTCAAATGGATTCGCGCAAATATATAAGTGATACGATTCGGATCTTACCCAAAAAGCCATGGCTGGCTGCATCAGAAGTTTTTGGTGTGAATATGTCGATATGGGGGGTGGATCGTTATATCGCCAAAGCTGAATTTGCCTATATTGATTTCAATACCATTAAAAATAATTTTAAGAAAGGACCAGTCTGGGATACGGATATGTTTTCTACCAATCTGGTGGCACATCCTTATCATGGCTCACTATATTTCAATGCAGCCCGAAGTAACGGGATGAATTTCTGGCAGTCTGTACCCTACAATGCAGCCGGAAGTTTAATGTGGGAGTTCTTTATGGAAAATGAATCTCCTTCCATCAACGATTTAATTTCTACTACTTTTGGCGGAGCTGAATTCGGAGAGATAACATTTCGTCTTTCCGATCTTTTTATAGATGATCGTACGTCAGGAGTTGAACGTGTAGGACGTGAGATTTTAACGGGACTTATTTCTCCTATAAGAGGAATAAACCGACTTATTACAGGTGATTCCTGGAGATATCGTTCTACAAAAGGTCGTTCGTTTCGATCAGTCCCAGTCAATTTAATTCTTAATCTTGGTCCTCGTTTCCTTGCAGAACAAGAAAACTCTAAAAATGGAACTATAGGAATGCATTTATCCATGCAGTTAAATTATGGAGACCCATTCAATGATGATTTCTATTCTCCCTATGAATGGTTTCATCTCCGGGCGGGTGTTGATGTATTATCAGAACAGCCTTTTATTAATCAGGTGAACGCCATTGGGGCTTTGTGGGGAAAAACAGTTTGGACCAAAGGAAACAGGGCGCTTACTGCGGGTGTGTTTCAACATTTGGATTACTATGATTCGCAACTGTCTGCCGGAAGCAAATTGGAAGTAGCTCCATACAGAATATCTGAAGCGGTAGCTTTGGGTGGCGGATTGCTTTATAAGCAGTCGGCCGATAAAAACGATGTAGTGGATTCTTATGCAGAATTCTATCTAAACGGAATTGTTCTGGGGGCCAGTGTATCAGATTATATGAAGGTTGATGACCGGGATTATAACATGGGTAGCGGATACAGTTTAAAGTTTTCGTCAGGATTAACCTACCTAAAAAGATGGTCGTTTTTGCTGGATCTTGAAAATTACCATATTTTTACATGGAAGGGGTATGATACGTCTGTAGACTGGAGTACGGTTGATCCGGAAACATTAAACGTGCAAGGCGATAAAAGCAATGCACGTTTAACTGTATTTACAACAAGACTGATTTATAATTCTCCGAAAAAATGGAACCTTACATTAAGTAACCGATACTTTACACGTAGGACGAATTACGCGTATTACCCGGATGTGCAACATTCCACTTACGATATAATGTTAAGCCTGGGTGTCCGTATTTAATTAGTTCGCTCCAATTCACGCAGATTGTCCATTTTCTTGTGTTGCAGAAATTCGTAGATTCCTTCAAGATGTTCTTTGACTTTCTTGTTGCCGAATTCATATACTTTGGTAACAAGTCCATCCAGAAAATCACGGTCATGCGAAACGACAATAAGTGTTCCGTCGAAATCCTTTAAGGCACTTTTTAAAATGTCTTTTGTTTTCATATCCAGGTGATTGGTGGGCTCATCCAGGATCAAAAGGTTTACCGGCTCAAGCAATAACTTGATCATTGCCAGGCGGGTTCGTTCTCCTCCGGAGAGAACCTTCACTTTCTTCGTCGAATTTTCGCCTCCAAACATAAAGGCGCCTAGTAAGTCTCTGATCTTATTTCGGATATCACCCATTGCTACATCGTCTATTGTCTGGAAAACCGTAAGATTCTCGTCCAATAAAGAGGCCTGGTTTTGTGCAAAGTAACCAATCTTTACATTATGGCCCAGTGTAAGCGTTCCGTCATAATCGATTTCTTTCATTATACACTTTACCAGTGTCGATTTTCCTTCTCCGTTTTTTCCTACAAAGGCAATTTTATCTCCTCGTTCGATTGTGAGATTCGCATTTTCAAAAACGCTCTTGTCTCCATATTTTTTTGTTACACCTTCGATGGTAACCGGATAGGTTCCCGAACGGGGAGAAGGAGGAAACTTAAGACGCAGAGCCGATGTGTCTTCTTCGTCAACTTCCAGCAACTCCAATTTCTCAAGCATTTTAACTCTGGATTGAACCTGCAGGGTTTTGGAGTAGGTTCCTTTAAATCGTTCAATGAATTCCTGCGTTTCCGCGATGAATTTCTGTTGTTCGTCGAACGCCTTTTGTTGCTGCTCGCGTCGTTCCAGACGCAAAGTGAGATAAGTGGAGTAGTTTACTTTGTAGTCGTAAATTCTACCCATTGTTACCTCGATGGTGCGCGTTGTAATATGATCTACAAAGGCACGGTCGTGACTAATTACTACCACAGCTTTGGCACTGTTGATCAGGAATTCTTCCAGCCATAAAATAGATTCAATATCCAGGTGATTTGTAGGCTCATCCAACAGTATCACGTCTGGTTTTTTTAACAGAAGCTTTGCCAGTTCGATACGCATGCGCCATCCTCCGCTAAAGTCGCTTGTTTGACGGTCGAAATCTTCCCGTTTGAAACCCAATCCCAGTAACGTTTTCTCTATATCTGCATCATAATTTGTTTCTTCAATGGAGTAGAACTTCTCGCTAAGAACAGATACACGCTCAATCAATTCATAATACGCTTCGGAATCGTAGTCTGTTCTTGTTTCTAACTCCTTGTTAATTGCTTCTATTTCAGCCTCCATCGCATGAAGTTCGGAGAACGCCTGAGCAGTTTCTTCGAAAACTGTTCTGCCATCTTCTGTCATCAGATGTTGAGGAAGGTAAGCTATTACTGTATCTTTAGGCGATGAAACCTTTCCCCGGGAAGGTTCTCTTACCCCTGCGAGAATTTTCAGCAAAGTTGATTTGCCGGCTCCGTTCTTTCCCATCAGGGCGATACGGTCTTTTTCATTAATTACAAAGGATATATCTGCAAAAAGCGTGGAACCGCCAAACTCTACCGTAAGTCCGTCTACTGAAATCATAGTTATCTTTTAAAGTGAGGCGCAAAGATAGCCGTTTTATTTGGTAGAATAAAATAAAGCTGCTATCTTTGCGCCGCTAATACAAACAGCTTAAATAATTTATTCAAGAAAATGGCAACAAAGATCAGATTGCAAAGACACGGTCGTAAAGGTTATGCTTTTTACCAAATCGTAGTCGCAGACAGCAGGGCTCCACGTGATGGAAAGTTTATTGAAAGGATAGGTTCATATAATCCGAACACTAATCCTGCTACAATAGATTTGAATTTCGAAAGAGCCTTGTATTGGTTACAGGTAGGTGCCCAACCTACAGACACAACCCGTAATATCCTTTCAACAGAAGGAGTATGCATGAAAAAGCATTTATTGGAAGGTGTTAAGAAGGGCGCATTCGACTTAGAAGCATGCGAAGTAAAATTCCAGGCTTGGTTGAATAGTAAAAATACTTCATTACAATCTGCAAAACTAAAGGACAGCGAAGCAGCTAAAGCAGCAGCTAAAGCTCGTTTGGAAGCAGAAAAAGAAGTAAACAAGGCAAAAGCAGAAGCTTTAGCTCAGAAAAAAGCTGAACTAGCTGCCGCCGCAGCTGCAGCAAATGCTCCGGCAGAAGCTCCAGTAGCAGAAGCACCGGCAGAAAGCGCTGAATAATTTGTTCAAAGCCAAATAGAAAGAGGTTACCTTAACAGGTAGCCTCTTTTTTTTGTTTTAACAGCTTTGTTTGTCTGATTAATTTAAAAAAGAGTATTTTTGAATTCTAATATAAAACTGTCCTGTTGTTCGAAACAGGCACAGCAGAATGCTGTACCGGGGAAGATGGATTGTTTTAAACAACAGATAATGTAATGGAAGATGGTTTAGTAAAACAAAAAGTTCAGCGGTGGATTGTTTCCCTTTCTATAATCATATTGATAGGGAAATTTCTCGCTTTCTATTTGACAAATTCTGTGGGGATACTAACCGATGCCATGGAAAGTATTGTCAACGTAATTGCCGGTCTGATCAGTCTCTTTAGTTTATACCTTTCTGCCAAGCCAAAAGACAAGTCTCATCCTTTCGGACATGGGAAAATAGAACTTATATCAGCTTCTGTTGAAGGAATATTAATAATGATAGCTGGTGGTCTGATTATTTATGAAGCTGTAAAACGGCTTTTTGAACCCGCCTTGATTAATAAACTTGATATTGGTATCATTATTGTTACTCTTGGTGGATTGATGAATTATCTGATGGGGTGGTATAGTATTCGCATGGGACGGAAATACGATTCCATAGCTCTGGTTGCCGGCGGAAAGCATCTGCAATCTGATACCTATTCAACAATAGGACTTGTGTTAGGATTGACTCTTCTCTATTTTACAAGAATTAGTTGGATTGATAGCTCGCTGGCGCTTATATTTGGTTCAATTATTCTGATAACCGGAGTCAATATACTTCGAAAGACTGTGGCCAACCTAATGGATGAAGCGGATGTTCTGGTTCTGGAAAGTATGGTGAAAGCTATTTCGGATCATCGTAAACCTGATTGGATTGATGTTCACAATGCCAAAACTATTAAATATGGCAGTCAGCTTTTTGTTGACTGTGATTTAACGTTACCTTGGTACTACAATATAACTGAGAGTCACAACGCTTGTGATGAATTAAAGGCACTATTAACAAGCGAATTTTCAGGACGGGTATTGGTATCCATTCACTCGGATCCTTGCGGTGAAAAGCATTGCATCCATTGTTTACAGGCAAGCTGTGTTTATCGAAAATGTCCGTTTGAGCAGGAACATATACTCACTTTGTCTGAGCTAATTCAAACAGATGAGGACAGAAACGAATAAAATAAAAAAGGCTGAGATTTAATAATCTCAGCCTTTTTTATTTTATTCGTCAGAATTATTTTCCTAATAGATAGCTGTCTATTTGCTTTACAAATTCTTCTCTTGGTAAAGCACCCATAGCCATCTGAGGCTTTCCTTTTACCGGAACAAAAAGTATGGTTGGAATACTTTGAACATCGAATGCCGCAGCAAGCTCTTTTTCGTTATCAACATTAATCTTATATACAACGATATCATTTTTATACAAAATAGCCAGATCACGCAAGATCGGAGCAACCTTTTTGCAGGGACCGCACCAGTCTGCATAAAAGTCAATCACACAGGGCTTATCACCTTCGTACACCCATTCGTTCTGATTCTTTTCGAAATTATATACTTTGGTAAGGAAGGTGGCTTTATCCAGTACGATAACTTCACCTTTAGCGGCAGTTTTGTTACTTTCCCCTTGTTCAGGTTGTTCCGGTTTGGCAGTCAATGTGCAGCTAACCAGCAGCAATGCAAAAGAAATAAATAATAAACTTGTCAACTTTCTCATATAAAACAGATTACTACAATTGTTATTACTAAATACAAATGTAACAAGAATAACCACAGAACGTTCATTATTCGTTCAATATTAAAGAAAATTAGGGTAGAGTGTAAAAAAAGATTTCGATTATTTGCGGGGAATTAAAAAACGATTACCTTTGCACTCGCAATTAAGAAAAATACTTAATGGCATGCCAACTGGAGAGATGGCAGAGTGGTCGATCGCGGCGGTCTTGAAAACCGTTGAACCGAGAGGTTCCGGGGGTTCGAATCCCTCTCTCTCCGCAGAATGAAAAGTTCACACAGAAAAGGTCCTGTAATAGTAATATTACGGGATTTTTTTTGTCTACATAGTTTGGATGTGCTTCTTTGGACGAGCTTTCCTGCTCGCAGGATTAGATTAATTTCAGAATATCTTCTGCTTTATCTACAATATAATCTGGGTTAAATTTCTCCAGTTCTTTTCGCGGACGAAATCCCCAGGTAACACCTGCTCCATATACCCCACTGTTTTTGATTGTTTCCATATCTACACCGGAATCCCCCACATAGAGTGTTTCATCCTTATCAACGGATGCAATCGAGAGTATTTCATATACCACAGCGGGGTCTGGTTTAGCCGCAATGCCCTCTCGTTGTCCTAAAACGGATACAAACGATATATTCGGGAAATAATGATCTACCAGCTTACTAGTGGCTTCCTGATACTTGTTGGACGCTACGGCAAGCTTAATCCCTTTTTGCTGCAAAGTATGAAGAAGTTCGGGTATTCCGGGGTAGGGGCTACTTAGGCTGTGGTTAAATTTATCGTAATGAGGTAAGAATTTATGACGTACAAGTCGAATGTTTTCTTCATTTCTTTCGCCTTCCGGTAAGGCCCGTTCAAATAGTTTATTAATTCCGTTTCCAACAAAAAAGTTATATTCGTCTGTTTCGTGAGTTGGAAATCCACATTGGCTTAAAGCATAATTGGTACTATTTGCCAGGTCGGCAATGGTGTTAAGCAGGGTTCCGTCAAGATCGAATATTACTAATTTTATCATGATAATTGAATGTTATGTGCGCCTGTTTATATTAAATAAGATCCTTGTTCAGCCCGAATTTTTCTTCCGAATGGTGCTTGTCTTTGGGTTCCACATGCACAACGATATCGTAAACGTTTTCTATGGACTGTTTGATGCTCATTTCCACTTCATTTGCA
>JAGPJL010000081.1 GCA_018054455.1 Parabacteroides sp.
GGTAATTTCCTGTGCAAAGACGCTCAAGGAGAATAACAATCCCATCGCTATGGAGAGGAGGATTCTAACCTTACAAGAATGAATCTTTTCTTTCATGCATTAGTTAATTTAAGATTAATACTCTATTTTGTGTTTAATTTTAATAAATTCAGTCAACGTTGCAAAAGTATATATACAAAACACTGAAAGTCCTGAAAAGTTTGCGTAAAGCTGTCTATTTCAATGCAATCGATTCCGCAATCGATTGCAATGGGCGAAAATTTCAGTTATAATTTTATAATATATGCATCAACAATGTTGTTTTTTAATTAAAAACTATTATTTTTGAGTAGTGTAAAATTAATAACCGAATGAAGAAGCGGCAAATAACAATTAAAGATATAGCTAAGTCCCTTAATGTAGCACCTTCCACGGTGTCGCGTGCGTTGGCAGACCATCCGGATATCAGCAAGGAAACAAAAGAACTCGTTTTGGCTTATGCAAAAGAACATAAATACAAACCTAACGCTTTGGCTTTAAGTCTGCGGACAAGCAATACCAAAACCATTGGCGTTATATTGCCTCAGATTGTGCATTATTTCTTTTCCTCCATTTTGTCGGGTATAGAGGATGAAGCTGAAAAAGAAGGATATAGGGTAATTATCACCCAAAGCAACGAAATATACGAACGGGAAGTAAGAGGTGCACGTACGCTGCAGGAATCCAGGGTATGTGGTGTGCTGGCTTCGGTAGCCAAAACAACGACTTCGTTTTCTCATTTTCAGGAGTTGATTGACAGTGGTGTGCCTCTGGTGTTTTTCGACAGGATTTGTACGGGCATATTGACCGACCGCGTTGTGGTGGATGACTACGCAGGCGTGCAGTCGGCCGTAGAGTACCTTATTAAAACCGGTTGCCGGCGTATTGCCTTTTACGGATCGGAGTCGCATATGCCCATCTCACGAAACAGAAGGATGGGATACGAAGATGCGTTGCGTAAAAATGGTATCGCGATTGACAAGTCGCTGATGTCGATTTGTAACAATTATGCCGATGCAATGCAGATTACTCCCGCAATGCTTTCGCTGCCGGAGCCTCCCGATGCTTTCTTTGCCGTAAACGACGAAACTGCCCTCGGTATTTTAAATGTAGTAAAATCGAAAGGGTTAAAGGTGCCCGAAGATATTTCCATCTGCGGATTTACAAACAATTCTATTGCCGAGTTAAGCAATCCTCAATTAACATCGGTAGATCAGCATGGCTATGAAATGGGAGCTACGTCCATGCGTTTATTGCTTGATCATATTGAAGGCAGACGTGAAAACGATCAGATCGTAAACAAAATAATCAAGACAAATTTGGTCGTACGCGAAACTACCCGTTGATTTTTTTGATTTCCGGCAATAGCTATTCGGATTTATTTCCTAAGTTTGTTGCCGGTTTGTAACCTTAATGTACATCTTATGAAGAAAAAGCCTTTTTTAAATTTTTGGCAGATATGGAATCTTACTTTTGGATTCCTCGGCATACAATTCGGTTTTGCTTTGCAGAATGCTAATTCAAGCAGAATACTCCAGACTTATGGAGCCGATGTTGAGCATCTTTCGTTGTTTTGGCTGGCTGCTCCTCTTACAGGGATGATTATTCAACCCATTATCGGTCATTATTCGGATAAAACCTGGTGCAGGTTGGGCCGCAGACGCCCATTCTTTCTGGTTGGGGCCATTCTAACAACAATTGCCCTGGTGTTAATGCCAAATGCAGGTCTTTTCCTTTCGCCGGGTACTGCTAATGCTATCTTGTCGCCCGTTCTAATTGGCGCAGGTATGCTGATGATTATGGATGCATCTATCAACGTAACCATGGAGCCTTTCAGAGCCCTGGTGGGTGATATGTTGCCCGAAGAACAGCATACAATGGGATTTTCCATTCAGACATTCCTCATAGGGATAGGTGCTGTGGTTGGTTCGTGGTTACCCAGTATTATGAATAAGTTTTTCGGTCTTTCTAATACAGCGGTTGCCGGTGAGGTGGCCGACAATGTGAAGTTTGCCTTTTATACTGGTGCTGCCATCCTTATCTGCAGTGTGATGTGGACTATCTTGAAAACCAAAGAATACTCTCCGGAGCAACTGGCTGAATTTTCAGAAAAGAAAGAAGCGGCAGTAAAGGAAAAGAAAAATGGTTTTCTTGAAATCATGCACGACATAAGGCATATGCCCAAGATTATGATTCAGCTCGGACTTTGTCAGTTCTTCTCCTGGTTTGCATTGTTCTCCATGTGGGTTTATACAACTCCGGCCGTGGCCGAGCATGTTTATGGGGTAACCGATCCGGCCTCGGCCGATTATTCCATAGCTGGCGATAAAGTAGGAGAGTTGTTTGGTGTTTATAATTTTGTTGCTATGCTCTTTGCTCTGATGCTTATCCCCATTGCCCGTTTTCTGGGACGAAAGGCAACTCACTCTGTCTGCTTAACGTTGGGGGGAGTAGGACTTATCTCCATGTATCTGCTTACAAATACGGATATGATGTTCTTTTCAATGATTGGAATTGGTATAGCCTGGGCAAGTATCCTGGCAATGCCGTACTCAATCCTTTCCGACAGTCTGCCTCCCGAAAAAATGGGAACTTATATGGGGATATTTAATTTCTTTATCACCATTCCCCAAATTGTAAATGGGGTTATTCACGGTTGGTTTGTTCACAATGTATATAACGGACATCCTATGTATGCACTGCTTACCGGCGGATGTTTCCTACTGTTGGCTGCCGTTTCTGTTATTCTGATAAAGGAAAAGAAGAAGTTTGCAACGCGATAAGTCTTTCTTTAAAACCAAATAAAAAAAGGTTGCCGGTAATTAAACCGGCAACCTTTTTTAGTGAAAGGGATATCTCCTTTATCGTAATTAATGCGAATGTTCATTGTTGCCGGAGTTTTGACGTCCGCTAACAATTCTTAATACCACAGAGGCAACCGAAACGAATCCCATGGCTACCATTACTATATTTTTACTAAAATCATTTTCGAATTCGGATGTTCCTATGAGTACCAGAGCAATGAATGACAACATCATCACTGCATCTGTCAGATCTTTGTTAATTTTCATTTTATAAATGAATTGTATTTTATTAGATAAATGATTGTTATTTTTTTTCTTCAGAATCGTTCGTTACAGAGTGGCTTAGCCCTTTAGAAATTCCATAAATACCAACTATTAAGGAACCCATAACAATCACAAGTTTGAGATAGTCGTTTGGAATAAGTGAGGAACAAGCCAGTATACAACCAAGAATTGTAAGAATGATGAAAAAGTATGTTTTGAATTTAGATGAATTTTTTGCTGACATATTTGTTGAATTTTATTGATGAATACTATAGCCTATTTGCTGCAGATAACTACAGAAATAAAAGGCATGAATAATGGTATGAGACTGGTATCCCACACGTTACAAAACAAAATGTCGTTCGATCTAAATAATTATTTTTCGCAACGCGAATACAAGGTATCCGGTGCAAAAACGGAGAGATGATACTTGTACAGATTCGGTTAAGGCTACACTTTCGGATGTTTTGAGAAGCAGATTTACGTTTTTGATGCGGACTCCCTGAAGAAGTCTTTCTGCAGTACGTGTATAACGCTCACAAAAAGAGGAAGGTGTAAGTTGAACTGTACGCGGGGTGAGACAAGTAGAAGTGCTCAAATCACTTTTTAGTGTCATGATGCGAGCTTGCATGTCTGAAAAATCAGTCTTTTCTTTTACTATTTCGTTTTGGGGCGCAAACTTAAAGTCTCCGCTAACACCGAACTGAGCCGGATCCAGCAGAAAGTAGCCGCAAAAGAGAAGTAGTAGAAAAAGCAATTTTTTCATGGCGCAAATATAGGAAAATAAATAAGTTTTTTATCTTTCGGGTTGCACAATTTTAGATTAACAGGTACTTTTGCATAAAAATAAAAAAAACAGGGATATTATGGTAAAAATAGGTACACCCATGTCGCCGGTAGCTACTAAGGTAGTATTGTGCGGATCCGGAGAATTAGGTAAAGAGTTTGTAATAGAATTACAACGATACGGAGTAGAGGTGATTGCCCTCGATAAATATCCTAATGCTCCAGCCATGCAGGTGGCTCACCGCTCGTATGTGGTATCTATGCTTGACGGAGCACGTTTACGCGAAATTATTGAGAAAGAAAAGCCCGATTATATCGTTCCGGAAGTGGAAGCTATCGCTACTACTACACTTATTGAACTTGAAAAAGAAGGGTATCATGTTATCCCTACCGCCAAGGCGACTTACCTTACCATGAATCGTGAAGGTATCCGCCGTCTGGCTGCCGAAGAACTAGGTATCCCAACTTCTCCATACCGCTTTGCTGCAACATTCGAGGAGTTTGCCGAAGCTGTTAAAACCATCGGTATGCCTTGTGTGGTTAAGCCTATCATGAGCTCTTCGGGTCACGGTCAGAGTGTTATCCGCAAGGACGAGGATATTAAGCACTCCTGGGAGTACGCACAGGAAGGCGGACGTGCCGGTGCCGGTAAAGTTATTGTAGAGGGTTTTGTGAATTTCGATTATGAAATCACGCAACTCACGGTTCGTCATATCAACGGTACTTCTTTCTGCGAGCCGATCGGACATGTGCAGGTGGATGGCGACTACCGCGAATCCTGGCAACCTCAGGCTATGACTCTTGCAGCCCGTGAAAAGGCCCGTGAAATAGCAACTAAGATTACTGATGCCCTGGGAGGAAGAGGTATTTTTGGCGTTGAGCTATTCATTAAAGGCGACGATGTTATTTTCAGCGAGGTATCACCTCGTCCTCACGATACTGGTATGGTAACAATGATTTCGCAGGACTTGTCTCAGTTTGCATTGCATGCGCGTGCTGTACTGGGATTACCTGTTCCTAATATCACTTTCCACGGACCATCTGCTTCTCGTGCGGTTGTGGTAGAGGGCGACAGCAACCAATTACAATTTGGTAACCTGGAAAATGTACTTAGTCTGCCCGATACACAGATGCGATTCTTTGGCAAACCCGAAGTGCACGGACACCGCCGGATGGCTGTGTTGCTTGCCCGCGGAGCCTCTTTGGAAGAAGCACGTGCCAAAACCGGAGCAGCTTACGAAGCCTTGGAAATTACGTTATAAAATGGAGATATCACCTCTCCGTGCATGGATTGAAGCAGCGCGGCCTAAAACGCTGCCTGCTTCGTTAAGCCCTGTTTTGGTTGGAACGGCTTTGGCGTACCGCGAAGGGTCGTTCAGGCTGATGCCTGCTTTGCTTTGCCTGATGGTAGCTTTGCTGGCGCAGATTGCCAGCAACTTTGCAAACGACTACTTTGATTTTAAGAAAGGGGCCGACAAAGAAGATCGACTTGGTCCCGAACGTGCAGTAGCTTCCGGGTGGATAACTCCCAAAGCTATGTTGCGTGGTACCTTTATAGCACTTGGACTTGCTTGTCTTTCGGGATGTATGCTGCTTTTTTATTCCGGATGGGAACTTATTCCCGTAGGTATCGCCATTGCGTTATGCGTATTGGCATACTCTGCCGGTCCTTTTCCGTTGGCCTATAACGGACTGGGAGATGTTTGTGTACTGCTTTTCTACGGCATAATTCCAGTTGTATTTACGTATTATGTACAAGCTGGCAGCTTTACATTGTTGGCATTTATTCTTTCGATAGCAATGGGATTGCTTTCTGTTAACATTTTGATTGTAAATAATTACCGCGATTATTTTCAGGATAAAGCGGTAAAGAAGCGAACCTCTGTTGTTTTGTTTGGCAGGCGTTTTGGAAGATGGCTTTATCTCTTTAATGGTATAGCTCCTATTTTGCTTATCCTTCCGCTTTTGCTCCAATGTGAGGCATGGAAGGTTGCTCTTTTCGGAATATTTTTCGTACTCTTTATCCAAACATGGCGCGAACTCATTTCTTTAGAGGGGAAGGCACTTAATGACACACTTGCACACACCGGAAGAAATGTTCTCTTATTTGCTCTTTGCTTATCCGCTTTACTTATTTTTTAAGAATATATGATGCAGCAATCTTTACTAGTGCTGCATCTATGTATTTAATGTGAACACTGTACTTTCTGCGTATGTAATTTAATAATGTAAAGATGAATAAGCAGCTTACGATTCGTAAATGGCTTGGCTTGGAGTTATTTCGGAGGATAAGAAAGACTCGTTTGGCTAAACACGAAATGCAGACTCTATTTTGGGAGTGTACATTGCGCTGTAACCTTTCGTGCCGTCATTGTGGCAGTGATTGCCACGTAAAGGCGCATCAGGCTGATATGCCGGCAGAGCATTTCCTTCGTGTAATAGACCAATTAACTCCCTCTGTCAATCCCAACAAATTGCTTGTTATCTTTACAGGTGGAGAAGCTCTGCTTCGTGACGATCTTGAAACTTGCGGACTCGAACTATACCGCCGCGGATATCCGTGGGGTGTGGTAACCAATGGCTTTCTGCTTACCCGACGTAAGCTTGATGCTCTTTTGGCTGCCGGAATGCATACACTTTCTATCAGTCTGGATGGATTTGAAGCAGCTCATAACTGGTTGCGTTGCCACCCCGACAGTTACCGACGATCTGTTGAGGCTGTTCAAATGCTTGCAGGAGAAGAGGAGTTGACATGGGACGTTGTTACTTGTGTCAACAAAGAAAATCTTGCTACTCTTCCTGCTTTTCGTGATCAGCTGATTTCTATGGGAGTAAAGCGATGGCGAATTTTTACGATTTTTCCGGCAGGCAGGGCGGCTTCTAATCCGTCATTACAGCTGGATAATCTGGAGTTTACTGTTTTGCTTGATTTTATAAGGTTTACCCGTATGGAAGGCCGCATTCATCTTAATTACGGCTGCGAAGGTTTTCTTGGAAATTATGAAATGGAAGTTCGCGACCAGTTTTATGAGTGTCATGCAGGGGTTACCATCGCTTCCATATTGGCAGACGGATCAATCTCAGGCTGTCCAAGCATCAGAGCCAACTTTTATCAGGGAAATATTTACAAAGATAATCTGGCGGATGTATGGGAAAACGAGTTTAAACCCTATCGCAACCGTGAATGGGCGCGGAAAGGGCAGTGTGCAAACTGCAAACTGTTTCGTTACTGCGAAGGCAATGGCATGCATCTGCATGATGATAACGGAAATCTGATGCTATGTCACTATAAACGGATTGAAACCAAGCAAGACGACATTTAGAACTAAATTTAAAAAGAGAAATTTGCCAGGAAAGTGTGAATTAATGATGGTTCAAGCAGCAAAGGAAATACAAAACCATAAACGGCTCCGTAAAAGTGGGCGTTGTGATTGATGTTATCGCCTCCCTGTTTGGCCATGTACTGACAGTATGCCAGGTAAATAAACCCGAAAATAATACCAGGAATGGGAAGTATGGCGAAAAAAAGAATTTTCCCCCATGGATTAAAGAATATTGAAGTAAACAGAACCGCCGAAACAGCCCCCGAAGCTCCTATTGAAATATAGTGCGGATTGTCGCGACGCTTGATAAGATCATAAACAGATGCAATAATCATTCCTCCGAAATACAGAGCCAGGTATCCGCCGGTACCGAATCCCACATACTTGAAAGTCGCTTCCATATAAGTGCCGAACGACCAAAAAGTGAACATGTTAACAAACAGATGCGTAAGGTCTGCATGTACAAACCCATGTGTAACGAGCCGATACCATTCTTTCGACCGGATTACCCGGTAAGGAATAAATGCCAGCTTATTAAAAAGTTGGCTGTTGTTAAAACTCAGATAGGATACAATCGCTGTAATAGCAATCAGAATGTATGTAATCATATTTATTTCTTATATTAACGACAAATGTAGATATAATATTTCAATCTGTTTGAAGGAATGCTCAGCCGATTTGATTTGAAGTATAATTAATTTGAATCATTTGATCAAGAATTATCCGAATCAGTCTGATTTTTTAAAACGAAAGTGTATTTTTGTAAAATCAAACAAATTGATCATTTTAATGAATATATTAAAAAATTATGCATTTACAATATGCCTGATTGCAGGAATTCTGTTAGGTGGTATTAGCGGGGTTGTTTTTGGAGAAAGCACCTCCATTGTAAAGCCGGTTGGAGATTTGTTCCTTAATATGATGTTTGTTCTTATTGTTCCATTGGTTTTTCTGAGTGTTTCGTCAGCGATCTACAATATGAAACAGATGGATATGATAGGCAAAGTGATTACTAACATCGTGCTGGTATTTTTAATGACTGCTCTGATTGCCGCTATTACAGCCTATGTACTTACTTTGTTCTATAATCCCCTGGAAGGTATAGATAAAGCTGCTCTGATGGCAAATCTGCCCGAATTTACAGAAACGACACAACTTTCATCCGGTCAGCTTTTTGTAAATACCTTTACTGTGCCAGACTTCCTGCAGCTTTTTACAAAGTCCAATTTACTTCCACTCATTTTGTTTTCAGTGCTTTTCGGGCTTGCAACTGCTTATTCAGGAGAACAAGGAAAAACTGTTGCCGACTTTCTGAATTCGGCGATGACTGTCATATTACGTATGATGCGCATCATCATGTATGCTGCACCAATTGGGCTTGGCTGTTATTTTGCCGATACAGTAGGTAGGGTGGGCGGACAAATACTGAATGGCTACCTCAATGCTTTTGTCTTGTTTTTAGTCCTTACTGTTATTTCTTATGTGGGGCTCAACTCACTATATGTGTGGTTGGCAGGAGGAAAGAAAGCTCTTTCGTCCTTTTGGCGGAATATCCTCACTCCATCTCTTACGGCTATTGCCACATCATCCAGTGCTGCCTGTATTCCAATTAATATTGAAGCATCCAAAAGAATGGGTGTGCCTGTAAGTATTGCAGAAACAGTGATCCCCCTGGGTACCAACATGCACAAAGACGGATCTGTGATGGGAGGCGTAATCAAGATTGTATTTCTGTTAACCATATTCGGACAAGATACGACCCTGCCGGGAAACGTATTCTTTATTATTGGCGTAGCCCTTCTTGTTGGTGCCGTAATGGGAGCTATTCCCAGCGGAGGAATGACGGGGGAATTGCTTATCTGTTCCGTATTCGGATTCTCGCCACAACTGGCCGGTACCCTGATGGTAATTAGTACAATTATTGATGTTCCGGCCACATTGCTTAACTCTACCGGAAATATCGTCTGCTCCATTCTTGTTACACGGCTTACAGAGGGTAAAGAGTGGGTAAAGAAGATACTTATATCGAAGGATGAACAAATAATATAAAACAGCTTAGTTTCTAAAAAAGACCTGTATATGAATAAAATACTTTTTACAGCCTGTTGTGTTGGCTTACTTTTACTTGGAGGAACTATAAATGCTCAGGTATCGACCATTACCAATCTGGAAGAGCTAAACCAATTAACGGATTCTTGTAGTACGCTATTACAGACTCGCCGCGGTCCTTGCATAGGTATTTCTGCAAGTCAGAGTGGCGAAGGGGGATCCAGCGTACCGGGTACGTATATCCATGCCGTTCTGAAGGCAGGCGGAACTCCGGTTATCATTCCGCTGATGAACAATGTGGCAACGTTAAGAGAAATTGTAGCAGGTCTCGACGGACTGATTATGACGGGTGGCGAAGATGTAAATCCTCGTTTTTACAAAGAACAACCCATCGAACAACTCGGCGATGTTGATTCCGTTCGGGATGTCTACGATCTGATGCTTATTAAGATGGCAGCCGACCGTAATATTCCTTTGTTGGGTATTTGTCGTGGCGAACAGCTTATCAATGTTGCATTCGGCGGATCACTCTATCAGGATATTCCAAGTCAACATCCCTCAGCTATAACTCATCGCCAGAGTGAACCAAAAGAACAAGGTACACATACTGTAACAGTTTCAACAGGATCATTGCTTGCCAGTGTAATTGGAGACAATACGTTTTCTGTAAACTCTTTTCATCATCAGGCGATTAAAAAGGTTGCACCCAATTTCAGGGTTGTCGCATGGGCTCCGGATAGTACCGTTGAAGCCATCGAAGCTTATCCCGGTCGTTCTATTCTGGCTGTACAATGGCATCCGGAAGGGTTGGTGGCAGGAGGAGATACGACTATGCTTAAGATTTTTAAGTACATGGTTCATAAATCCGAAATCTACCGGAAAGCAAAAGAGTTACACCAACGTATCCTTTCTGTTGATACGCATTGCGATACACCTCTCGAATTCAGACGTGCAGGTTTTAATATTGGCGAACGCGAAGAAAATCAGGTGAATATTCCGAAGATGGAGGAAGGAAAGCTCGATGCTATCTTTTTAGCCGCTTATGTTGGACAAGGTCCACGTGACAACGAATCCTTGCAAAAGGCTGTCGACCGAGTTACGTTTCTTATTAATGGAATCTATAGCCAGGTAAGAAATAATAGTGAAACATGTGGCATTGCCCGTACAGTAGCCGATCTGCAACGTCTCAAAAGTGAAGGGAAAAAAGCTATTTTTATAGGTATCGAGAACGGTTACGGTATAGGAAAAGACATTGCCAACCTGTCCAGATATAAAGCCATGGGAGTAAACTATATGACATTGTGCCATACCAAGAACAATGACATCTGCGATACATCCAACCGCAGCATCGTGAAAGAGTGGGGTGGACTTAGTCCGTTTGGCTATAAAGTAGTGAAAGAAATGAACCGGCTGGGGATGGTTATCGATATCTCGCATGCTGGCGACAGTACTTTCTGGGATGTAATCAAATCTTCCAAACAACCAATTGTCGCAACTCATTCGGCTACGCGAGCTTTGTGCAACCGGGATCGTAACCTTACCGATCAGCAAATGAAAGCCCTTGCAAAGAATGGAGGGGTTATACAAGTTTGTCCTTTGGACGAATATATCAATGCCAATAAAAACAAAGCGAGTCTGGAAGACTTTCTTAACCATATCGATCACGCTGTTAAAGTAGCCGGAATAGACCACGTAGGTATTGGGTCCGACTTCGATGGCGGAGGCGGTGTACCGGGTATAAACGGAACCAACGATATGATCAATATCACTATTAGCTTGCTGGAAAGAGGATATACCGAAGAAGAGATTGGCAAAATATGGGGAGGTAACTTTTTCCGGGTTCTTTCCACGGTACAGGCAGGAGCAGATAAGTCGGTTGCGAAATCTAAAAAAATATAATAGTAAGTCTTTTTTTATATCGCGTGCGATATTTATTCTATATTTGTATCGTAAACGATATAATAAGTATGGAAAAGAAATTCTATTCATTCAAGGCAGTATCTCTTAAGGGTAAAGAGATTAGCATGGACCAGTACAAAGGCAAGGTAGTGGTAATAGTAAACACTGCAAGCAAATGCGGATTTACACCGCAGTATGCCGATTTAGAAAAGCTTTATCAGCAGTACAAAGACAAGGGGCTGGTTATTCTTGGTTTTCCTTGTAATCAGTTTGGCAAGCAAGAACCGGGTACAGCAAAAGACATATCCGAAGGATGTCTCATCAACTACGGGGTAAGTTTTCCAATGTTTGCGAAGGTAGACGTTAATGGCGAGAATGCGCATCCGCTGTTCAGTTACCTTAAAAGTGCTCTTCCTGGTTTTATCACCAACCGTGTTAAGTGGAATTTTACCAAGTTTGTAATAGACGCCGAAGGCAATCCGGTAAAACGTTATGCCCCTATAACATCGCCCCTCAAAATGGAACAATTAATTGTTTCGCTGCTTAAATAATGTTCGGAGGCCTCACTTTACCTATCTTTGCATGGTAAATAAAGTAAACGAATATGGCATTTGATCAGTTAAAGTTAGAAAATCAGGTGTGCTTTCCGCTCTATGCGGCCTCACGTTTGGTAATACAGGCCTATCAGGAAGACCTGAATCGCCTCAATATTACCTATCCGCAATACCTGGTAATGATGGTGCTGTGGGAGACTGACGGGATTACTGTGAATGAGATTTCTGAAAAACTTATTCTCAATACCAATACGATTACTCCTTTGCTAAAACGAATGGAGAGTCAGGAGCTGTTAACCCGTCAGCGTTCTACGCAAGACGAACGTAAAGTCATGATCTATCTTAGCCCCAAAGGACAGGAGATGGAGAAAGATGCAGCCCAAATACCAGCTAACTTACTAAAGAAGTTGGAAGAAAAAGGTGCTCAAATAGATAGGGAAGCCCTCTGCGAAATGAAGAAATACCTGGACGAACTTGTCCGGCAGCTGCAGAAGAACCCATCAGATAACATCAAATAATAGATCGCATGTTTTTATATTCATTATATTTGTAGTTCTATTTACAAATAAATGAGTTAACCATGCAAAGACGTAATTTCTTTAAATCAATTGCTGCCAGTGGCTTAGGCGTAGCACTATCGCCTGTTATTAAAGCAGCTCCCGGATTTACTGCCGGCGACGAGAAACCTCAGACAAATATTGCGGATGCAGTAGCTATTCCCAGAAATGAAAATTCGATGCCGGGTAAGTATCCTGGCAGTGTTGTGAAAGTGAATCATGGATCTTGTGTGGTCGACGGCAAGCCGTCCGAACAGGCGGCCTACGATATGCTTAAAGCAAGTATGCTTCAGCTTACAGGAGAAAAAGACCTCGGTAAAGCATGGCTGCAGTTTGTTGGTCCGAAAGATATTATCGGAATAAAGGTAAATCCGGTGGCGGGTAAACTACTTACCACTTCGCATGCCGTAACCCAATCGATTGTTAAGCAGCTTGAAGAAGCCGGCATTCCCCGCAAGAACCTTGTGATATGGGACCGTCGTGAAATGCAGCTTCATGAAACCGGTTATACCAGCGAAAATTATCCCGGTATAAAAATTACAGGTACCGAATGTCAGGATGCTGAAGGTGGATTTATCAACAAAGAAGGTAAGTTTTACAGCGAGGATAGGATCGATAAAAATCAATATTTCTATGCGGATGTTGAAGGAGAGTACGATGCTTATACGATGCCTTATATGGTTAACGGAGGCAAGAATTCGTACTTTTCGAAGATATGCACCGAGGAAGTGACTAAAATTATTAATGTGCCTATTCTGAAAAACGCTGGTGCAGCAGTCACCTTGTGTATGAAGAATCTGGCCTTTGGAGCCATAACCAATACAGGAAGGCTTCATCAGAAACTATGGCATGAAACATGTGCTTATGCCTGTGCTTTTCCTCCTTTGCGGGATAAGGTGGTGTTGAATATAGTGGATGGACTTATCGGCTGTTTTGATGGCGGTCCGTCTGCCAATCCGCAGTTTATGTGCAATTACAACACCATGCTTGTAGGAACCGATGCCGTGGCTGTAGATCGTATCGGACACGATGTTGTTATAGCCAAACGGATAGAGGAGGGGATTCAGACTCAGGATAAGCCAGACGCCATTAAGTATCTGGTGTTAGCGCAGGAACTAAAACTGGGGGTGGCCGACAGAAGTAAAATTAATTTGAAAGAGGTTAATGTGTAAAACGATGAAATATATTATACGGGTATTTCTTATTCTATTATTACCTGCCTCACTTTTGGCACAAAGTCTGACCGATGTTTCTGTAAAAAGGGAGCGTGAATTTACCGGTGCAGGACTTTATGGGTATATGAATGGCGGAGCCGATTTGTATCTCGAGTACGGCGTTTACAAGCTCACAACAAAAGATCTTGTTTATAAAGGTCAGGAGTACACGCTGGATATTTACGAACTGCCTTCGCCCGAAGATGCTTACGGCATTTATTCGCTCCATGTCTTTAAATGTCTGCGAACCGATACATTGGGATGTATAGATTGTTTGTCAGCTTACCAGCTGCAGACGGTATCGAACAATAAATATTACTCGATGGTTTTTCCTTCCGGATCTGCTGCTGCAAGAAAAACGGCAGACGAGCTGTTGCATTTATATGTGCCGGCAGACGGAGCTGCACCTGCTATTCCTGAAGTACTAGGTTTGAAAACACCCTATTCGGGTATAGTAAGATTTGCAAGAGGACCATTGTCCGCTTCCTCCGTACAACCCTCGTTGCAGGATATGTTGGATGGAATCAAATTTACCGGTCTATGGCACGTAACAGATAAGGCGACAAAAGAAAACCGGGCGTTCATCTATTTTTCTGATAATGAAATGTTGTCCGAATTAAAAAAGAGAGTTCCCGAGGCCGATATCATTCAAAGCGGAGAAAAGCTACTTTATATTAAATGCAGGGAGAAAGAGGCTTTACCTCAAAGTTCTTCTCCATTTGGCTTTTAAAATCGTTTGCGAACTTATGTAGTATGTTATGTAACATAGTAAATTGATTTTAAGGTTATAGCATATTTTATATCTTTGCTAAGTATAAAATTATTTCATAAATGAAGATTTATTTTGAGTTAATTTATTGATTAAAATTGTTTAGGGTTTAGGTTAAATTTAGAAAATCGGTTCGGGAGAATCGGGTTTTCAATTGATAATATTTAAAAATAAGTTTGAGATTATTTAATTTTAACATGTGGATAAGCCTGGCTTGGGAGAGCCGGGCTTATCTTTGCAAGATACCTATGTAATTCGAGATTAAAAAGAACAGAATGAT
>JAGPJL010000176.1 GCA_018054455.1 Parabacteroides sp.
CTGGCGTTGGCTTATGCCAGGTACTTAAATTGTGCCAATCCTTCCGAAACTGATTCTTGTGGGAAATGTCCATCGTGCCTTAAGTACAATGAACTGGCTCACCCGGATCTGTATTTCGTTTTTCCGATGGTAAAGAAAGATAAAAAGAAAGAAGTCTGCGACGACTATTTACCTGAGTGGCGCGCTCTCGTAAAGGATCGTCCTTACTTTGGGTTAAACAACTGGCTGAGTGTGATGGATGCCGGGAATTCGCAAGCAATCATCTATTCGGGCGAGAGCGATGAAATTATTCGCAAACTCAGTCTCCGCATATACGAGGCAACTTATCGGGTATTGCTCTTGTGGCTGCCCGAGAAAATGCATCCCACCTGCGCGAACAAATTATTGAAACTGATTGAAGAGCCGCCGGCAAATACAGTGTTTTTACTGGTATCGGAAGCCCCCGATAAAATAATAGGAACGATCCAGTCCAGATCGCAGCGTATTCATGTGCGTCCGATTCAGCATGAAGCGATGGCCGGCATATTGGTACAGCGTTTCGGTTTGACTGCCGACGATGCCGGTTACGTATCTCATATAGCCGGAGGTAACTTTCTTAAAGCGATGGAAGTGATTAGCCTGGGCGATGAAAATAAATTTTACCTGAATCAATTTATCGGTATGATGCGTAATTCATGGAGCCGAAACGTAAAGGGAATGAAAGTCATGGCCGACGAAATGGCTGGTATCGGCCGCGAGAGACAAAAAAACTTCTTTGGATATTGCCAGCATCTAATCCGCGAAAACTTTATATACCGATTTCAAAGCCCTGAACTTAATTATATGAATCCGGAAGAATCATCCTTCTCGGTTAAATTCGCTCCTTTTGTAAACGAGCGGAACGTATTCGAATTAATGGAAGAGCTGGCTAAAGCAGAAAAACACATTGCTCAGAATGTAAACGCCAAAATGGTGTTTTTTGACTTGTCATTGCGTCTTACTGTTCTTCTCAAACGTTAAATTATTTATTACTTCGTTCTATAACCTCTCCCTTTTTAGCTATTTTTACATTCTGTACGCATTTGATGATATATTTTAAATTTTATTCATTAGCCACCGCATCCAACCTTTCAAAAAATGAGCTACATTTGTTTAGTTAATGAATACCAACCCTTGGATTGCAGACTCTAAACTAATAGGTATTCCATCTTAACATATTGTAGAACATCAATTTTGTTACAAATGAAAAAGACAGGAATTATTTTAGCCATCGCATTACTAACTTCCGTTAGTGTTTTTGCGCAACGGGAATACAGCACTTTCAGTGCACGGATTTCCACATTCGGGAGATCTTTCGACAGACCTTCCATCGAGTTAGAGTTTACAAAAGCGTATGGAGTTCCGGCTTATCAGGTACGCGACTACTACGAAGGAGTTGACAATAATTGGGGAGATTTATCCCTTGCTTTTGAATTTAGCCGGTTCTTTAATCGTCCGGTTGTTGTCATACTTGACTCTTACCACAGGTATCATTCCTGGGATCGTGTTGCTCACCATTTCGGTGCCAAGTACAATTCTAAAAGGTACAAAAGACTGGCTAAGATGATGTACGAGCGTGAGAATTACTGGAATCATGTATACGACAATCATCGTCGCAGACATTATGCAGAAAACGTGAGATACGACAGAAGCCGCGACCATAACCCTCGTCACGACAATGATCGCTACTATCGCGACCGCGATAATGACAGAGACCGTTACGACCGCGACAGAGATAACAACCGAGATAATGACAGACATCACTTTAGCGATCGCGGGAATAAAGGATCGAAAGATAAAAAGGACAAGTCAGGTAAAGGAAACGATTGGGGAAAAAGATAATACCCGATTTCCTTATTCTATTTTACAGACATAATTAAGGGGCAGTCTTGATAATTCAAAGACTGCCCTTCTTATTTCATACAATCAACCTAACTTATTTATCACAAATAACCTTAATCATAAAATTTATACCTACATTTACACATCCTTTTATTTAAGTTCTACATTTATGAGACCAATTACGTTGTTAGTATTCTCTTTTTTCTTGTGTTTCCAGGTTTTTTCGCAACAGGTAGGTAACTATAAACCTACCAACCAGTACGTTAATCTGTCGCAAACAAACCTTCCAATTGTATTTATCAATACAGGCAATGCCATGATTCTCAAAGACGATCGGATTGCGGCTCGTATGATGATTATTTATAATGGCGAAGGCGAGCTTAACTATGCCGACACACTGGCTCATCCCAGTCAGAAAACTGCCTATAAAGGCAGAATAGGCATCAAGTACAGAGGTAATTCGTCTTTTTATAATTCAGATAAAAAGCCCTATTCTTTCAGACCCGAAAATGAAAGTGGCAAAAAACAAGAAGTAGCTCTTTTAGGTATGGGAGCCGACAGTGACTGGTGTTTGCTTGCCCCCTACTCCGACAAGAGTCTTATCCGCGATGTATTAACGTTCCAACTCGCAAAACCCTACTTTGAATATGTTCCAACCGGGGTACACTGCGAAGTGGTTTTAGACGGTACTTACTATGGGGTATATGTTTTGAGTGAACGGGTAAGACAAGGTGTAAACAGATTGAATATTCCTAAACCCGGAATCACCGGCGATGATCTTACCGGAGGTTATCATGTGGAAGTGGATCGGGACGATGAGGTGGTCTACACATCAAAGTATCTGCCTGAATACTCATCCGGTTTAAAAATTTACGGTAAAACAATCTCCTATCAATACAAGCACCCCGAATATGCGGATCTCACCAGAGAACAAAAAGACTTTCTGCGGGGTAGAATCGATGCATTCGAAAATTCGCTTGCTGCCGAAACCTATAAAGATAAACAAAACGGATACAGAAAATACATCGATGTTACTTCGTTTATTGATTATATGCTGTCGACCGAATTTGCCAGAAATGTAGATGGATACAGGTTGAGCACCAGTCTATACAAACACCGCGACAGCATAGATCCACGTTTTAAAATGTCTCTGTGGGATTTCAATCTGGGATTTGGAAATGCAGATTACAATGATGGCTGGAATACCCGAAGCTGGGCCTATAAAATGAATGACATTGCTCCCAATGAAGGTCAGCTGATTCCTTTCTGGTGGCAAAGGTTATTGAGCGATCCGGATTTCGTTCAGGAGATGAAAACCCGGTGGACTACCTACAGAAACACAAACTATTCCGAAGCCAATATTATGCACGTGGTAGATTCGTTGACTAACAACCTGAACAAAGAAGACGCTCAGTACAGAAACGCCCTTGCCTGGCCAAGATGGGGGCAGTGGGTATGGCCAAACAAGTTTGTAGCTTTATCCTATACTGAAGAAATAAACTACATCAAAGATTGGATCAAAGAACGACTTGCATTTATGGACGGCACACTATATACCGACGTTGAAACACTACAGGTTAATCCAGTTTCTGTCTATCCAAACCCGGTTCCTCGTAACGGTGTACTTAAAATAAAAGGAGAAAACATCCGGACTATCAAGTTGATTAACATGCAAGGAATTCAATATATCCGAAAAGATACATCTACAGACGAACTATCCGTTAGTGGTGTACCTTCGGGATACTATCTGGTGGTTGTAGAAACAGTCCAAAATGTAGTGACTAAAAAAATACGGATCCGCTAATTATTCTTTTTCCTAAATTCGAAAAATGCGGGGACGACAGAGATCAGAATAATCATTACGATGATTAGCTGAAGGTTGTTTCGCACGACTGGTAAGGTACCAAACAAGTACCCTAAGTAGAGAAATATGGTTACCCAGATAATGCCTCCCAATACGTTTGAGGCAAAGAAGAAGTGAGGATTCATTTTGCCCATACCTGCCACCAGTGGGGCAAACGTGCGTATTATAGGTACAAATCTGGATAATACGATTGTTTTTTTCCCATGATGTTTAAAAAAAACATGGGTCTTTACTAAGTAAGACCTTTTAAAGAATTTTGAATTAGGATTACTGAAGATCTTATCTCCCAGATAGCGTCCTATCAAATAATTAACCTGGTTCCCAAGAATGGCTGCTATAATAAGTATAATAACCAGGTAATGAACATTAATTGTCTTCGAATAAATAGCAGCCAATGTACCGGCAACGAACAAAACCGAATCTCCCGGCAAAAAAGGCATGAAAAAGAAAGCTGTTTCACAAAAAAGAATCATAAACAAAATTGCATAGATCCATATTCCGTATTGTTCTGCCCACACCGCCAGATACTGATCGATGTGTAATAAGAAATCAACGGTCCAATTAATAAGTTCCATACAATTTTCTTTTAAATG
>JAGPJL010000177.1 GCA_018054455.1 Parabacteroides sp.
CCTGTATACTTCTTGATCTCACTGTAATCGGGATAGATTTGAAACTGACAACTTTCGTGGCTAATCACAGGCACTTTGCTTCGGGAAATGGCTCCCGAATAAGTACCGGTAGTGGATGGACGTGTATTGTTAAGGATACCTCCCTTTTCGGCATCGACAAAAGCAAAAGAGGTCCGGGTATGCGTGCTGTATCCTTCGCCGCCTCCAACACGACAAGTAACCAAAAAGTCTTCGCCCTCCTGGGGACCAGCCCATCCAAGGTTATTATTGGAACCGTAAGAATACAAATGACGCGAATCCCGGATACGAAAATCGGCTACCCATTGGCTCATCAACTGTTGGTCGCCATTCAGTTCATTACCCAATCCAAGCATCATAAAAGAGGGGTGATTGCCAAAAGAATCCAATATCATCCTCCCCTCGCGTACCAGGAAATCGTTCAGTTCCTTTTTCTCGGGTTTAATGCTACCCCACAATGGTAACTCAACATGAAAATAGATGCCTTCTATATCTGCAGCCTCGAAAGCGGCACGCGGTGGTGTATAAGAATGACAACGATAATGGTTGATGCCATAACTTTTGGCTATCTGAAATACTTTCCGCCATGCCTCTACATCCATGGGAGCATAACCGGTAAGAGGAAATACACAAGCGTCGTGCTTACCACGCAGAAAAGTTTTGAATCCATTAATGGCAAATTGAGTGCCAATCGTTGAAAACTCACGCATTCCGAAATTCACCACCTGATTGTCCAGTTCTTTATCCTTACGAATGGTTATATTCAACCTATACAGTGCAGGATGAAACTCGCTCCAAAGAAGGGGATCATTTCCCATATCAAGTAACAATTCATATTGATTTTCGCCGGCTTTCACCTTTACCTGAAATTTCTGTTGTCTCAGGGATCTGTCCTCTGGAGTGTTCCATGCCTTGCCATTTATCCATATAGTTGCTTTACCACCTTTGTCTGACTTTATCTTTACACGAACCAAAGCCTTTTTATCTTTAACCTGAGGATAGACCTGTACATTATTGATATAGGTATGATTTGCGGCTTCAATATAGAAGTTGCCCACTATTCCATTCCAGTTAGTCTGCGTTCCGTCTGTCCAGGCATGAGAGCCCTGGATATCCTTTGGTACAGAATTGGTGGAATTGTCAATTCGGATTTTAATCAGATGTTTGCCGGATGTAAGATTCGCCGGTAATTCGTAAACATGTGGCGCATAAATGTGACCCAATGAACCGATGCTGTCGCCATCTATCCACAAGGTACTTGGCTTGGTACGTTCCATCACTAACGAAAGATGCTTTCCTTTGAATGAGACCGGAATATCCACTTCACGGGTATACTCAACCATTCCGGTATAAGGATAGGTCCTGGTAAGCTGAAATGTTGTTGTTTTTGAATGTTCGCCACTTCCTAATTTATTCTCATCGGTAGTTCCCGGTAACATACACATACCCAACGAACTCTTCCATTCGCCTGCCAGACTGAGCTGCTTGCGGTCATTAACAGGTTCTTTAGCTCCTGCATAGGCAGAAAATAAGACAAAACTTAAGATCAATAATACTACGTGGTTTCTCATATAAATAAAATTAATACAACATAATGCTATTCCTTACACACATTCCTTGCAAAGATAGCTGTTCTTTTTTACACTCCTATTCTTTAAGATTACCATCCATTTATTTTTTAGTAAGCAGGATAATAAATATCATATATGTTATGTTATCTTTGGCCCCCGAAAAGGTTACTAATAAAAATCTACGTACTAATGAATCAGAATTCCTCACGACTACATGTCGTTGATGCCTTGAGAGGTTTTGCTATTATTTCGATTATGCTTATTCATAATCTTGAACATTTCGACTTTTACTTTGAACCTGCAAATTTTGCTCCCTGGATAAAAGCCCTGGATAAAGGGGTATGGGATTGTGTCTTTTTCCTTTTTGCAGGTAAATCGTATGCTATCTTTGCTTTGCTTTTTGGATTAACATTCTTTATTCAATCACATAACCAAGAGAAGATCGGCAAGGATTTCAGGGGCAGATTTGCCTGGAGATTACTTCTTTTACTTGGTTTCGGTATTATCAACTCTGCTTTTTATCAAGGTGATATTCTTACTACGTATGCGATTATCGGATTCGGTTTGATTCCGGTTGCCAGACTTAGCAACAAATGGGTGTTGGGTATTGCTGCATTCTTTATGCTTCAGCCATACGAATGGGTGAATTTCTTTACAGCCATCCAGCATCCGGAAATGAAGGTATCCGATCCTGTGTCGTGGGCTTATTTTGGAAAGATGGGAGATTACATAACGGGTGATTCTTTCGTAAACACCTTGGCTGGTAATTTAACGAATGGAAGGATAGCTGTTTTGAATTGGACATGGGAAAGCGGACGTGTGTTTCAAACATTGTCGCTGTTCATGCTTGGCATGTTGGCCGGACGCAGCAATCGGTTTAAGGAAACACCTGAAAATAAAAAGTTCTGGATAAATGTTCTGATATTCTCCGCTATTGCTTTTGCCCCTCTTTATTTGGCTAAAAATGGAGTAAGCACCTGGTTTGAAAGTGAAGCCATGCGGAGACCCTTGCTTACCATTGTATCTTCCTGGTCAAATATTGCATTTATGCTTGTGCTGGTTTCCGGTTTTGTATTGCTTTTCCAAACGCGTGTCTTTAGCCGTGCACTGAATATTTTTTCACCCATTGGCTGCATGAGCTTATCGAACTACATCATTCAATCCATTCTGGGTTCGTTTATCTATTACGGGTTTGGGTTGGGTTTGTATCAATACACCGGCGCTACTTATAGCCTTGGAATAGGCATTGCTTTAGGAATTGTGCAAGGATTCTTCAGCGCATGGTGGATGAAAAACCATCGTCAGGGTCCGCTCGAATCCATTTGGCATAAGGCTACCTGGCTTGGAACTAAAAAATAAATATCCTGCCAGCGTTACCTCCCTCCGGAAACAAAGCGCAGGAAACCGGGAAAGAGCCTCAGCATCAAATAATAAATAGATAAAGCTAAGCCAACGATCACGATCATTGGCAAAAGATAAATCACAAAAAGCGATATTTCGTGCTGAGGTTCTATCAGGTAAATCAGTAGTTTCTTTATGAATTTAAGTGCCGGCTCATGGATGGAGAAAACAAAAAAACTTGCATTGGACAAAAAGGCGGATGTATGTATCCGGTTATTCTTTAGTCCGGATGATACTAAGTTAATCATACAAGCTATTCCCAAAAGAATACCGAGATTGTGAAGGTAGGCATGGAATGGATACTTCATCGTAATCAGGTCTGCTATAGCAAGTATCGGATAAAGAAGTAACGGCCAATAGGTAAGTTTTTGAATGGTCGCCACCATATTGATACGATGAATACTAAAGTAGGCTCCGAGACTGAAAAAGAAGAACGTGACTGGACTGAATCCCGGCATACCAAACAGATCAAAGAACCAACAACATCCCAGGGCAAGCACCCCTGCTACTTTCAGATAACGAACCGCCCACCAGACAAGGGGCGAAAACAGGCATACGACTATCAAATCACGAATAAACCAAAACGGATACAACAGAGGAACCCCTTCTTTAGGAGTAGCCCAAAATGCGTTAAGAAAATCCGTTACCCCATAATCACGAATTGGAAGATCCTTTACCGAAAACATCGCAGCTCCCGACGGTTTGCTCTGTACCAGGAAATAGATCAGCAATGTTAAACCACACCAAAATAGGTAAGGAAGGACTAGTGATTTAATACGCCGCTTCACTTTGTATCCATAAGTTTCACTGTTCCATTCCTTTGTATTATAGAAGAAAAGAAAACCAGAACTAAGAAAGAAAACAGGCACCGCCATTCTGGCTATCACGTCAGAAATCAGAAAGCTTACCGAATCGTAGGTGCCATGTCCGAATTCTCCATAGGTTCCCATCAACCAATTAATTGTTCCGGGAGAAATGGATGAATGAATAAGTATGACCGCCACAATCAGAGGAAACCGAAGGTAGCTTATCGTTTCGGACTGAAGTTGTGTATCGTTCATAAGCTGTGTTCAAATTTTTGTCAAAGATAAACAATGTCATTTCACTTTCATATATCTTTTCATTTGTAAAGATATATCTTTCAATCTCCAAAGATATATCTTTGATTCTTCAATCATATATCTTTGAAAAGCCGCCTACCTTTAGCAAACGCCCCGTTTATGGTTTTGGATTACCGCATCGGAGACTTCTATTCATCCTTTATCTGTTTTAGTGTC
>JAGPJL010000178.1 GCA_018054455.1 Parabacteroides sp.
GGCTTCCTGCCGATTTACAGTACTGATAGACTGAATGACCAACACAAATGGGATATAGCTAACTTTGCAACAGAATACCTTTACTATAAAAATGGCAACCTGATAAAAGATTATAATAAAAGTATAAGCGAAATCTCATATAATGTATTAAATTTGCCGCAGACGCTTAAGATTTCTTCTGCCACGAATACATACACGTATGCAGCCGACGGACAGAAATTGAAAACGGCACTTACTATTTCTATCTAACTGATCATTTGGGTAATAATCGTGTGATGGCCAGTGCCGGTGGAAGTATTATTCAGAGTAATCATTATTATCCGTTCGGGATGTCTTTTGCTGAAGGTTCCGCAACCAGCCAGCAGCCTTACAAGTACAACGATAAGGAACTGGATACGGAAAGAGGGCTTAATTTTTATGATTATTCTGCTAGGTATATGGATCCTGCATTGGGGAGGTTTAATATGCTGGATCCGTTGGTGGAGAAATACCCGAACTTAAGTCCTTATCATTGTACTGCCAACAATCTTAAATAATACAAACGAGTCAGATGTGAAAGCAACTATTATAAACCCGGTGAAAGGGAAAGTGAATTATGTGAGCAATACAGATGGAGCCGGAGGCTATGGGGAAAGGTAGAGTAAAATAGTTATGAGAAATCTAATATTTGGTTTTGTAGTTATTCTTTTGTGCTCTTGTAGTAGAGTGTTGTATGATATTAGCTATAAAGGAGAGACTAATTATAAAGAGTTTTATATAGTCGATACCATTCTAATAGAATCACCGGTTAGAGTATTTTCAGAAAAATATGGTGGTATGTTTGTATTATCAAATGAGAAGCTTAAATCGTATGATGGTAAAATAGATTTTTTTATGGAACCTGATGTCTTTATTCTTGGTTTTGATATATATATAGACTTAGATGAAGGTGTCTCAAAGACATTAATTTATCCAGATAATGGAGGTTGTAAATTAGAGAAATCTTCTATTGAAATAAATGGGTTAGAGGTATATGAATATCCAGAAGGAGTTCGGTTTGTGCTAGCTCTTATCAGTACAAATAGGTATCATGTTAAGCAGAATTCTCCGGTGTATTTTAATATGCAGATAGAATACAGCAAGTTATTTTATCTCAAGTTGGTATATCCATTGTGTCAAAACTAAAGCTAAAGCCCAGATTTGGCCAGCTTTTTGATTTTTAGAGCAGCAATATTTTTAAGTTTTACACTTTTTGTAAAGGCATCAATAGCATAAAGGATATGGTTCTTGTTTTCCTTTCCATTTTCTCAATTTCATTGAGCCTTTTATGTATGCTGGGGGCTTTAAACAAGTTTTCTTGTTCGGTCTCGTCTAACAAATAACCAACCGTACTGCTGAGAATCTTTGCTATTTTCCTTACAGCCTCAATGGAAGGGGCCATTTCGTCCCGTTCGTACCTTCCAATAACCGAAGTAGAAGTATTTATCAACTTTGCCAGTTCGCCTTGGGGATTTTTTTTTCGTAAAGCAGTTATATGATAACTCTTGTGTCTTTGTGCATCTTCTCTATGAGTACTTGAGTATTTATATCTATATCAATGACAATTATGTCTATAGAGAATTCAAGGGTAATGTAAATCAATAAAAAAAAGTATGAATTTAATTATCATATACTTGTGTAAAACTTCATATTGATATTTTTTTAGAAAAAGATTATAATAAAAGTATAACCGAAATCTCATATAATGTATTAAATTTGCTGCAGACGCTTAAGATTTCTTCTGCCACGAATACATATACGTATGCAGCCGACAGACGGAAATTGAAAACGGCACATACTATTTGTACTTGACGGATCATTTGGGTAATAATCGTGTGATAGTCAGTGCAAATGGCAGTGTTGTTCTGAGTAGTCACTATTATCCGTTTGGGATGTCTTTTGCTGAGGGTTCCGCAACCAGTTAGCAGCCTTACAAGTACAACGGTAAGGAGCTGGATACCGAAAGAGGACTTTGATGGGAGGGATTGGTATCAGCATGATAAATCTGGTGCTACTTTTTGGCAAGAAGGGAATGCCAATTCTTTTTCGTATAATGGCCAAACTTATAGAAATATTGGTGAAACATATAGTAGCTATAAGGATGACATACGAATAGATGATAATCAAAATGAAGTAACAAAGGTCTCTGATGTTAGTTCAAGATTTAATGTTGAAGGTGGTCAGTATATACCGAAGACATTTGTTACAGATGACGGTACCGAAGTTAACGCAGTATTTAATTGTAACAGTCTGACTGGTGGTAATGGGGACAAAGCTTTATCCAAAGATGCTGTAGGTCTACTTATTATTGGTGTCAATGAAGCTAATTTAGTAAGGAACTCAAGTTCACATAATCAAGTGGATGTATTCAGAATGGAATGAAAACAAATCCAAACTTGAGAGAAAACTATGGTCCTAATGTACAAGAGAAAGTAGGTAATAAATTTCCTATATCAGGACATGATAATCATATACACGCATCGACAAAAAGAAGGTAAGATATGAAAAAATATTTATTATTTACTCTGCATTGTTTTGTAAACATAGTATGTGTTTATTCCCAGTTGAATAATAAGGTTCATGTAGAGTCTGGCATCTTTGTTTGTAGAGCTAATCAGTATATAATCTATATGGGAAATGAACAAATAGATTCTGAAGATTCGGCCTTTGCAATTAAAGCTATAAATTTAAATAGCAATGAAAGGATAGTGCTTGGAAAAGAATCAAAAAACAAATGCGTTAATATGTCTGACACAGCGATATTATACATAAACGGCTCGAATTTAATGCTTTGGGACTTGAAATCAAAAAGTAAAGCTATATACTATAAGGCTAACAAAGGCATGAATATTATTGGGGTTAGTTACTGTAAAAATACTTCAATCTTATTGTTGACTCAAATTAACTTTAAAACAAAAGAACTATCTGTCAAAATACTAAATGGTAGAAAACAAATTGTTTTTAGTCGGAAGATTAAAGTCAATGAAATGGAAATGGAAGGAGTAACTCCAATCTTGGATACTTCGAATAATTTCTTTGTTTTTTCTGTTCAAGATAAATTGTACACCATTGATAGTAAGAATTTCGAATTCAAGTTAATCTCAAACAAATGTGATGGCTACGCACTAAGCAATGATAAGGTGATATATTATAAATTCATTACGGATGAAAGAACGGAGGGTTATTCTATTGATCTATCAACCGGAGAAAGCAGAAAGGTTGACAACTCATTGAATGATAGGATATATAATTGTGAAAAATCGTCTTTATTTACTGCTAATATTGACAATAAATTTTTCCCCACGTATACAATTTGCAATAAACCATACTTTTGGGTAAATAATAATTGGAAAATTGTTTCGGAAGTATTGGTGTTTAAAGATGATAAAATTATTGTGAAAATACCTTTTAAAAATGGCGTAATAAAGGATAATTATTTTCAATGGGAATTACGATAAAAATTTATCTACTTCAACAACAATCCTGCTACGACAAACCTGTAGCAGGGTTGTTTGTTTTAAAGCACAATTTAAATGAATCATAGTAATTGTGTTTAAGCACAATAAATAATTTGTCAGAAGTTTGCTTTTCCGTCCAGTAAATCTTTCATCCCTATGGATTGTGATTCTTTCGGGATTCATCCTTTTTCGGGGGTATATGCTCAATCCTTAACCGAGTAGTACATCTTAACTCGCACGTATACCAATGATACCGGCACTTTGTATCTGGATCAGATAGCTTATTTATTACGGTTTGGGCCGTCCTGTCCAGACAGTACAGAAAGGCTTTAGCCCATCAGGTGCCGACTTGGCAGACTATCAGGAATACGATGAAGTGGGGCGTGAGTCTAAAAAATGGCTTCCTGCTTCCGTATCCGGTAATAATGGTTCTTTTGTACCTTTGAATACGTTGAGGATCTATGCCTCCGGCAGTTATCCCAGAGAGATCAAACCTTATACCCTTCCTGTTTATGAGTCCTCTCCCTTAAACCGTGTTCTGGAGCAATACGGTCCGGGTCAGGCCTGGCAAAACAACCCCCGACGTGCCAAAACGGCTTATCTCACAAACATATCCGGTAATGACACGCTGAACTGCATTTACTATAAATCCACAACTGCTTCTGCAGACACCCTTGTAACCATCGTAAATGGCGGGAACTACGAAACGGCACAACTTTACGTCCTTCGTACTACAGACGAAGACGGCAACCCCTCTTTTGAGTTCAAGG
>JAGPJL010000179.1 GCA_018054455.1 Parabacteroides sp.
GGAGGAGCTGTCTTCCCCTTGTTGATGGGTATTGCTTCCGATGCCTTATCGGGACAGATCGGCGCGGTAATTGTTCTAACAATTTGTGTCATGTACTTAGTTGTTCTGGCCCCAAAGATTAAATAAAAAAACAAGGAACTGTTTTAATTATTTTAAAACAGTTCCTTGTAAGTATATTCTCAGCTTATTACTCTGTTCTGGTAATTTTGGAATAATCATTTACGCTTCTTCTTTTTTTTGCGCCACCATATAATAACTCCGGTTATAGGTAAAGAAGCGATAACAAGGCTGACTAAAAAAGCTAATATCCTGCCTGGAAGTCCGAATATGGAACCTGAGTGTAAATCGTAAGACATCCTGAATAACTTATCACCAGAAGTTATCTCTTTCGCATTAAGTCCATAACTTCCTCCTCCGTTAAGCTCCTGCAAACTGGATTGATCAAAAAAACGGTACTCACGGGTATAATAGGTCACATTGCTGGGATTGTAACACACCATAAAAGCATCCGATTTGGTTTTTGGATAATCGAATCTGAAAGATCCTTTACTCCCGATGGGATATTCTCTTTTCATCTGTTCCCATAAAAGTCCGGAAGTATTGCCTTCAAGGCTTGTGAGAGTTGTATCCGATAAAGCGGGTTCCCATTTTTTGAATTCTTTTCCTCCGGTGATGAGGCTGTAATAGGATTTTGAAAACCATTCAAAACTCCAGGTTAATCCCGTCAGCGCTATGATCAATGCAAATATGGCGGTGTAAAAACCCAACACATTGTGTAAATCGTAGTTTACCCGGGTGAACGGCGCTTTCCATTTAATTTTTAATCCGGTAGCGATTGATTTCTTATTCCATTTTTTAGGAATCCACAGAATTAATCCCGAAAGCAATACAATAACAAATATCCATACACTCCAACCAACAATTTGTTTTCCGATAGGGTTTGGGAGCCATAGGCCTCTATGACCGGCCAGTGCTATACGGAAGAAATCGTTATTAAAAGATTCCTTGTGAATAAGCTCCCCATTGTATGGATTAACATAAAGAGTGGTGTAGCCGGAATCGGTAAAGTTGCAACCTAATACCGCAGCTTTATCGAAGGTATTATACATAACTCCGTAGATAGCATTACTGCTATCTGCCGGAGTAACAAAAACATAAGCGGTAGCTTTTTCTTTCAGCTCTTCGGGTGATAGAAAAGGCTTTCCGGTTGCCTCTACGCGTAGCGATGGGCGAAATATGTCTTTAATTTCATCCTGAAAAGCGTAAATACATCCTGTTATGGCTACGATAAAAATTACGATGCCCGAAAGCATCCCTAACCACAGATGGACTTTACGAAAGATTGATCTAACCGAATATTTCATACAAAAGCGTTGTTATGATTAGAAGCTATACCCAATGCTTAATCTGAAGTTTCGTGGAGCTTCCGATTGCCAGTAGTAGAATCCCTGATAAGGAGCTCCACTATACAGATAGCGGTCTAATATATTATAAACGTTTAGCGCGATGTTTAGGTTCTCTTTTCTCCACCCCAATGCTGCATCGAAGCGGAAATAATCAGGCAACGACTTCGTATTATTAGACACACTGCCCCAGTTCCATGTGCTACGGTCAATTTGTGAAGATTGCCCGGCAGATACGCTGAATCCGTTCAGAGCTCCTTCGGTAATTTTATATTTTAACCAGATATTAAATGCATGCTTAGCGTAACCGGGAAGACGAGTTCCAACTGGCTGATTTACATTTTCTGATTTACTTACTACATAATCCGTATAGGCATAGTTGGCAATTACACTAAGATTCTTTATAATTTCACCCTGAATATCTACTTCAATCCCTTTTGATTTAGATTGTCCCGTCTGAATTAAGAACATTTCCTGGGCCGTATTATCCGGATCGCCGGAAGTTTCATTGTTTTTAAGAATCTGATAGAGTCCGATACTTGTTGTCCAACGGTTGTTAAACCAATTTCGTTTAACTCCCAATTCCCAGTTATTCCCGGTAATCGGATCAACTTTCTTTCCGTTCCGTAAGGTTCCCATTTGTGGATTAAATGTTTGATCATACATTGCGTAAATCGTTGTATTATCATCTGGCGAAAAACTTAGAGCAGTACGCGGAGAAAAGTGCTTTTCTTCGGTACGGGTTGTTCCGTATGAACTGTCTTCCACATACGTGTAGCGTCCGGCAAGCGTAAGGCGAAGCATATCATTGAAAAACCCTAATTCGTCCTGCACGTAAATACCTACATACGATTGACTTACCTGTGTGTTGTTAGCACGCTCTTTCAAGCTTTTTGTACGGTCAAATTTAGGATAACCGTAATACGGTTTACCCGGTACATAGCTGGTATTGTATATGTTATAGGTATTTGTTGAATCCAGATAGTGCATTTGGCTCCAGTCGTACCAGGCATGTTTGTCGCCTGCATCGAACCCGGCCAGAATTCGGTGACTCACATTTCCGGTCTGAGCTTTACCATTCACAAATAATTGTCCAAACTTCATTTCATTTATCGCATCACCTATACTTACATATCGTACCATATTCCCCTTCTGATCAAGAGATGCGGGCCACATTGAACTACCCTGTCTGTTATAGTTGAAGTAAGCCGTCTGCGCTGTAAGTTTCCAGTCACTGCTAAAGTTATGCTGAAGATTCAATATCAGGGTATGGTCATTAATTTTTGTAGGCTCCATTCCTGGCTCCAACATTGAGAAATCTTGAGGAAGTGTCGCGTATCCGCCGGCTGAGAAGTTATAATATGAGCCAATATTGGACGATTGCATATATTGGAAATTATACTCTGCTGTTAATTTGGTGTCTTTATCCAACTGATAGCTTACTACCGGAGCGATGCTGTATCTTTTGGCAAATTCGTAAGCGCGGTGAGAGTTGGTAGACTGTCCCATCGCATTGAACCGATAAAGCAACTTTCCGCTATCATTTAGTTTCCCATCCAGATCAATTGTTGCACGATAGAAATCGTAACTCCCGTAGGTAAACGTAGTTTCACCTTTGGTCTGTCCTGTAGGTTTTTTAGTTACAACATTATATATACCGCTTGGTTCTCCGTTGGACATCATGAATCCGGCCGGACCTTTAATAAATTCAACACGATCTACGTAGCTCATATCTTCAGTAAGAGGCCCCCACGAACTGGTAACATTCATTCCTTCACGAAATGCGGCTGCACGCGAACCACGCATGTTTACCCGCGTGTAAGAGTCTCCCCAGTGCTCCAGTTTTGAAACACCGCTTACATTGCGGATAATCCCGTCGCTCATACTCGTAATCTGCTGATCGGCCATAATCTGAGAATTCACAATCTGTACGTTCTGCGGGATCTTAATCAACGGTTCTCCAAGGCGGATTGTATTGGATATATCACGTGAATTGTATTTACTTCCATTGCCTGTAACAACAATTTCGCCCAGTTCCTGCGTGCTTGATTCCATAATAACGTTGTCTAAATTAACAACGCTATTATCTGTTGTAAGCGACACATTCAATTCTTTGTTTGCGTAGCTTACTGAAGAGAAAACCAGCGTATAATACCCTTTTTTTATGTTATGGATACTGAATCTCCCTTGATCATCGGTCGTTTCCCCTTTATTTGTTCCCTTTACCTGGATCGTTACATATTCCATACGTTCGCCGGCCTGATTATATACGACTCCTTTTATTTCGCCAGCGAATGATACTAAAGAATTACACAACACTATTAAAATGCTCAAACATAATTTACTCATAACATGTTTATTTTACCTTAAAAATTCTTATGCAAAGTAAAATAATATAATTGCAGTCATAAATCGCCTTATTTAGGTATTCTGAGGATCAAAATAGCTATATATAGGGATTGTTCTTTTGCTTTCCGTTATTTGATCTTCAGATTAAGATAATTATTTATGAATTGGACAAAAGCTATTCTTCTTGTTTTCAAAAAAGAACCTTATTTTTGCAACATCATATCGAATATTCTATCTGCAAAATAGAATAGGCTGTTTTGATATTGAACAAAGGATAATTTCTTTGAATCCGTATGGATAACAATTCAGAAAAAATTACACAAAAAACTAATTTAAACAAATAGCAACTAATACTTTATGGAAAGACGGGATTTTGTAAAAACAATGGCAGCCGGCGCTGCATTAGGAATTATCACTCAAGACACCCAGGCTGTCGGCATACATAATTCTTCAGAAAAAACAGATGTAACAGATAGAAATGACA
>JAGPJL010000082.1 GCA_018054455.1 Parabacteroides sp.
AGTAAATTATCGAACCACTAGTAACCATATTATTTTAAGAATCATGAATGTAAAAATCTTGAAAACGGCTGTTGTTTGTGTTTTATTGAGCTGTTTTTGCTCTTTCAGTCCAAAAGAAGAATGGACATCCTTGCTGGATAAGGATCTTACGCAATGGGAAATGTATATGAGTTTCGAGCATAAACCAGGTTATCATGGTGAAAAGCCCCTGGATGAAGCCGGTAATCCTATCCAACCCATCGGATATAACAAAAATGTAAAGAATGTTTTTTCTGTGATTGAACAGGATGGGATTCCTGTATTAAGAATCAGTGGCGAGATATATGGATGTGTCTATACTAAACAGGCATTTGAGAATTATCATTTAAAGATGAAGGTTAAGTTTGGTACAAAGAAGTGGAACCCTCGCCTGAATGAACCGATGGATTCGGGATTGCTTTATCATTCGCACGGCGAATGTGGAGTGGACTACTGGCGTTCGTGGATGCAGTCTCACGAGTTTCAGGTGATGGAGGGTGGATTTGGCGATTACTGGCGTATTGCCAATACCGGAGCAACTATTAAAATGCACGACCCGGAAGCCAATAATGAAAAGGCTAACTTCGATCCGAATGGTATTGCTACCTATATGGGTGCTGATGGGACCCGGGGCGGATTTGTGCAGTTTAGCGAGGATCGCGAGAAAGTTGGCGACTGGAACACCATTGAGCTAATCTGTTTTGGGGATAAAAGTATCCATATTGTAAATGGCCATGTAGTGATGGCTCTCTCGGGATCGGTTTATAAAGACGGCAAGGATCTTAAACCCCTTACAAAAGGAAAAATTCAGTTGCAAAGCGAGGCAGCCGAAGTATTTTACAAGGAGATACAGATAAAAAACATCAAGGAGCTGCCTTCGGAATATAAGCAATTTATCCAATAGAAGTAAGTCAGATCGTGAATGGAAATCCTTTTCGAAATATAATTTGAATCATTTGTACACGACTTTGTATCAAATTTCCTATTCACCAAAGGCTGCTGACACTAAATTTGCAGGTCATGCCTTTATTAACATTAATATTGCTCGTCTGTGAGCTTCTTTTTTTTATATTTGTATAATTACTTTCTACAGAATTATGAAAAATCCGTTTGTTTATCTGCTAATGCTTTGTCCATTCTTCTTTTCCTGTTCCGATGTAAAGGAGGAGGAACCGTATGTGATTGCCTTTTCGCAGTGTATGATGGATGATGTTTGGCGCCAGGCCATGCTGTTGGAGATGAATATTGAGGCTTCCAACTATAATAACATACGAATCGTAATTGCAGATGCCAAGGAAAGCAATAAAACCCAGATTGAACAAATTCAGCAATTCATCGACCAAAAAGTGGATGTGCTTATCATTTCACCAAATCAATCGGACTCCATAACGCCCATTGCCGTTGAAGCTTATAGAAAAGGGATTCCTACAATTATTGTTGATCGGAAAATCGGTTCCGACGAATATACAACGTATGTTGGAGGGGATAGTTACGAGATCGGCCGGATAGCGGGCGAATACGCAAGTTCTTTCCTTCCTGAAAATGCAACTATCGCCGAAGTGTGGGGCACCAAACTGTCTTCTCCGGCGCAGGAAAGGCATTTGGGCTTTATAAACGGACTTAAAAAGAAGAATGTAAATATTAAGACGGTGGTTGGGAACTGGCGGAGAGGCGTAGCTAAGAAAGAAGTATCCCAATTAGAAAATTTTGAAGACATTGATTTGGTTTATGCCCATAATGATGTTATGGCCCTGGGAGCAAGGGAAGCTATCTATGAGAGAGATTCGGCGTTGGCTTCAAAAATTATATTTCTTGGCGTTGATGCGGCTTTCGGAAAAGGCGCAGGACTCGAAGCTGTGGCAAATGGACTGTTAACAGCCTCTTTTCTATATCCCACAGGAGGCGATCAGGTAATACGTGTCGCCATGAAGATCTTGAATAAAGAACAAACGGAAAAGAAGTATATATTAAATACGGCTGTTGTAGAAAAAAACACAGCCAGAACATTGTTATTGCAGTCGGATCAGTTAATCAACTATCAAAATAGAATTGAACAACAAAAAAGAAATATTGATATGTTGTTCCAGAAATTCAGTATGTTGCGTCATTCACTCTTCGTGATACTATCTTTACTCGCATTACTGTTGTTTTTTGTGATCTACATATTTTATATAAACCGAAAAATTAGCAAAAAGAATATACAGCTTCATATCAAAAACCGGGAATCGGAAGAACAACAGCAAAAACTGATTTGCCTGAATGAGAAAATAGAACAGGTTACAGCTCAGAAACTCCAGTTCTTCACGAATGTATCGCACGAGGTTCGTACTCCGCTTACATTGATTGTAGGTCCGCTTGAAAAATGGTTAAAGTCGGCCCCCGAATCTCCGATGCTTACCGATTTGAAGCTGATGAAGAAGAATGCCGACAGATTGATGCGTGTGATCAATCAATTGTTAGATTTTCGCAAGATTGAAAACAATAAGATGGGGCTGAATATTAGTCAGGTCGACTTAGTTTCCTTTACGGAAAACGTGAAGTCTCTTTTCGAAGACATGGCAGCATCGAAGGAGATAACGTACGAATTTACATCGGAAATGCCGGCATGTAAAGTATGGATTGACCAGGACAAGATGGAAAAAGTGCTAACCAATCTTTTGTCCAATTCATTTAAATTTACACCAGCAGGAGGTAAAATAGGCATTCATATTTTGGAAGATGCCGGCAAAGTTTTTATCTCAGTGCGCGACAATGGAATTGGAATCAGTCGTGATAAAATAGATAAAATATTTGACCGTTTTTATACGGAGGGAACTCCATCGATGGGTACCGGAATCGGATTGCACCTTACACAGGAATTCATAAAAATGCATCATGGACAGATTGTGGTTGATAGCGTACCCAATGAATACACGCTCTTTACTGTGGAGTTGCAAAAAGGCAAAGACCATCTGATTGATTGCTGTTCGGTCGAACAACCGGATGTTTTGTATAACTCGGTTCCGGATACGATGAATGTGGAATTGCAGGATGATTTATTAACAAGAAAATATAACTATACTGTGTTGTTGGTAGAAGATGACCCGGATATTCTGCAATACATTCAATCGGAATTTACCTCAAATTTTACAACCTTAAAGGCGAACAATGGTAACGAAGCACTTGCAATTCTCAGAACAGAAAACGTGTCTCTTGTTTTAAGCGATGTATTGATGCCGGAATTAAATGGATTTGAATTGTGCCGGAGAATTAAATCGGATGCCGATTTATCCCATATCCCGGTTATTTTACTTACCGCACTTACGGACGACAGTCAGCGGGTATTTGGCATTTCTGAAGGCGCAGATGATTATATTCAGAAACCTTTCAATATTGATTTTGTGAAAGTGAAGATTATCCGCTTGCTGGAAGAGAGAAAGCGGCTTCAAAAGAGATTTATGCAAACAATGCAAGCAGGAGGTATTCCCGTGATTGCAACAGATTCAAAGATAGAGAGCCTGGATGAGGTATTTATGCGGAAGTTTATTGATTTATTGGACAGTTCGTATGAAAATACGGATCTTAATGTAGAAAAAATCAGCGAAGAATTAGGAATATCCCGCGTGCAGCTCTATCGGAAAGTAAAAGAGATTTCGGGTTTGTCGCCTGTCGATTACCTCCGGAATTTCCGGTTAAGCAAGGCGGCCACATTACTTAATCATAAAAGATATTCTGTTAGTGAAGTCGCTTATAGAGCAGGCTTTTCATCTCCTGCCTATTTTGCAAAGTGTTTTAAGTCCGTTTTTAATATGACACCCTCCGAGTATATCTCAGAATGATAAAGAAGCCTTATTTTATTTCTTATACAAATGATACAACCTTGTTTCTATTGTTATAAAACCAATTAATTGGTTCTTTTTAATAACTATTTTGATTGTTTCTGATTCAGATTTTATAAGGGAATTTTTATATATGGTCTAATATTGCACCATAATTAATTCTAAATTGTAATATGATGAAGTCACAATCTTTCAAATGGAGTCTGCTTTTAGCTCTGTTTTTTTGGACACAGATGTCCATTGCGCAGCAAATACCTATTCAAGGTACTGTTGTTTCTGATACTGATAAACTCCCCATTATTGGAGCTTCTGTTATTGAAAAAGGAACCACCAACGGAACTATTACCGACCTTGATGGTAATTTTTCGTTGAATGTAACACCCGGTAGTGTCATTCTGATTAGCTATGTAGGATATCTTACTCAAGAACTCCCGGCTAAAGGTCTTCCTAAACAAATTATTTTAAAAGAAGACGCGAAGGCATTGTCCGAGATTGTTGTTACCGGATATTCAACCCAGAAGAAGGCAGACCTTACCGGATCGGTAGCTGTTGTAAAAATGGATGATATCGAAAATATTAGTACGGGGAATGCCATGAAATCGTTACAAGGACGGGTTCCGGGTGTATTTATTCAATCTAGTGGAGCACCAGACGGCGGAGCAACAGTTCGCATACGAGGTATCGGCACATTAGGAAATAACGATCCTCTTTACATTATCGACGGAGTACCAAGTAAGAGATCTATGAATGAGCTTTCGTCGACAGATATAGAGTCTATTCAAGTACTTAAGGATGCTTCTTCTGCCAGTATTTATGGATCCAGAGCTGCAAACGGGGTTGTTATTGTAACAACTAAAAAGGGAAAGAATAACGAAACGAAAGTTGATTTCCGGGCATCGTTAACTGCACAGGATTATTCAAAATCATTGGATCTGCTGGATGCAGAAGAAAGAGGTATGGTTCAATGGCGTGCCGCGATGAATGATGGCGTTAATCCGAATTTTGGAGTTTATAATTTTGAATGGCACGGAGATGCCGCCTCTGGGTATGCACTTGATAAAGTAATCATGCCGGAATACCTGGATCAGCAAAAAACAATGAAACCGGCCAATACAAATTGGATGGATGAAGTTGGACGTACCGGATTGACACAGAATTATAATGTGACACTTTCAACAGGTACACAAAAAGGACGGGCCCTTTTCTCCCTGGACTATTTCAACAATCTGGGTACTGTAAAAGGAACTGAATACGATCGTTTTACTGCTCGTATAAACTCTGACTACTCATTGATAAATGATAAATTGAAGATCGGAGAGAATTTTTCGATTTCCAAAATGCGTAAATCGCTGATTAATGCGCAAAGTATTTTGAATATGACTCACGAAATACAACCTATTATTCCTGTATATACACAGGATGGAGGTTGGGGTGGTCCTGTTGCCGGGATGAGCGACAGACATAACCCGGTTCGTATTATTGAAGATAATAAGCAAAATCATGAAGATGTGGTCCGCTTGTTTGGAGATGTGAACCTGGATCTTGAAGTGATTAAGAATTTACATTTCAGATCGAAGTTCGGGATCGACTATACTGGTTACTGGCAGAGAAATATGCAGCTTACCTATGTTTCCGGTTTTATGTCGGAGTCGACAAACCGGCTTGATAATTCAGCCAATTATGGAGGTAACTGGATTTTAAGTAATACATTGAGTTACAATTTCGAATTGGGTAAAAACGTAATAGACGTAATGGGTGGTCAGGAAATGATGAAGTATTCATTCAATGCTATATCGGCCGGTCGTGATGTATTTGCTTCGGAAGATCCCGATTATATGTATTTGGACGCAGGCGAGTCTAATAAAAGAAATGCAGGTTCGGCAACCGCTTATTCGTTACTTTCTTATTTTGGAAAGATTAATTACAGTTTTGATAATCGTTACCTGATTTCCGCAACGGTACGTTATGATGGCTCTTCCAGATTCGGGGCAAACAACCGTTATGGTACATTCCCTGCATTTTCATTGGGCTGGAGATTGAGCGAAGAGTCGTTCTTCAAAGATGCATTTCCAGGCGTGTCTGATTTGAAACTGCGTTATGGATGGGGACAAACAGGTAACCAGGAGATTGGTGATTTTGCTTCTCCTGCTTTATACCAGGCACTATATGGATCAGACCCGACATGGGACAGCGATCATGGAACGGCATACGACATAACCGGAACTGGTACCGGAGATTTGTTATCGGGCTATCGTCGTACTCAACAGATGAATGCAGACCTGAAATGGGAGACTACTACGCAGAATAATATCGGTCTGGATTTTGGATTTCTTGATCAAAAGATCTCCGGCTCGTTCGATTATTTTACAAAAAGTACGAAAGATATCCTTATCAATCCTCCTTACATTGCGACTATTGGAGAAGGGGGTAGCCGTTGGGTAAATGGAGCAACACTTGAGAATAAGGGTTTTGAGTTTATTCTTTCGTATAACGAGAAAATTGGCGAAGTAGGACTAAATATCACGGGTAACATATCAAGTTATAAAAACAAGGTGGTAAAATTACCGGAAGATGTTATTAACTCGTATGCTGGAAACGGAAACGATCAGACTATTTTAGGGAGACCTTTAAATTCAATGTTTGGTTACGTGGCAGAAGGTATTTTCCAAAATCAGGCTGAGGTGGATGCGCATGTTGTACAAACTGGAAAAGGGGTTGGCCGACTTCGTTATAAAGACGTAAATGAGGATGGAAAAATCAACGATGAAGACAGAACCTGGTTAGGTGTGGCGGATCCCGACTTTATTTATGGTTTGAATGTGGCGGTTAACTGGAAAAACTTTGATTTCAGCATGTTCTGGAATGGACTTGTAGGATATAATGTGAATAATGAAGCTAAGAGATATACTGACTTTATAAGTTTCTTTGGCGGACATAATTATGGAACAAGAACATTAGATGCCTGGACGCCTCAAAATAGTTCGTCAACGATTCCGGCATTGTCGTTAAATGACAATAATTACGAAAGTCGTTACTCTTCTTATTTTATTGAAAATGCTTCTTACCTGAAACTTGCCAATATGGAGATCGGATATACAATTCCCGAGCATCTGTTAAAGGCAGTTTATATGAAAAATGCCCGAATTTATGTAATGGGACAGAATTTGCTGACAGTAAAAAAATCATGGGGTGACAATGCGTTTACCGGGGTAGATCCGGAGACTCCTAATTTGTCTTATCCGATTCCTTTCTCAGTGACTTTTGGTGTGAATGTAACTTTTTAATTGATAGAATTATGAAAACGATACAATATATACTTACATGCTGCTCTTTGTCGGCAGTCCTTTTCTCCTGCGATACGTTCTTGGATGAAAATCCAAAAGGTGTATTAAGCAATGAACAACTAAATACTCCGGAAAATGTGGAGAAAATGGTCATTGCAGCTTATTCAAGTCTGGGAAATGATCATTATACTGAACCAAACAGTCCCTGGCCTTATGGAGATCTTCGTTCGGGCGATGCTTACAAAGGAGGTGCCGGAACCGGGGATATGCAGGAATTCCACTTTTACGAAACATTTACCTATCTGAGGGATGATATTGGTTTGTTGGATAGCAAATGGTATAAAGAATATGTAGACATCTCAAGGGCAAACAATGCCTTAGCCAGATTGAACACCATTGATGAGGCTGATTTTTCCAAAAAGACGACCCGGATTGCTGAAATGCGTTTCTTGCGCGCTCATTATTATTTTGAACTGAAACTGTTGTTTAAGCAGATTCCTTACATAGACGAAAATGTGCCGGTTGAAGAGTATATTAATGTCTCCAATGTTGAACTTACAAGTCAGCAGCTATGGGATAAAATTATAGAAGAATTCCGTTTCGCAGCTCAAACCCTGCCAGAGAATAATGCAGAAATTGGGCGTGCCAATAAGTGGATGGCCAAAGCCTATCTTGCCAAGGCTTTATTGTATGCAGCCTACGAACAAGACGAAAAGCATAACGTAACGAATATAAACAAGGAAAAGCTAACTGAGGTTGTTAGTCTGACTAACGAGATAATTGCTTCGGGTAAATATGCCTTAAATGCCGATTATGCTGATAATTTTCTTTGTGAAACAGAAAACAGCAAAGAATCTGTTTTCGCCGTTCAACATTCCAGAAATGATGGAACTTTACACGGACGTCTGGATTGGGGAGCTATGCTAAACTATCCGATGAACCCTGAATATGGCTGTTGCGGTTTTCATCAAGCCTCTCAGAATCTGGTGAATGCTTTCCAGACTGATGATAAGGGATTGCCAAAGTTTGCCGAATTTAATAGTAAGAACCTGAATACGCCGGATGATTTGTTGGAAAACAATGTTGATCCACGATTGAATCATACAGTGGCTATCCCCGGACTTCCTTACAAGTATAATCCTGAATTTGTTTTTGAAGCCTGGTGGAACCGTCAGCCTGAAGTTTATGGATCTTTTATGTCATTAAAGGAAGTTGTTTTACCGGATTGTCCTTGTTTTGAAAAGGTAAATCCCTTTATGTCCAGTTCAAAAAACAGAGATATTATCCGCTTCGATGATGTGCTGTTGTGGAATGCAGAGGCTCTGATTGAGCTGGGACGTGAAACAGAGGCATTGCCTGTAATCAATTCCATACGCGAAAGAGCAGGAAACAGTACTGCCCGTTTAGTAGATGTACAAGGCGATCCTACAGGCAAGTTTGTAGTCGGCACCTACCAACCCGGAGTAAATTGTACCTGGACAAATGATTTTGCCCGTCAGGCACTACGTTGGGAACGCAGAATGGAATTTGCAATGGAGGGTGTCCGTTTCTTTGATCTGGTACGTTGGGGAATTGCCGCTGAGTATTTGAATAGCTATTTCACTGTCGAGAAAACAAGAAGGGAACATCTTCGTGAAGCAAAATTTACAAAAAACAGAGATGAATACTTCCCTATCCCCAAACAGCAGATTAATTTTAGCAAAAAGTTATATGTCCAGAATTATGGATGGTAAATAAATAGCAGGCAAACCAATTTTATTACTAATTTTGGTTTGCCTTAAAATCATACTTGTCAATATTATTAAATGCTTTACTATTTTATTATGATTAAGACTAATCAATTTGCGTTAGGTGTTTTAGCTCTTTTACTTAGCGGAGCAGGCCAGATAAAGGCCGACAGCCTTACGCTTAAAATTACAAAGAAATACCTGAATCTTCCGGTATCCCATCAAATAGACAGGAATGTACTATCTATGAAGGTGGATGGAAAGACCGAGCGGAAGTTCGATATCCGTTTGGCTGCTGATAAGCCGGATTATTGGGTTTTCTGTGATATGTCTGAATATAAAAACAAAGACGTTACTATTGTATATCCCGGACCAGACGGTACATTAAACCAACTATATCAGGATAATGAGATAGCAGGAAAGGATAGTTTGTACAATGAGCAAAACCGCCCTCAATTCCATTTCTCCAGTAGGCGGGGATGGAATAATGATCCAAACGGTTTGCTCTATTATGAAGGAGAATATCACCTGTTTTATCAGCACAATCCGTATGAGCGTGAGTGGGGAAATATGCATTGGGGGCATGCCGTAAGCCGGGATTTAATACATTGGGAAGAGTTACCTGTTGCACTTTATCCGGATGAGCATGGTACGATGTTTTCTGGTTCGGTTGTTGTCGATTATACTAATACGGCAGGTTTTAATAAAGGAGATACCCCTGCTTTGGTTGCGATTTATACGGCCGATAATCCCGAGAAGGAAATTCAATGTATAGCTTATAGCCTGGACAAAGGACGTAGCTGGAAAAAATACAGTAAAAATCCCGTAATCGATTCAAAAGCTAAATGGAATAGTAAAGATACACGAGATCCCAAAGTCTTCTGGCATAAACCGACAAATAAATGGGTGATGGTGCTGAATGAACGCGACGGGCACTCAATTTATAATTCTGATAATCTGAAGGACTGGACATTTGAAAGTCACATCACAGGATTTTGGGAATGTCCGGAATTATTTGAATTGGCGGTCGACGGAAAAGGTAACACTACCAGATGGGTAATGTACGGAGCTTCGGGTACTTATATGATCGGCTCGTTTGATGGTAAAAAGTTTACACCCGAATCTGGAAAACACTATTTCCTGACTGGAGCATCTTATGCTGCGCAAACGTTTACCAATATACCGGAATCAGATGGGCGACGAATTCAGATAGGATGGGGGCGTATTCAAGCCAAAGATATGCCATTCAATATGTTAATGTTATTACCTGTCGAGCTGTCCTTACATACCACGAATCATGGAATTCGGATGTACAGTAAGCCGGTTACGGAATTGGATCAACTGGAAAAAGAGGTTCAGCAATGGCGTAATTTAACCATCGATCAGGCGAATAACTATTTGAAGCCATATGCTGATGAATCATGCATGAGAATAAAAACAAAGCTAAAATTATCGCATGCGACCAGTGCCGGGTTAAAGCTATTCGGTCAGTCCTTAGTCGATTACGACATGAATTTTAATTTGGTGAACGGCGTGTTCTATTCGCCGGATGATTTTACCAGCATGGAAATTGAGGCAGATATTATCATCGATAAAACTTCGGTGGAGGTTTTTATTGATGGCGGAGCCTATTCTTATTCATTTGAGAGAAAAGCTGATATGAATAATACAAACGGTTTTCAGTTCTTTGGAAATAACATAGAGGTGCTGGATTTGAAAATTTGCACGATGAAGTCCATCTGGAACGTAGGGTTGCAAAAATAAGCACAGTTTAACTTAATATGAACGTAAAGTAAAAAACGATCTATATGAAAATGAAATATATTTATTTGCTTTCTTTACTCTTTTTTGTGGCTGCTTGTCAGCATACAAAATCAAATGATAAGGAAAATTCAGGTAACGGGGGTAATTTTCAGGAGAAATTCCGTCCGCAAGTCCACTTCACCCCTGCGCAACATTGGATGAATGATCCCAATGGGATGGTTTATTATGAAGGAGAATACCACCTGTTTTATCAGCACTATCCGGAAAAGTCAGTCTGGGGACCCATGCATTGGGGCCATGCTATCAGTAAGGACCTTGTTCATTGGGAGCACATGCCCATCGCTATTTATCCCGATAGCCTTGGTTATATCTTTTCAGGAAGCGCCATTGCCGATTTGAATAATACATCTGGATTGGGAACAAAGGAAAATCCTCCGTTGGTTGCTTTTTTTACCTACCACGACATGAAAGCAGAGAAAGAGAGTCGTTTTACGGAAATAGAATCTCAAGCCATTGCTTATAGTCTGGATAAAGGGCGTACCTGGACAAAATATGACCGGAATCCTGTAGTGAAAAACCCGGGCATACGCGACTTCAGGGATCCTAAAGTAATCTGGCACGAAGAAACAAAGCAATGGATTATGAGTATTGCATCGGGACAGGTTATTAAATTTTATGCATCGCCAAACTGTATTGACTGGACTTACCTGAGTGAGTTCGGAGAGGGTCGCGGTGAACATGGAGGTGTTTGGGAATGTCCGGATTTATTTCCGTTGCAGGTGAACGGATCAGCCGAAACTAAATGGGTGCTTATTGTGAATATCAATCCGGGCGGTCCTGCCGGTGGTTCGGCAACCCAGTATTTTGTAGGTGATTTTAATGGGAAAGAATTTGTTTCATCGCAATCGAAAACGCAGTGGATGGATTATGGTAAGGATAATTATGCCGGTGTAACCTGGAGCAACACCCCCGATAACCGCAGGATCCTTATCGGATGGATGAACAATTGGGAATATGCAGGCGAAAAACCATGTGTCGACTGGAGTGGAGCCGCTACTTTTCCCCGTGAGTTAGGACTGGTTAAGGAATTGGATACCTATCTGCTTACATCAGAACCGGTAGAAGAGATTCAAAATCTGCATGGCGAGAAGGTGGAATTTGCCAATTTGAAAATTGAAGGAACAATGCTTATTTCTGAAAAAATAGCATTTGCCAAGTCACCGGTGGATATCAAGCTTAAATTTGATATTTCAGACAAAACAAAAATGGGATTTCCTCCCAAATATGGTATTACATTGAAGAATTCGAGAGGTGAATACATTACGGTGGGATATGATAATGTTGATTCATTTTTCTACGTAGACCGGACAAATGCGGTTGGGAAAGTCTTTTCGGAACGGTTTGCCCTAACACATATAGTCCCCTTTATTGTAAAGGGAAATTCGGTTGAATGGAGAATGGTTGTGGATAAAACATCCGTAGAATTCTTTGCCGCAGGCAACAAGGTGGTTATTACAGATCTGTTTTATCCAACAGACGATTTCGATTTGATAGAACTTTTTGCCGAAAATGGACAGATTCATGTAACAGAAGCTTCGGTTACTGAGTTGAAATCTATATGGAAATGAAAACGACAATTGCATATTAATACAATAAAATAGAATCTACTGACATGAATAGTAAACCTGTAATCGTTGGAATTGGAGAGCTCCTTTGGGATATGCTCCCTTCCGGGAAAAAAGCCGGAGGAGCACCGGTTAATTTTGTGTATCATGCCTCTTTGCTGGGTGCAGAAAGTTATGCAATCAGCGCCATCGGAAAAGATCCATTGGGCGATGAAATTTTGGAGGAGCTTGATAAAATAAAATTAAACTACTTGATAGAAAGGGTGGATTATCCGACCGGTACTGTTTTGGTACAACTAAAAGACGGTATTCCTAATTATACGATAATAGAAGAGGTGGCCTGGGATTATATACCCGCAACCGAAGAGATGAAACAGTTGGCAAGACGTACCGATGCCATTTGTTTTGGAACACTTGCACAGCGTTCTGAAGTTTCAAAGAACACTATTCATGAAATTTTATCCCTGGTACCTCAGGATGCTTACCGTATTCTGGATATCAACATAAGGCAACACTTCTATTCTAAAGAGTTAATTGAAGAATCTCTTCAATTAGCGAATGTCTTTAAAATGAATGATGATGAACTATCCCTGCTTCGTAACTATTTTTCGTTGGAAGGTTACGACGAAGATGATGCCTGCAGATGGTTTATCGAACATTTTGATTTGAAAGTGGTGATTCTTACTGCCGGAGCAGATTACAGCAAGGTATTTACGCCGGATGATTATTCATGTGTAAAGACAACAAAAGTGCAGGTGGTGGATACGGTTGGTGCTGGCGATTCATTTACCGGCGCTTTCATCTCATCGCTGATAGCAGGAAAATCGTTGCAGGAATCGCATCAGTTTGCTGTCGATAAAGCTGCCTATGTTTGCACCAAAGCGGGCGCATGGACAGTCTGATGTTTTTTAAATACGAGTAATTATTTTATTTACGATAGTTTATGAAAAGTTCAAATTCCTATGCGCGGATTATCCCGGTGATGTTTGCTTTTTTTTCGATGGGTTTTGTTGATTTGGTTGGTATTGCCACCAATTACATAAAGGAAGATTTTGTGCTGTCGGATACCATGGCCAATCTGATGCCTTCGATGGTTTTCTTTTGGTTTCTGATCTTCTCGGTTCCTACCGGAATGTTAATGAATAAAATTGGTCGGAGGAAAACGGTTGTAATAAGCCTACTGGTAACAGCTCTGGCTTTGCTTACTCCTGTTTTTAATTATAGTTTCGCATTCATGCTTTTCTCTTTCTCATTGTTAGGAATTGGAAATACGTTGATGCAGGTATCTTTAAATCCTTTGGTGGCCAATATAGTAGCCGGAGACAGGTTGGCAAGCAGTCTTACCCTTGGTCAGTTTGTCAAAGCAATAGCTTCATTTCTTGCTCCAATTATTGCCGCCTGGGCGGTGGTTACTTTTGGCGATTGGAAGATGCTTTTTCCGATTTTCGGAGTAGTAGCTATTGTGGCAGCTGCAATTTTATTTGTAACGAACATAAAAGAACAGCCAATTGAGGGCAAACAGTCTACGTTTACAGAGTGTTTTGGTCTATTGAAAGATAAATTGGTATTCATGCTTTTTCTTGGAATTTTGGTCCACGTGGGGGTGGATGTGGGGATTAACCTAACAGCACCAAAATTGTTGATGGAACGTTTGAATATGACCCTGGCCGACGCAGGTTATTCCACCAGTCTCTACTTTTTGTTTCGTACACTGGGCTGTTTTTCGGGAGCCATTATTCTTGCGCGGTTTTCGGCAAAAAAGTTTTTCATAATCAGTGTTGCCGCGATGGTTATTGCTGTTGCCGGTCTTTATTTTGGCAATAGTTTACTCTCTCTTTATATTTGTGTGGCACTGATTGGCTTTGGAAATTCCAATGTATTCTCAATCATGTTCTCGCAAGCATTGCTTCATTT
>JAGPJL010000006.1 GCA_018054455.1 Parabacteroides sp.
TCCTTCGTCTCTTCAGTAAGATCCAGCGTACCGTAATAGGTAATGCCCTGCCTGTTAATGCTGGTCACCATAATGGTTACCGAAGCATTGGAAAATACTTGCACGTTAAACTGATGGGTATCATCCGAAGAGCGGGTACGGAAGTATATCTGAGCAGTCCCTTTTTTGTTATACGATTGTTTATATTCGCTAACCGGTGCTTTAAAAATCATTCCTACCCCACCACCATAAGGTAAACTGTACGCTTGTCCAAAATAAGGTAAATGAGAAAACACAGAATCATTCCTTATCGTTAGAGTATATTCTGAAGTCAGGCTTCTCGAGCGTCCTTTCATGGGCAGAACCCTGTCGACTGTAATTTTAAAATCTTTCGCTTCCACAAGTTCTTTCACTTGTTTAGCTTTAAGTTCCTTTTTTTCCTCTTTAGATTGGGCAACCAGTACATGAATACAAGTCATAAACCCAATCATTAGTAGTAACAATAAACGTTTTGCTTTCATATCCTTCTAAATTTAACGATCCTAAATCTACCCACGTTCCAGATATAATACAATTTGTCGGCAAATATTGTTTAACTGTATACAATTAAATAACATTTACTCTACTTTGACTGTCATTCGCGCTTATAAAACAGAATTATCGTTAACCATTTTGCAGATACGAATAACTTTACGAAATTTGTTCCCATATTTTCATCGAACATAAAAATAGATTAATGGATACAAAACAACATTTTCAGGGGCTTACTAAAGAACAGGTTATCGCCAGCAGAGAGGCAAACGGTGAGAATGTGTTAACTCCCCCGGCCAAGACATCGTTATGGACTCTTTTTCTTGAGAAATTCGACGATCCTATTATTCGGATTTTGCTAGTTGCATGGGGACTTTCGCTTATTATTGCGGGTGTACATTGCTGGGGACCGGAAGCCAAAGGATTTAGCGCATTCCTTGAACCGATTGGTATTTTCTTTGCCATCATTCTAGCAAGTTGTGTCTCCTTCTTTTTCGAGCTAAAAGCCAACAAGGCCTTCGATATTCTAAATACGGTTAATGACGACATCATGGTGAAAGTGATTCGCGATGGTGCAATCACAGAAGTCCCCCGTAAAGAGGTTGTGGTAGGTGATGTTGTTGTTCTGCAAACCGGCGAAGAAGTGCCTGCCGATGGAACATTGCAGGAAGCTATCTCCCTTCAGATAAATGAATCGACGCTTACAGGAGAGCCAATCATTGACAAAACGGTTGATGAAGCAGAATTTGACAAGGAAGCTACTTACGCTTCCAATGTTGTGATGCGAGGTACAACAGTTGTTGATGGACATGGAGTGATGATTGTTGACAAAGTGGGTGATGCCACGGGATACGGAAAGGTATATGAAGGATCTCAGATAGAGAACAACGTTCAGACTCCGCTTCAGGTGCAGTTGGCTGGTCTTGCTAAAATCATCAGCAAAGCCGGATATACCATTGCAGGGGTTACCTTCTTTGGCTTGGTAATAAAACTGTTTATGACTAATCCCGATCTTCCGGTGATGGATTTGATCGGAGCTATTCTGAATATATTCATGATCGCCGTTACCCTGATTGTGGTGTCGGTTCCGGAAGGTTTACCGATGAGTGTAACCTTGAGTCTGGCGTTAAGCATGAATCGTATGCTGAAGACCAATAACCTGGTACGAAAAATGCATGCTTGCGAAACAATGGGTGCTACAACTGTTATCTGTACGGATAAAACAGGTACGCTTACCCAAAACCAAATGCAGGTGTATCAGACTAATTTCTTTAATTTGCAGGACCAGAAAGTAGGCAACGAAGAAGTAAGCCGCTTGATTAAAGAGGGAATTGCTGTTAACTCTACGGCTTTTCTTGATTTGAGTGAAGAAAAACCAAAAACCATGGGAAACCCTACCGAAGCAGCGTTGCTTCTCTGGTTGCATGGAAACAAACAAGATTATCAGTCGTTACGTGAAGAGGCTAAGGTGGTAGAACAGCTTACCTTCTCGACCGAAAGAAAATACATGGGTACGCTTGTTCAATCCCCCCAAATGGGAAGAAAGGTGCTGTATGTAAAAGGAGCGCCCGAGATTGTTCTCCAGAACTGTAACCGTGTAGCTATAAACGGAAGCTATGCCTCTGTGGAATCGTGCAAAGCATCCATCGAAAAACAATTGCTGGACTATCAGAATCAAGCGATGCGTACGTTGGGATTTGCTTATCAGCTGGTGGAAGACGAACAGGAAAAGTCATTCTTTGAAGACGGACGTCTCAAAGATGCAGATCTTACCTTCCTGGGGTTTGTCGCCATATCGGATCCTGTACGTTCGGATGTACCCGACGCAGTACAAAGCTGTCTGAATGCAGGTATTGATGTAAAAATTGTTACCGGCGATACTCCGGGTACAGCCAAAGAAATTGGCCGCCAGGTTGGAATCTGGAAAGAATCGGATACCGAGCGTAATATTATAACGGGACCGGGATTTGAAGCTCTTTCTGATGAAGAAGCTTTAGACCGTGTTTTGGATCTTAAAATCATGTGTCGCGCACGTCCAACAGATAAACAGCGTCTTGTTCAGCTCCTGCAGCAGAAAGATGCGGTTGTGGCTGTAACGGGCGACGGAACAAATGATGCTCCGGCTCTTAAAGCAGCACAGGTTGGTTTGTCTATGGGTGATGGAACTTCCGTTGCCAAGGAAGCCAGTGACATTACGATTATTGACAACTCGTTCATGAGCATCACCCGCGCTGTGATGTGGGGGCGTTCGTTGTATCAGAATATTCAAAAGTTTATTCTCTTCCAGCTAACCATCAACGTAGTGGCTTGTATCATTGTATTGGTGGGATCTTTTCTGGGAACGGAATCACCGCTTACAGTTACTCAGATGTTATGGGTAAACCTTATTATGGATACATTTGCGGCAGGGGCCCTGGCTTCGCTTCCTCCCAATGAACGTGTGATGAAAAGCAAACCACGCAAAAGCGGTCCGAAGGGTGACTTCATTATTTCGAAAAGAATGTCTTACCGTATCTTCAGTGTAGGAATTATCTTCGTAATCTTTTTACTGGGTGTGCTGGTTTATTTCAACCAGACAGAAGGCGAACTAAGTGACTACGAGCTTTCTCAGTTCTTTTCTATATTTGTTCTGCTTCAATTCTGGAATATGTTTAATGCCAAAGCGTTCGGCACCAATAAGTCTGCTTTAGCCGAATTGAAAGACAGCAAAGGATTTTTGCTTGTAGCTCTGCTGATTCTGGTTGGACAATACCTTATTGTAACCTTCGGCGGACAGATGTTCAGCGTAGTTCCATTAAGCTGGGAAGACTGGGGTTGGATCGTTGGTGGTACTTCCGTAGTTCTCTGGATTGGAGAGATTGCCCGTCTTTTCGGCGTGAAATAACCTCTAAGAGATAATTCCGGATCATATAGATAAGCCTATATACTTTGTAAGTAAAGTATATAGGCTTACTTATTTCCTTAAACTCAGCTAAAATGTCAAATACATTTGCTATCTTTGGGATATAAAGCGATTATTTCAACTATGTTTTTTGACGATTTTGAATTACATAAAGATGCCAAAGTAAGGGATTCTCTTCTATGGGAATACGAGCTTGAGAACTTCGACTATCACGACATGCGGACAGTTGTTGTACAGCGGGTTGTTGAACGTGGCCGGATGGAAGATTATTACGCCATTCTCAATCTGTATGGAATCGACGGAGTCAGGGAAGCTATCAAAGAAATCCCCTGCCTTAATGCAAAAGACATATCATTTGTCTGCTCTGTATTTGATCTTAATAAAGAAGATTTGAAATGTTACATAAGGAAACAGTCTCTCTATCAACACTGAATCTCCTGAATAAATTAATGGGTGATGAATGTCTTAGTGCATTTACGCTTGTTGGGGGAACCTCGCTGGCATTACAAATTGGGCACAGAGTGAGTGTAGACCTTGATTTGTTTTCCACCCATCCTTTTGACGAATCTGATCTGGCAGAATACCTTAGCTCGACCTATGGAATGGAGTTAGACTTCCTGGCCCGTAGCACTGTAAAAGGAGAAATCGCCGGAGTACAAATTGATTGCCTGTCTCATTCCTATCCGCTGGTAAATTCAATCAATGTATATGAAGGCATCCGACTTGCCAGTCTGGAAGATATTGCCGCAATGAAGCTAAATGCCATCTCGGGCAATGGAACCAGAATCAAAGATTATATTGACATTGCTTACCTTTCTGGGTACTTGTCATTGAACAGCATGCTGGAAGCTTATCAGCAAAAATACAAGACCACCAGCGTAATTATCCCTCTTAAAGCCATTACGTATTTTGATGAGATAAATTTCAGGGAACCTATTAAAATGACAGGCGATAAACGGTTTAACTGGAAAGAGATAGAAATGCGTTTAAAAACGATGCAAAACAACCCAAAAGTCAAATTGCATCCACTTACTTAACACGGGTAATAAAAAAACAAAAGGGGAACCGACTCACGTCGCCACCCCTCCCTTAACTTAAACGCCAAAACTAAATCTAAACAAAAAACACAAATAATGATAATATCTTTTTATTAATAAATTCTTATCTCCTTTCAGGCTTAGGCCCTCTCATATACTCTCGGGCAAATTTAAGCTCAGCCCCCTGATACTTATATAGCTTCTCGGGTGATAAGATTCTTTTAAACTTTTTAGCATATTCCTTTTCCAATTCTGCCTCCTTTATACACAAATTCAGGTAATCATCTACTGCTTTTGTGAATTCAGCATCCGTTGGATTTTTTTTCGATCTCAGGTCTTTAATGTACTTTCGGTAGGAGCTTCCCAATTCAAACTTCTTTTTCTTAAGTTCATCGCTTAAGGGTATAAATAAAGCTGCTTCTTCAGGTGTAAGGCCAACCTCAGCCGTTATAAAAGCATTTCTTTTAGCTTGAAACGCTTCCCGATCGAAATGTTTTCGCTGCTGACCATTTTCTTGTGCACCCACTGAAAAAGACAGCAAAAACGAAATCGTGACAAATGTAATAAAAAATATTTTATTCATACAAACATTTTTTTCAAATAATAACCTAATAACTTTATTTTCATTCAGAATATCTCAATTCTCCTTCTAAAACATAATTAGCATACCGGTTTTCGATATATTCCTGATATTCGATATCATCTACCGAAGTCAAGGTGGAAATTGTCTGTTCTGAACCCTGCGACTTTACAAGCAACGAATCGGAGGAATTATTACTTCCCTGAAAGTCCGGACCGATAACGATTTTAAAAAACAGACCCAAACCGGCAAATACAGCAGCGAGATATAACCACGGACGAGCTCTCTCTGCAAAAGAAATCACTTTAGGTGTATCTTCCGCACTCTTTTCAGGAAGCTGACTCATAATCAAATCAGTTAATCCCTCCATATAGCCTTCAGGAACTTTGAATGGATTCTCCCCTTTCAGTTTGTCCAGGTTATCATTCACTTTTTTCATACTCTCTTTTGTTTTATACTTGTTAAAGCGCTTCAACATGCTTTTTACTTCATTTTGACATGCTATAACATAAAAGGTTTAAATGTCTTTAGTTAAAAACTCTTCAACTTTTTTAACTGCGTGATGATACGACGCTTTTAGAGCTCCGACTGAGGTCCCGAATATATCCGACATCTCATCGTATTTCATATCATCATAATAGCGTAACGTAAATACCGCTCTCTGTTTTTCGGGAAGAGTAAGAATGGCTTCCTGAAGTTTTAGCTGAACAGCATCTCCGTCAAAATAAGTATCCCCCTTTAGCCTTTCCAATAAAAATACATCTTCACCATCGAGGGGTACGTTGTTTTGCATGCGCTGTCTGTTCAGAAAAGTTATGCACTCATTAAAGGCAATCTTATAAAGCCAGGTCGACAATTTGGCCTCTCCTCTGAAATAATCGATATTTGCCCATGCCTTCATAAATGTATTTTGGAGCAAATCGTTCGAATCCTCATGATTTAACACCATTTTACGTATATGCCAATACAATTTCTCTCCGTAATATCCTACCACCTTCGAAAATGCGTTACGTTGGGTGTCCGGATCACGAAGTTGCAGCACTATTTCATCCTCGTTATATTGTTGCATCCTATCCATTTTGGGAGTAAATATATGAAATAATCTTATTAACTTTGCCTAATATATGCATATTATGAGTACAGAGACAATCTTAATAGCATTTGGTTTAACTTTATTTGCGGGCTTATCTACAGGGATTGGCAGTATGCTCGCCTTTTTCACCAAACGCACAAACACAAAATTTCTTTCCACATCGCTTGGATTTTCGGCCGGTGTGATGATTTATGTATCCTTTATGGAAATGATGCCCCAGGCTAAAAGTAATTTATTGGAAAGTTTCGGCGACCGGGTTGGAACAATTTACCTTTTACTTGCCTTTTTCGGAGGAATGGGATTAATTACACTTATCGACTTTCTTATCCCCGAAGATAAGAACCCGCATGAGATGCACAGTGTGGAAGAACTAAGTATGAAACAGCCCAGACTGAAAAAAACAGGAATGATGGTCGCCCTCTCGATAGGGATACATAACTTTCCGGAAGGTATCGCCACCTTTACCTCGGCGTTAAACAGTCTGGAAATAGCTCTTCCCATCACTGCAGCAATAGCCATACACAATATCCCTGAGGGCATCGCTGTATCTGTACCCATTTATCAGGCAACAGGAGACAAGAAGAAAGCATTCACCCTCTCATTCCTCTCGGGAATGGCAGAACCAGTTGGAGCCCTCTTTGGATTTCTAATTTTGCTTCCCTTCTGGACTCCCGCTATCAATGGGTTTATTTTGGCTGCAGTGTCCGGTATTATGGTATTTATATCGGTAGACGAGCTTCTTCCAAGTGCCCAAAAATACGGAGAGCATCATTTATCTATATCCGGAATGGTAGCGGGCATGGCTGTAATGGCACTAAGTTTGTTCCTGTTTATTTAATATAGGAAGGAAGCAAGCTGAGTTTATTACCTTTTTCACGACAAATAGTAAAAGCACAAAGATAATATACAAAAAAAAGAGGCTGCCCAACGGACAACCTCTTTTTAGTATAATGGAGTCTGAAATTACATCATTCCACCCATACCACCACCCATACCCGGGTTCATTGGAGGCATAGCAGGTGCATCTTCTTTCTTTTCTGCAATTACACATTCGGTTGTTAAGAACATGCCGGCAATAGAAGCAGCATTTTCCAACGCCACACGTGTTACCTTAGCAGGGTCAATTACACCAGCAGCATACATATTTTCATAGATATCCTTGCGTGCATTGTAACCATAGTCGCCAGTACCTTCTTTTACCTTCTGAACGACAACAGCACCTTCTTTACCTGCATTGGCTACAATCTGGCGAAGAGGTTCTTCGATAGCACGTTTTACAATCTCGATACCAGTAGTTTCGTCTTCATTTTCGCCCTTAAGACCTTCCAATGCACTGATAGCACGGATATATGCAATACCACCACCAGGAACAGTTCCTTCTTCGATAGCTGCGCGTGTAGCACCTAATGCATCATCAACACGGTCTTTCTTTTCCTTCATTTCAACTTCCGAAGGAGCTCCAACATAAAGAACGGCAACACCACCGGCTAATTTAGCCAAACGTTCCTGCAATTTTTCCTTATCGTAATCAGATGTAGTATTCTCGATCTGCATCTTAATCTGAGCAACACGTGAATGGATGGCTTCTTTATCTCCTGCACCATTAACAATAACAGTGTTATCCTTGTTAACTGTAACCTTTTCGGCAGTTCCCAACATTTCAATGGTAGTACCTTCAAGTTTCAAGCCTTTTTCTTCAGAGATAACAGTACCGCCGGTTAATACAGCGATATCTTCGAGCATAGCCTTTCTGCGGTCGCCAAAACCAGGAGCTTTAACAGCACAAATCTTCAGGTTACCTCTCAAACGGTTAACAACTAATGTTGCCAACGCTTCGCTATCGATATCTTCTGCGATAATCAACATCGGACGACCAGTCTGAACAGTTTGTTCAAGAACAGGAAGCAATTCTTTCAATACAGAAATCTTCTTATCATAAATAAGGATATATGGATTCTCCATCTGAGCTTCCATCTTTTCGGTATCAGTTACAAAATACGGAGAGATGTAACCGCGGTCGAACTGCATACCTTCTACAATATCAACTGTAGTTTCGATACCTTTTGCTTCTTCAACGGTGATAACGCCTTCTTTCTTAACTTTTCTCATTGCTTCAGCAATCAGCGCGCCAATAGTTTCGTCGCCATTAGCCGAAATCTTGGCAACATTTTCGATTTTATCGAAGTCGTCTCCAATTTCCTGAGCCTGACCGGCAATATGGTCAACAACAACAGCAACAGCTTTGTCGATACCACGTTTCAAATCCATAGGATTAGCTCCAGCAGTAACATTCTTCAAACCTACAGCGATAATAGATTGAGCTAATACCGTGGCAGTAGTTGTTCCGTCGCCGGCATCGTCGTTTGTTTTGGAAGCAACTTCCTTAACAAGCTGAGCTCCCATATTTTCGAATGCGTTTGTAAGTTCAATTTCTTTTGCAACAGTAACACCGTCTTTTGTAATGTAAGGAGCACCGAATTTCTTTTCGATAATTACATTACGACCTTTTGGTCCCAAAGTTACTTTAACAGCATTTGCCAATTCGTCCACGCCCTTTTTTAGCAGGTCGCGGGCATCCATATTGAATTTAATTTCTTTTGCCATGATATGTTTGTTTTATATATTGTACAATAAATCAGATAATAGCCAGAATGTCTGACTGACGCATGATAAGGAATTTATCGCCTTCAAGTTCAATCTCTGTACCTGCATATTTGCCGTAAAGTACAGTATCGCCTTGTTTAACCACCATATCTTCATCTTTAGTTCCGTTTCCGATAGCGATTACTTCACCTTTCAACGGTTTTTCTTTAGCTGAATCAGGAATGATAATTCCGCTAACTGTCTTTTCTTCTGCCGCAGCTGGCTTGATAAGCACTCTGTCTGCTAATGGTCTAATGTTCATATTCTTGGTATTTTTAATTGTTAATAATATTAATCTAATTTGTGGGACCTTTCGCCCACGTCTTTATCTATGCGAATAATGTGCCAAAATTGTTTACGGGGAACTCTCTGCCATTTTTACGTATCTTACCCACCTTAAAAACAGGACAAAGCTGACAGGATGACGGTTATGGCTGACGGCTAAAGGTATTTTACTGCTTTAGCTGAATTGTCGAAAACGAGTTTGCTTTAAGCTTCGGAGCAAAAACCATATCTTTAACCTTGATGGATACTGTTTTATCAATGTTATCTTCATTGGCAACCACGATCACAAGACTGCGGTCCGGATTACGAAAAGCCATTACATTTTCGTACGACCCGGTAACAGCAAGCTTCCGCGCGCCAGGTTGAACGTAATGACTAACATGCTTCAGTATATAGTATTCCGGCGTGTAGGTAAAGGTCTTCGACTCAGGATCGATCACCACCAAAGAGTTTTGTGCCCAGCCCCATCGGCTGATACCTCCTTTTTCGAGAGAAATATTCCAGTACATGTAAGCCGACGCACCGTTATCAAGATAATGTTTCATCAACTTCCATGAATATACCGCCCCTTTCCAATCGTTCTTTCCATCGCCACACTCCTGTTCGGTCTGATACAACTTCATTTCAGGATAACGTTCATGAATTCCTTTGATAGCCCCTTTGCCTGCCCATTGAAATCCGACTCCTTTCACATATTTCTTTGCGAGTGGATCTGAAAGAACGGTATCAACAAGTTGCTCATTCGCACGCTCTACAGTACCAAACAGCACGTCCACATCCAAATCACGCATAGCCGGGCCTAAATAATTCCCTATAAAATCTGACAATGAAGCGGCAGTCCAGCAACAACTGGGAAATATTTGTGCGGAATTAAATTCATTCTGAGGCATCACAGCCGATATTTCAATTCCTTGTTCCCTGTATGACTCAATAAATTTGGTGAAATAGAGCGCATAAGCCGCCAAGTGGGCAGAATCCTGTATAAACATATCGGTACCCTCGTACCCTACTCTATCTGCTGGAAGTCCGTTTCTATATAACGTATCCACTTCTAAACCTGTAAAAGCACTTGCATAATGCTTATTATACTTCATCCAGGAAGGAGGACTCCACGGCGAAGCCCATAAACTTAAATCAGGATTATATTTTTGCGCATTCTTTATAAATGGAATCAATGTCTGCAAATCGTTGGCTACAGTAAAATTGCTCATTACAAAATCGCTGTCTTTTTCGTTGTACGAATACCAGTCACGGGAAAAGTCATTGGCGCCTATAGGCATCCTACACAAATTAAAATTAGCTCCAAGATTGGGAAAAAACAACTCCTCCATAACATCTTCCCGTTGAGAAGGCTCCAGTCTGCTAAGCGAAATCCATCCCAGTTCGTTGAAACAGGCTCCAAACCCTTCCATTTTCTGCTGTTTTTCATCCAACTCGATTTCAACATCCACTAATGAAATTGAATCAGCCGATACGGCTCTTAAATCAGGCTGCTCCTCCCAGGGAGACCCCTCGGTAGTAGAAACCCACTCTGCACTTCGTTGAAAGGTACAGGAAGCAAATAAAACTACGATAACCGGGATAAAAATACAGGTTTTCATATATAAGATTAGTTTAGGTAATTTGCAGAAGAGTATCCTCCATGCACAACAAAGCAAAAAGGCGCAACAAGTGCGCCTTTTATCTATTTATTTAAAAGATTCAATAAGTTGTTCTATGGTAAGCAACTCCTGCTCGCCTGTGACCATATTCTTCAGGTTAATCTTACCTTCAGTCATTTCGGAATCACCAACCAAAGCCACAAATGGAATGTTTTTGGCATCAGCATACCCCATCTGTTTCTTCATCTTTACAGACTCAGGATAAATCTCTGTTCTTATGCCAGCAGCACGCACCTTAGCAATCAAAGGCAACAAGTAAGCTGTTTCCTTTTCACCAAAGTTCACAAACATCAGCTGGGTGGTAAGCAGCGAATCAGCCGGATATAATTCCAATTGATTGAGTACGTCGAAAATACGATCAGCTCCAAATGAAATACCTACACCGGAAACGCCTTCCATGCCAAATACCCCTGTGAGGTTATCATAACGCCCTCCTCCGGTAACGCTTCCAATCTGTACATCAAGTGCTTTCACTTCAAAGATAGCACCTGTATAGTAATTAAGACCTCTGGCTAACGTCAGATCGAGTTCTAATTCTGCGTTCACAGAAAGCAAATCAACTTTATCGAGTATAAATTCAAGCTCGGACACGCCTTTTAATCCGGTTTCTGAAGTAGCAAGCACCTCTTTTAGTACAGCAATCTTCTCCCTGTTAGTTCCGCTCAACTGAATAATCGGCTGCAACTTAGCGATAGCTTCTTCGCTTAATTCTTTGCCGCGAAGCTCTTCGTTCACATTCTCCAATCCAATCTTATCCAGTTTATCGATTGCCACGGTAATATCAACAATCTTATCAGCTTCACCAATGATCTCAGCTATACCTGTTAAAATCTTTCGGTTATTCATTTTGATACATACGCGTATGCCAAAACGACGAAACACCTCATCCATAATCTGAATGAGTTCAACTTCATTAAGCAATGAGTCGGAACCCACTACGTCTCCATCACATTGGTAAAACTCGCGGTACCGACCTTTCTGCGGACGATCTGCACGCCATACTGGTTGAATTTGGTAACGTTTAAATGGAAAACTAATCTCGTTCCGGTGCTGAACCACAAAACGGGCAAAAGGAACAGTCAGGTCATACCGCAATCCTTTCTCACAAACACGTGAAGCAAACTTCAACGGATTACGTTCCATCAACTCCTCGTCGGTCACACCCGCAAGGCTATCACCCGAATTCAAAATCTTAAACAACAATTTATCCCCTTCTTCGCCGTACTTTCCCATCAAAGTAGACAGGTTTTCCATAGCCGGTGTTTCTATTTGCTGAAATCCATACAAATGATATACCTCACGTATGGTATTGAATATATAGTTACGTTTCGCCATCTCTACGGGCGAAAAATCACGGGTTCCTTTTGGAATTGACGGTTTCTGCATGATTTCTGACATTTTTTATTCTAGATGCAAAGGTAGTACATTTCTATATAAAATAACAAAAGAGTGCCCCCTAACGGAGCACTCTTTTAATATTTCTCAACAACAAACCTGTTAGTCGCGGCTGCGGCTACCAAGAAATATCATAACATAGTATAGTAAAGTAGCCAGCGAGCCTAAGGCAGCTACTACATATGTATAGGCAGCGGAACGTAAAGCATCTTCGGCTTTATCATGTGTAGCGTTGTTCGTAATTCCCGCATTGCTTAACCAGGCCAATGCCCTGCTGCTTGCATTAATTTCTACCGGCAAGGTTACGAAACTAAAGATTGTAGTAAATGCAAAAAGAATTATACCAAACAGCAACAACTGAGGGAATGAGTTTATCAAAAGGATACCGCCAAGCAATACCCATTGAACCCAGTTGGAAGCAAAGCTAACAACCGGAACCAAAGCTGAACGCATCTTAAGTGGAGCATATGCCGTTGCATGTTGTACTGCGTGACCACATTCGTGGGCAGCTACAGCAGCAGCAGCGATACTATTGCTGTAAAAGACAGACTCACTCAAATTTACAGTCTGATTTGCAGGGTTATAGTGATCGGTCAGATGTCCGGGAGTAGAAATCACTTTCACGTCATAAATACCATTATCCCTCAACATCTTTTCCGCTACATCCTTCCCAGTCATACCATTAGGCAAGGCAATTTTCGAATAAGCTTCAAACTTATTCTTAAGTCGGGATGAAACAAGCCAGCTTAACAAAGCAAAGCCTATAAATATAATCCAATACATACTATTTCGTTTTAATGTTTAAAAGTATAGTGCAAAAAGTCTGCCAAAGACAAAAATGGCAGAAGAGTATGATTCGTCTGCCATTTTGTATAGTATCAGTCTTCTGTATATCGTTCTATTGTCTGCTCTCTGTCAGGACCAACAGACACAATTTTCACCGGAACACCCAACTCTTCTTCAAGGAAAGAAAGATAAGCATTAAATTCTTCCGGAAATTCATCCTCATTTTGCATCTTTGTCATGTCGGTCTTCCATCCCGGCAACTCAACGTAAACAGGTTTTACGGTATCATCTATTTCAAATGGGAATCCGGTAACTTCTTCGCCATTAATATCGTAGGCCACACAAGCCTTGATTGTTTCAAATTCGTCCATCACATCGCTCTTCATCATGATCAGCTTTGTAACACCGTTAATCATGACAGCATATTTCAACGCAACCAGATCAATCCAGCCACAGCGACGTTTACGTCCTGTAACAGATCCGAACTCGTGTCCTTTTGTACAAAGTTCGTCGCCTGTTTCGTCAAATAATTCGGTTGGGAACGGACCGCTGCCTACACGGGTACAGTAGGCTTTGAATATACCGTATACCTCGCCTATATTACGGGGAGCAACACCCATTCCGGTACAAGCTCCGGCACATATTGTATTGGAAGATGTAACAAAAGGATAAGAACCAAAGTCGATATCCAACATGGTACCCTGAGCCCCTTCGGCAAGAACAGACTTTCCTTCGGTAAGGAAGTTATTTATCACATGTTCGCTGTCGATTAACGTGAATTTCTTCAAAAATTCAATAGAGTCAAACCACTCCTTTTCAAGCTCAGTAATATCATAGCTGAAGTTTAGAGAACGTAAGATGTTTTCGTGCTTGGCTTTTGCTGCTGCATATTTCTCTTCAAAATTATGCAGTACATCTCCCACACGTACACCGTTGCGGCTCACTTTATCCGTATAAGTCGGACCTATCCCCTTTCCTGTGGTACCAATTTTTCCTGTACCTTTGGCTGCTTCGTAAGCAGCATCCAGCATCCGGTGCGTAGGTAAGATAAGATGGGCTTTCTTTGATATGAAAAGTCTTTCGATTAAGTTGTGACCACTAGCTGCAAGTGCTTCGGCTTCCTGTTTAAACAATAACGGATCCAGTACTACACCATTGCCGATAATGTTTACTTTTCCTCCCTGAAAGATTCCTGAAGGAATGGATCGGAGGACATATTTTTCACCGTTAAATTCCAGTGTATGCCCTGCATTGGGACCTCCCTGAAAACGTGTTACCACATCATACCTCGGAGTAAGTACATCGACAACCTTTCCCTTGCCTTCGTCACCCCATTGCAATCCTAATAAAACATCTACTTTCATCTTACTATAAATATAGTCGTTAATATTCTTTCTGTTCTTTTCTCTTAAGCGCGTATTTGCACTTGCTGCACAATCCAAATATATACAACGAATAATACTCCGGTGTAAATTTAGTCAATTTCTTTGTAAGAACCATCGCATTGAATGCCTGATCCTTTTGTTCCTGAATTTTCCCGCAATGCGTACAAACCAAATGGAAGTGCGTGCATGCCCTGTCGGCACATTCATATTGAACACCTTGTATCCCGAATTGGTGCCTTACAAGTAAACGCGAATCGACCAACAGTTCAATTGTATTATACAATGTGGCCCTGCTTACGTGAAAATTCGCACTTTCCAGACTCTTGTAAAGCAAATCTACATCGAAGTGTCCGTTTATAGAGCAAATCAGATCCAGAATAGCATACCGTTCCGGTGTTTTTCGGTGGCCTTTTCTCGTAAGATATTCGGTAAACAGTTCTCGTTTTTGTAACGCTGAGTTCTTATCCATTTTTAGTGCATATACATCGCGAATTGGCAAAGTTAGTGCATTTATTTAAAAAGCAAAAGCTTACTCGTAATATTCAAATTCAAATTTGATGTCATTGTATATTTCTGTTCTCTCCGGCGATTCGGAATTTTTAAATTCCGCTATCGCATTCAAAACAGCAGTTCCCTGTTCGGCAGACTGACGTCCGAATCGTTTCAAAGCAAGGCTTGCGGCTCTTTGCTTGCGTGAAAGTCCCTTATTCAAAACCTTATATGCTTCATCAAGCAACAAGTTGACATGAACTTCCTGCAATGATTTCCCCAACGAACATAACCGGGCAAATAAGAGATAGCCTGTTACCGACACAAATTCTTCTTCATCAGTAATAAATCGGGCAGCTAACTCCTCCGCAAAAGGAAGTTTTGGCAACAAATTGGCTGCCAGCTGTTCGGAAATCTCCAGATGCTTTATCTCGCGCACCCATCTTTCAGCTACATCGAGAGTAAACAGATCCACCGGGAACAACAGCGTAGCCATGATTTTCAGTTCTCTTACATCCTGAACCCACATCAGGGAGGCCAGCTCCTCATTGGGTTGATACTGAGATGCAATCTCTTTAATCTTGGGAACAGACACACCGAAGTTCATCTTATAATCCATTCCCTTTTCACGCATACTGGAAGAAACAACCCCGTTCATTGCCAAACGGAGTTGCTTTCGTATCTGTTGTATCGTTTCCTGCATTATGGGTTACTCGTTATATGTTGGAAGGAAAGAATAGGATTTACCGTAACGAACCATCTGATCGGTATACCCTTCGGTATAGTCAAGCACAACATCCGTAACCTCTCCCTTTTCATTTTTTACCAGGCTCATAACCGGATTCACAAATCCTTTGTAAGGTGCCAGATTAAGTGCAGCATAACGTTTCAGAACTTCGGCATGTAACTCAGGATCTACCTTCACCGCATAATCTTCAACCAGCTTCTTACCTGCGGCAAAATCTCCTTCGCTCTTAATTCGTTGAACTTCGGCCAGTAGCTTACCGAACAGATCACGTAGTTTAGCATAGTCGTTAATCACCACGTATGTCTTTCCATCCTTCTTTTTCATTTCAATCACCTTGTCCGCTTTGCCATGTTCAAATGCCCACTTGGCGATAAGCTGACGGTTCCGCATGTGGGCTTCTTCCACCTGCTTACCCAGTTCGATACGAACCAACTGAGACATCAAACCATTCATGACAAAGGTATAATATTCCGACTGATAGGCTTCCGCATCCGGAACCAGACCTAATGTTACCAATTTAGGATCTGCCATATAATACAATCCAAACAAATCGGCACGCGCTTCTTCCAAGGTAGAACTATACGCTTTTAAAGCATCCGAACTAACACCCGGAAGAATAATTCCCGAACCGTGACCAAGACACTCGTGCAGGTCGGTATGAAGATTTCCGGTCAGGAAACCATATTTTTTAATTGCTTCGCGTTCTTTTTCGCTCCACACAAACTCTTCGTTAAAACCACTTCCCAGTGAAGCTTTATCGTAAGCTTCGGTAATATTTTCGATGGTTACCGATTTAGATCCATGATCCTTTCTGATCCAATCTGCGTTAGGCAGGTTAATTCCAATAGGTGTAGCAGGATAACAATCTCCCCCCAGCATGGCAACGGTTATTACCTTGGCAGAAACCCCTTTTACTTCTTTCTTCTTGAAACGGTTATCTACAGGAGAATTATCTTCGAACCATTGGGCATTATTGCTAATAATAATGGTACGTTTGGTCGCCTCTTTGTTGATAAAGTTGACTGTCGACTCCCAGCTGGCCTTCAATCCAAGCGGATCTCCGTATGTTTCGGTAAAACCATTTACAAAATCTACTTCGGAAGCAGTATCTTTCACCCACAAAACAGCATAAGCGTCGAATTCCTTCAAGTCGCCGCTCTTGTAATACGAAATCAAAGTCTCAATAACTTTCTTTTGAGCCTCGTTTTCTGCAAAAGAAACAGCAAGTTCCAGTTCGGCCACAATCTTTTCGATAGCTTGTGTATATAAACCTCCCACTTTCCATACCTTCTCAACGATTTTACCGTTTTCTTTCACCAAACGGCTATTCAATCCATAGGAAACAGGCGTTTCATCTTTCGGATCTTTCATCTTGGCATAGAAGCTTTCTACTTCATCCTGAGTAATACCTCCTCCATAATAGTTATTGGCGGAAGCCAAAATCAAGTCTTCGTCCCCACTCTGCACAGTACGCTTAGCCAACACGGTTGAATCAAAGATAACCGGCGTAATTTCGGTGATAAACTGATCAACAGTCTGTCCTTTACGAACAGGCACAGTAGCGGCATCGAGCTGCTTTACTGCATCAACAAAAAACTCTTTGGTGAATCCGGGAGCAAATTTATCTTCGGCATAATGATGATGAATGCCATTGGAAAACCACACCCTTTTCAGATACACTTCCATGGCTTTAAAATCAGCACTGTTACGATCTCCCTTGTAACCGGCATACACAGCCTCCAGGGTACGGCGCACGGCCAGGTTGTAACGACAATTCTGATCAAACAAAATATCACGACCCATCAGAGCCGCCTCGGACAAGTGATATAATAACTGTTTTTGATTCAAAGAAAGAGATTCGAATCCCGGCACCTGATAACGCAGAATCTGCAGGTCGGCAAACTTATCTACCTCGTAGGAAAACTGAGACGCCGTTTCAACTTCGACGGTCTTGCTTCCCGTACAAGCTGTAAAAGCAATTGCTGTCATAACGGATAACATTATATTCTTCATATCGTAATTATTTATCTATCTTACAAATACATACAACTGGTCTAATCCCCTTTACCAGAAAGCACATACCAAATGCAAAGTTACATAATTATATTTAATTAGCCTCTTATTACACCACATCATCCAATTTATTTTTGGCTATCGGACGCATAAAAATGGAAATTAACCTTTATCTTTGGATCCTGTATTTTTAACCTATAGATACTATGCAACAACAACGATTACAGTCTCTTGATGCACTAAGAGGATTCGACATGTTATTCATCATGGGGGGAAGTACCCTCTTTATTGCCTTAAATCAATGTTTCCCCACTTCCTTCGGCACTGCTTTCGCAGAACAGATGGAACATACCAAATGGTCGGGATTCACATTCTACGATATGGTGTTTCCACTCTTTCTGTTCATAGCGGGTATTTCATTCCCGTTTTCCCTAAAAAGTCAGATCGAAAAGGGTATCCCCCGAAAATCCATCTATACAAATATTATAAGAAGAGGACTTACCCTGGTTTTGCTGGGCATTATTTATAACGGGGCGCTGCAACTGGACTTTGGGAACATTCGCTTTGCCAGTGTTCTTGCACGAATAGGTTTAGCCTGGATGATTGCTTCTTTAATTTTCATGAATACGAAACGAATTAGCCGGGGTGTTATTTGTGTGGCCATATTGGTTGGTTACTGGATCTTGCTTGCTTTTGTTCCATCTCCGGAGGCGAACGGAGCCGATCGGTTTAGTATGGAAGGTTCAATTGTAGGATACATCGACCGCCTCATCGTTCCAGGCAAGTTGCATCTTACGATACACGATCCCGAGGGTCTTGCGTCTTTGTTCCCTGCTATAGTAACGGCCTTACTTGGAATGTTTACCGGCGAATTGATAAAAAGTAAGTCGAAGAACCTGACTCCCTATAAAAAAGTGGGTTCACTGGTTATATTCGGTTTGGCTTTGTGTATAATCGGTCAGGCATGGAATGTTGTTTTTCCTATTAACAAAAACTTATGGACCAGCTCATTTACTTGCTATGTGGGAGGTTTGTCCATGTTGTTGTTTGCCGCTTTTTACCTTGTAATTGATGTTTGGGAATTCCGGAAATGGACTTTATTTTTCACAGTGATCGGGATGAACTCCATTACCATTTATCTGGCACAGGAGATTATCAACTTTCAGGGAATTGCCAATTTCCTTTTAGGAGGGATTGTGAAACTCATTCCGGAAAATGCGGCCAATCTTATTTCTTGCATTGGATACATCGCAGTTTGCTGGGCATTTCTTTACTTCCTATACAAAAAGAAAATCTTTCTAAAAGTTTGATTACGGAGGAACCTGTAAAACCAACGATAGTAAACGCAATAAATTTCGTATCTTTGCACCTTGATTTTTAACGAATAACGGTAAGGACCGTTTTGGGAAAGGAAAAGAATATGAATATTGCAGCATTGGTTTCGGGAGGGGTAGATAGTTCGGTTGTAGTACATCAGCTGAAAGAGGCTGGATATGATCCAACCATTTTTTATATTCGCATCGGCATGGAGGATAAAGATGGATACATCGATTGTCCGGCCGAAGAGGATATTGAAATCACTACGTTTATTGCCCGAAAATACGGTTGCCGAATGGAAGTCGTTTCTCTGCATGAGGAATACTGGGAGAATGTGGTGAGTTATACGATTGATGCGGTGAAGCGCGGACTTACTCCTAATCCTGACATGATGTGCAACAAGCTGATCAAATTTGGTTGCTTCGAACAGAAATGGGGTAAGGAATTTGACAAGACGGCCACAGGTCATTATGCCACCACGACCGATCTGAATGGAAAAGTATATCTTTCTACAGCAAAAGATAAGTTAAAGGATCAGACTGATTTTTTGGCCCAGGTGGATTATTTGCAGATATCTAAGCTGATGTTTCCTATAGGTAACCTGTTGAAAAGCGAAGTACGTGAAATAGCTGCCGCTCAGAATCTGCCTAGCGCAAAGCGTAAGGATAGTCAGGGCATTTGCTTTTTGGGGAAAATAAACTACAACGATTTTATTGAGCGTTACTTAGGAAAACGAACAGGAAAAATTATTGAACTTGAGACAGGAAAAATACTGGGCAAGCACAATGGCTACTGGTTCCATACCATTGGTCAGCGGAAAGGCCTTGGACTAAGCGGGGGTCCATGGTTTGTTATCAAGAAAGACATCAAACGAAACATTATATATGTATCGAATGGATACGGTGTAGAGAGTCAGTATGGTAAAACGATCAACCTGCAGGGATTCAATTTCATTACGGAAGATCCCTGGGGAGAATTTGAAGACGAAAAAGAGATTACATTCAAAATACGTCACACTCCTGAATTCTCACACGGAAGAATACAACGTATCGGCGACTTGTACAGAATTGAATCTGACGATAAAATCCAGGGTATTGCTCCTGGTCAATTCAGCGTTATATACGATAAAGAAAGCAACCTTTGCCTCGGCAGCGGTATGATTATAGACGAACAGGTATAACCAGTACACAGGTTTAAGTTCGCAAACAACAGCTAGGCGACTTTAATCAGACATAAAGATTAGTTAATCCCTGAGCACACTATATTGGATGCTCAGGGATTTTCTTTTAAATTATGTTTATCAATTAGCACTTGCCTAATTAATACTAAAGGAAGTAATACTCTTTTATGTTGTATCTACCTAAAACCTCCGGCAGTAGGCTACTCCGTACAGTAAAGGTTACATCCCGCTTGCTGTTTAATAATGAGCGCAATAAAAAATCAAAACCTAATCCTTTTAGTTCTAGTCCGCCTACCTCATCTATCCAGACAGCCTTTTCGGGGGGGCAGCCTAAAATATATTCCTCTCCTTTTTTAAATGCATCCTTCCAAAAAGCAAACCTGCCTTGCATGTAATAATCCTCATTGCCTGAAACGGACTCTTTCAGACATATAAAAGGGATTTCCTCCATTAATGGCAGAAGAAGCAGGCTGTATCCGACTATAGTATGGTCGGAGGCATACAACTTTTTAGCGTACAACCCCACATCCCCGTTCCCCTGAATGTATAACTCAAGGAATCTTGTACTTTTCCCACTGTGGATATCACCTGTTATAATGCGAACCATATCAAGCTATTGTGAATTAAATGTGTATGACAGCGAGGCATAAATCAAACGTCCTTCCATCGGATATCCTTCCGAAAGATAGTAAAGTTTGTCGAACAGGTTCTTTATACCCAGTTTAACTTCAACGTGATTGAACGTTTTACTGATGTTGGAATGAAAAAGAGCATAGCCGGGAATAGACAGATCGCCGTTACTACTTACATGGCTGCTGGTCAGAGCCGTCATATTTGTCTGCAGAACGAGTTCACCTCCAAGTGCTACTTCTAGTATGACATTCCATTTATGATCCGGAACCCCGAGGAAGCTGACTTCTTTGTCCGACTTGTTCGTCCGGTTTATAAACGTATAATTTGCCTCGGCACTTATCCGTTTATAATAGTAAGACAACCCGGCCTCTAAACCCCGGTAATGCGCTTTCCCTTTGTTCTGCAGTTGCCAGATAAGCGGGTCATTGTCAACCATACCTGTAATTTCCTGTATCGTATTGCTCAAAAACATATAATAGGCACTGGCATACCACCGGAATTTTTTGTAACTTCCGTTGTAAGTGATATCCAGGTTGAACGAACGTTCCGTCTTCAAATCCGGATTCGGAATCGCCCTTCCCCGTTTGTAGGAATAACGGTCTTTCAACGAAGCGAAACGGGCATTCCTCGACAATGAAAACCGATACGTATGGTTTCTGTTGTGTTTGTAGTCTACGGCGAACTGGTAATTGATATCCTGATCGGATGAGGTGGGGTAGCTAACAATCCAATAGGTATTGGATCCGGGCAAGGGCTCAAACATTTCAGCCTTCTTCCCTTTATGATAAAAGAATCCGGCTCCCGCCAGAAAAAACAATTTATTGCTCGCTTCCCACGTATCTTCCAAGGCTACGGAAGCTGTATATTCATCCTGCTTCGCTACCGGATCAAGGTCGTCATGACTCCTGTGAACATCCCTTTTGTAATTTGCCCCTAATTTAAGGGTATGGTTCTGTATTCCATTCCAGGCCAGAATAAACCGGGCACCAGCCGAGTAGTCATCGTAATAGCTGTTAAATGCCGATTTAGCCTCCTGACTGTTATACTCTTTGTTGTCGTATGCTTTCAGCAAGTTATAATAACGATCGTAGAATAGCCTGCTTTCAAAATTCCAGTCCGGATGGATGGCCGTTTTCGAAAAGAAATGGATCTGCTCTTTATCCCAGTCCTTATATCTCCAGAACCGCGGCATTCCGTTCGTCCCCAAATAAGGAGGCACATATTTATCGGCAGCTATCCTGCTGACACCTACGATGTACTCGTCCCCATCCTTTGGAGTAAAACCGAATTTACCATTAAACTGATAATCAGTGGTGCCGGAATGATGCCGTTTGTCCCCTTCCTGTAAACCCGTTACGGGTAAATAGCCTGAAGGCAGCCTGAAATCATTTTTATGCAGCCAACTTCCGTCCAGCTGCACATACCATTTATCATGTCTGCTTCCGATACTTGCGGCCGTATTCCACAACGTGCTGGCTTTTACACCAAACTCGAACCTCTTTGCCGGAGCTGTACTGATTATATTGACGGCGCCACCCATGGTGTTGCCTCCCAGAAGAAGCGACGAAATCCCTTTGGACACCTGTATCTTTGAGATGGAGGAGGTCTGAATACGGCCCAGGTCGATCAACCCGTCAAAAGGAACCGAAACCGGAATTCCATCCATAAACACAGGAATGCGGGTCTGGTCGAACCCTCTCAGAAACAACAGGCTCTCACCTCGGGAAGAAGCTTCCGTCAGAGTTATACCCGGAATCCATTCCAGTGCCTGACTTACCCTTGGTAAATCCATCCGGTCCATCTTGAGAGCCGAAATCTCGGATCCCGAAGATACCGGAAGTTTTTCCAGTATGATGACTTCTCCTAACACAGCGTGCCTAATACTATCATTTTCAACGGGATTACCTTGTATCCTGCAACAAAACAGGATTATCATCAGCAGTATGATTCCTTTTCTACCTATCATTTTCTGAAATGGTCTATCGCATAATGTATAGGAACCATAATCATATGCATCAGTTTGGTAAATGGGAAGATGATGAATATCAGAAATCCGTTAACGATATGTATTTTATAAATCAAATCAGCATCGGCAATGTATTTCCAGGAATCGGGTTCGAAAATAAAGATACCCTGCGCCCAGTATTCCATGGACATATAATCTTCCAGCGACGATTGGGTGGTGATATACGTACCCCAAAGACCCAGAGCAATCTGCACTAATAACAATACCACGATAACATAATCCTGAATTTTACTTGTGGCCCAGACTCTTTTGTTCCTGAACCGCCGCACCGCAAGCAGGGTGATACCCACAAGGGCAGCTACTCCGGAAATACTTCCCATAAGAATTGCCAGCCACCGTTTCGTTCCATTGGACATAAACCAGTTATAGAGCCATTCGGGAGTGAGCAGCCCCAGTATATGTCCCAGTAAGACCAGTAAGATCGCATAGTGAAACAGCGTGCTTCCCCATCGGAGACTCTTGTCGTTGCTAATAAACTGCGACGAACTTGCCTGAATTGTATTGTTTCTCCGAACGATCCGATAGATAAGTCCCGTCGCAAAAACCGTCAGCGCGATATAGGGTAAATACCCTAAAAAGAAATTGTTTATGTATTCGGCAGCTATCATACATCAATCCCTTTCTTTAGTTTACGATCACATTTATCTTCATTATACAATGAACACAACAGTTCAAGCAGATACGAATAGGGCGTTTCTTTCTTTTGCAAAGCTTTCCGCATGTTCTCCAGTATATGAGAAACCTCCTTAAGTAATTTCAGGCTCTCTTCTTCGTTTTTAAGAAGAGAAAGATACTCAAGAAAAAGAGGCAGATAGTCCGGCAACTCGTCGGAACAAGGCATAAATCCGGCTTTGTTATACATTTCAGTCAGGTCCACCATGGCTTGTCCCCTTTCCCTCGAATCGCCGTAAACATGGTCGAACAGGTACAAATTGGTAGAAGAGGAGAAATCGAACTGCTGAACATACAGCATCTGCCAGTCGGATAACGTAATAGACTGTATCGGATCGAGGAACTGACTGAGCAAATTACTCTGCGCTTTGTCCAGCCCGTTCTCTTCTTCAATAACTCTTTTTAATCCTGATAAATTCTCTTTCACGTCTTCATTGGGATAATCCAGTAACAAAGACAATATTTTATATGTATTTTGCATAGCGCTACTATTAAGATGAAACCTTATCTGCCTCCGAATAAATTGCGACCCTCCTCCGACTTGCCCGGGTAATCGTACCCCAATCCGGCACGAAGATTGGCAAAGTCGGCATCCTCGGTATGAGTGGGGGCCGTTGGAATCACAAAACGGTCCTTGTAATTTGCAATCGCAAGATAGCGATACATAGCCTCGTAATCCGATCTGTCCAGTCCCAATGCCGCTTCGATGGACGGGTTTTCATTTTTTTCCACCGTAACCTCACGCATATACTGCCTCATGGCCAACAACCTTGCCAATGCCTTTCGGATAGGTTCCTCGTCGCCGGCAGTCATCATCTTGGCCAGGTAATTTACAGGGATGCGCATATCATTTACAGCCCCGAAGAAATCCGCGGTAACCTCTTTTTGTTGTAAAACGGGCGACATGGGCGGAATATACCACACCATAGGCATGGTTCGGTATTCGGGATGTAACGGAAAGGCCACTTTCCAGCGTTTCATCATCTTATAAACCGGCGAATCCTGCGCAGCTTTTATAACAGAAAACGATATACCCTGCTCTTCGGCCATTTTAACAACCGCCGGATCGTTGGGGTCAAGTATCAATTCCAGCTGCTTTTCGTACAATTGCCGGTCGTTTTCGGTTGCCGCATAATCTTTGATCGAATCTGCATCATAAAACAGCACTCCGATATAACGGATACGGCCAACGCAAGATTCGGAACACACGGTGGGTTTACCGTTTTCGATTAGCGGGTAACAAAAAGTACACTTCTCCGATTTCTTTCTTTCCCAGTTGAAATAGACCTTCTTATAGGGGCAGGCGCTCACGCATTCGCGCCATCCACGGCATTTGTCCTGATTGATAAGTACAATCCCGTCTTCCTCCCGCTTATAAATGGCACCCGAAGGACACGAAGCGGCACATGCCGGATTCAGACAATGTTCGCATAAACGGGGCACATAAAACATGAAGGACTTTTCGAATTCCTCGTATCCTTTCGTATCGAGCTCTTTCAGGTTGGGATCTTTCTTCCGCTCTTCAAATTTCCCGCCTAAATTATCCTCCCAATTGGGTCCGTATTCGATTTTTTCCATCCTTTGGCCGGTAATCAGTGAGTAGGGGCGGGCGCTGGGAGCCGTGCGAAAACGCTTGGTCCCCGTAAGTTTGGAAAAGTCGAATGTGTAAGGTTCGTAATAATCCTTGATTTCGGGCATATGCGGATTCGCAAAAATAGACGAAAGGATGCTCATGTTGCTTCCCTGCAGCAGCTCGAGCCTCTTTTTCCGCATCGTCCACCCTCCTTTGTATCGTTCCTGGTTTTCCCACTCCACCGGATAACCCGGACCTGGTTTGGTTTCCACGTTGTTAAACCAGACATATTCCATACCTTTACGGCTTGTCCATACGTTTTTGCATGTTACCGAACAAGTGTGACAACCGATACACTTGTCCAGACTCAATACCATGGCTATTTGTGCTTGTATTTTCATTTTGCAGACTCCTTTCTATCGTTACTATCCTCGTCGCCCCAAAGTACGGATGCGCATTTACGGATTATCACAAACTCATCCCGGTTGGCACCGATTGTTCCGTAGTAATTAAGTCCATAGGATAATTGGGCATATCCGCCAATCATATGCGTTGGCTTGAGACATAGGCGGGAGATGGAGTTATGGATTCCACCTCTGTTTCCTGTAATATTGCTGAGCGGGACATTGACGGTTCTTTCCTGGTTGTGATACATAATCAGGGCCCCTTCGGGAATACGTTGCGAAACGATTGCCCGGCAGCTTGCCGTACCGTTGTCGTTAAATACCTCTACCCAGTCGTTATCCTGGATGTCGATCTTAGCCGCATCCAATTCGCTGATCCAGATAACGGGACCGCCTCTTCCTAAGGTAAGCATCAGCAGATTGTCGCTCCACGACGAATGGATGGTCCATTTGTTGTGCGGAGTGATCAGATTCAGCGTAAGGGTGTTATCCGTAATGTGCAATCGCTCTTTCACGTTGTTGATCTCCTGTTTGGACAAGGGCGGTTTATAGCAAACCAGTCCCTCGCCGAAAGCCCGCATCCAGGGATGATCCTGATAGATGGATTGCCTGCCTGTAACTGTGCGCCAGGGAATTAGTTCGTGCACGTTGGTGTAGTTGGACGTATAGTTCACTTCGTGCGATTCGATACCGCTCCAGATTGGCGAATTAAGTACCCGCCGGGGTTGCTGTACCAGATCGTCGTAGCGTAACTGTGTGTCTCCCCCCTCTTCGGTAAGGTGTTTAAGATCAAGTCCGGTTGGTTTCTCCAACGCTTTCCATGCCTTGCGCGAGGTTACCCCGTTGCTTTCGGGAGCAAGGGTGAGGATGGTTTCTATGGCCTGAAGATCAGACTCCAGGGCAGGCATTCCGCAGGTACTTCCTTCGGACTGAATTGTCCCGTTAAGGTGTTTCAGGAATTCGTACTCCTCGTCCGACTTCCATGTAATTCCTTTGCCTGTGATACCGGCCTGTTTCAACAAAGGCCCCAACGAAGTAAAACGTTTGTATGTATTTGGATAATCGCGTTCCACGACAATCAGTTTCCCCATGTTTTTGCCCGGCTCCGGACGATTGCCGCTCTCTTTCCAGTCATCCACGAACAGCGGCTCCGAGATTTCTCCGGGCGAATCGTGCATAAGAGGCTGCATGATTACATCTTTCTCTACACCCAGATGTCCTTTACAGAGTTCGGAGAATTTGGCAGAGATACCTTTGAATGTATCCCAATCGGTACGCGACTCCCAAACCGGATCCACCGCTTTGGAGAAGGGATGTATAAAGGGGTGCATATCCGTGCTGCTGATATCGTTTTTCTCGTACCAGGTTGCGGCGGGCAGTACGATATCCGAATGCAACGACGAGGTTGTCATCCTGTAATCCATCGTAACCACCAGATCCAGTTTGCCTTTGGCTCCCTCATCGTGCCATTTCTGGTACAGAGGAAGCTGTTCGTCCAGTTCCTTCAACTCTTTTCCAAACACACTGTTTTGTGCGCCTAACAGATGCTTCATGAAATACTCCACCCCTTTGGCACTGCTGCCGATGAGGTTAGCACGCCAGATAAAGAGATTCTTCGGACAGTTTTTGGCATCGTCCAGGTCTTCGGAGGCCAGGTTTAATTCTCCGCTATGCAGCTTGCTTGTAATATAGTTGGGGATATCCATTTGATTGGCCTCTGCCTCCTTGCATAATTGCAGCGGATTACGATCAAATTCCGGCGAGGCCGGCAGCCATCCCATGCGTTGCGATTTGATATTACAATCCAGCAGGGTAAGTTTACTCCACTCCTCTTTTTTGTACAAGGGAGAAACCAGACTGTCCACTTTCACCTTCTCGTAACGCCACTGGTCGCTATGCATGTAGAAATAACTGGTGGTGTTCATATGACGGGGCGGTCGTACCCAATCCGACGCAAAGGCCAGCGTGGCCCAACCCGACTGCGGACGCACCTTCTCTTGTCCCACATAGTGTGCCCATCCGCCACCCGACTGCCCGATGGTTCCGCAAAGAATAAGCAGATTCATGGCTGCCCGATAGGTCATATCCGTATTGTACCACTGATTTACACCGGCACCGATTATAATCATGCTCTTGCCCTCTGTTTTTGCAGCCGTTTCTGCAAACTGCCTTGCGATTGTTATCACGCTATCGGAAGCAACCCCGGTTATCTGCTCCTGCCATTTGGGGGTGTATGGAATATTATCGTTGTAACTACGGGCTGTCTGCGAGTCGTCCAACCCCCTTTCAACTCCGTAATGAGCCAGCATAATGTCGTATACGGTGGCGCAAAGCACCTCACCCTCTGCCGTCTGGCACTTTACAACGGGAACTTTACGTACCTGTACTTCGGTATGGTCTGAAGCGTTGAAGTGTGGATTCTTATACTCCTCTCCCCCGAAATAGGGAAATGAAACCTCAGCCACATCACTCTTCCTATCCATTACGCTTAACAGCGGGGTAAAGGATTTCCCCGTGCGCAGATCTTCATTACGCAGGTTCCATTTGCCTTCATTATTCCAGCGGGAACCGATACAGCCATTGGGAATCACCATTTCGCCGTTCAACTCATCCAACAGAACCGGATACCATTCCGCGTTTTGGGTAATTCCTAACTGGTCTGTAAAGTCACTTGCCCGTAACATCATACCTGTGCGGAATCCGTTTTCGCATGGCTCCAGCTTCACCAGAAAGGGCAGATCGGAATATTTTTTTACATAAGAATCGAAATAGGGAGTTGTCTTATCAACAAAAAACTCTTTCAGGATAACATGCCCCATAGCCATTCCCAGGGCCGAGTCGGTACCCTGTTTCGGATTCAGCCAGATATCGGCAAACTTGGATGCATCGCTGTAATCGGAAGAGATTGTTACCACCTTCGTTCCCTTATATCTCACCTGTGTAAGGAACGGCGAATCGGGAGTACGTGTAACAGGCACATTCGATCCCCAAAGCATTATGAAAGAAGAATTGTACCAGTCGGCACTTTCCGGAACATCTGTCTGCTCGCCCCAGGTTTGGGGAGAGGCGGGCGGCAGGTCGCAATAGAAATCATAGAAACTGAGTACCGTACCGCCTATGAGGCTCAGATACCGGGTACCCGAAGCATACGAAACCATCGAAAAGGCCGGAATAGGCGTAAAGCCAACCAACCGGTCGGGACCAAATTTCTTAATCGTATAGATGTTGGCCGCTGCAATGATTTCTTGGGCAAGATCCCAGTCAAGTCGTAAGAAACCACCTAATCCGCGTCTCTCCTTGTATCTTAAAGAAGCAGCCGGATCGTTCATTACAGCCTCCCATGCCAATACGGGGTCGTGCAGCAATGTTTTTTGTTGCTGATAGGCTTCCAGCAATTCATGCCGGATCATCGGGTGCTTTACACGACCCGAATTGTACAGATACCACGAATAACTGGCGCCACGTGGACAGCCCCGAGGTTCGTGGTTGGGTAATCCGGGACGGTTTTGCGGATAGTCTGTCTGCTGAATCTCCCAGGTAACAATACCCTTCTTCACAAATATTTTCCATGAACAAGAACCTGTGCAGTTAACACCATGTGTAGAACGAACCTCCTTATCGTGTTGCCAGCGGTTTCGATAGAAACTTTCCCAGGCTCTCTGATCGGAAGCAGTCACTTCCGAAAAGAATTTCTTTTTTTGTAAAAGAGACTTTATCATAGAGGTATATTATTTATTTTTATTACGAACCACCAGTCCGAAATAAAGTATTAACATTACAATCACACTAAATAGGGTGAAAATGAGAAAACCCCGGTAATAACCGGTGATACCCATCGTATCCACCACCTTACCGAGTACGGGAGGAACAACAAACCCTCCAAAAGCACCCAATCCTCCTACCCATCCCGATGCGCCGCCCACCGATTTAGACACATATACCGGAACCAGTTTCATGATGGCCGCATTGTTCAGTCCGAATGCAACGGCAATAACCAACGTGCACAGGGCAGAAATTACCAGGCTGCTCGAAAAGGCCATCACTGCAGCAACCGTTCCCAACAATGTAATGGCAAAGAGGCTCACTTTTAGTCCCCCTATCTTATCGGACAGATTTCCTCCCGGAATACGTAATAAGGCAGCAAGACAGGCGTAGACTGCGGTGAAAAGTCCGGCTTGGGTAACCGACAGTCCGTGTGCCTTCTGCCAATAGGTAGGCAACCAGGCGGTTAAAGCCATGAATCCACCGAATGTTACGAAGTAGGCAATCACCAGAATCCATGTTTCCGGGATTCGGGCGGATATCAGCAGACTCTGTTTCATGTTTCCGGCGGGAAACAGTTCCTGACCAGCTTCGGTGGCCATTTTTTTACTTACCTCTTCACTGTATCCTTGTTGCCTGAACTGAAAATGATAGGCATTGCAACTTATCAAAAAATAGAGAATTGTACCCGCAATCATAAAGGCGGTCCAGAGGTAGTAGGCAGACACAAACCCCACGGAGTGGAGTAAAAGAGGAAGTATTATCGCGAACACGCCCGCCCCCAGGGTACCCAATCCCCCAAATATACCTAAGGCAAAACCTTGCTTGTTTTTGGGATACCAATAAGACGACTGACCAGCACCCACAGAGAACGTGGCCACTCCGCATCCGCTCATACAGCCAAAAACCAATATAAGCCAGTAGGTTCCTTCCATATTGTCCGGATAGTGAGTAGCCAGCAAGACCGAAAGTCCGCTCAGTCCGATTACAGATAGAACCATTAACCACAAAAACGATTTCTTCCCTCCATTTTCATCAACGGATGCTCCGAAAGGAATCCGCAATAACGAACCGGAAAGGGTAGGAATCGCCACTAAAAGTCCCATCATCGACGGCGACAAATCCATTACTTCGTTTAATTTGGTTGCCGACGGGCCAAACAACGAGATGGCTGCCGAACCAAAAAAGAATCCGATGGTGGCTGCGGTTAGTCCCCGGGCCGGTGAACCCTTTATTTTTGCTTTATTCATGATAGTATTCTATTATATTCCTCCCGGTTATTAATATTCGCGAACAGATGGTGTAATTCTTCGGGGATAGGTATTAGACAGGCGTTACCCCAGTCGAATAGCTGTTTTACCCGGAATCTTTTTTCTTTGACGGCCTCTTCTATGTCGGGTAACAAAGATTTGGAAAGCAGTAGAGGGAATACCCCCGGGGTCGATTCATGTTTCCATCCGATAATGGTTTCGCCTCTGCCAACAGCCAGCATCTGCATGATAATTTCGCTGGTAATCAAAGGCATATCGCAGGTAAGAACCAATATCCAGGGAGTAGTGCTGTAGGTAAGCGCTGTCAGGATACCGCCCAATGGTCCGGATTCGGATACCACATCCTTCAGTACAGGAACGCCCAGTGTTTCGTATTCCGGATAAAATCCCGCAACGACAACCTCTTTGGTATATGGCTGTATCTTATGAATGAGGTGTTGTAAAAAACTACTTTCCCCATACAGGCTCAGCGCCTTGTTGGATCCGAAACGCGAACTTTTACCTCCGGCCAGCACAACACCGGTTATATCTTCCGGGTGTAACATGGCTTATAAAATTGAATTTAGTACGATGGATAGTGCAAATAACGGAACAGCCAGACGGGCGGTCCACCTTGCCAGATGAATTGGCTGACTGATTGAGTCCACCCATTGGGCGGCCCCCAGAAGCATGGCTCCCTGTATAACCGAACGCTCTATCCAAAGAGTCGGCAAACCGGCACCGACAAAGTTGCGGAGACCCGGGTTTACAGTGATATAGGCATCCATAAAAACCTGCCATCCCCTAAATAGCAGGATCGAAACAAATACCATACAGATAGCCAGAGGAATCTTCAGCATCCATCGGCTGGTTTTGCGTTGCGCATAAATACTGAAGCCCCAGGTAACCAACCCTTCAATGAAAATGGCGATTGCAGGATTGGTAACATGAAATACCGGTACGGCCGGATGCATAGCCAGGTTGATAAGCTTGACCATGGAGGCCACAAAGGCTACTTTAACAATGGTTGCAGTTTCTCCGGTTTGTTTGGCGGCCATCATCATACATAGTAATCCGAAGGGATAGAGAAGCAATACCTCTCCCTTGAAATGAATCAAGTGTAATACCCATCCCAGACTGGCTTCCAGAATTCCCCATAACGCCCCCCAGAAAATGATTGTTTTTAGTTTATTCATATTTGTATGTATTATCGGATATCGGTTACACAAATATAGAGATGTTGGTTTCTTTAAATATGTGTTCTTTATTACAAATGCTACTTTTATTTACAAAAAAAAGTCATTTTTAAATCTAAACTATCCATTATTGTTTTTTATTATTTAAGTTTGCACAATAAGAGTGTTAATTATGGAGCAAACAGATTTCACCGAAAAGCATGAGGCATTATTGTTTCAGATTCCATTATTCAGGGATTTGCCCATGAACATTAAGCATTTATTAGTGAACAAGCTGGAGTTTACGGTCTTTACGATTAAAAAAAACGACATTGTAGCCAGACAGAATACCCACTGCAAACGGTTGATGGTTCTACTTGAAGGGAGACTGAGGGTAGATAGCATGGATGCAACAGGCAATGAAGTACTGATTGAATATATTATTGCCCCGCGTGCATTTGCTACACCTTACCTTTTTAAGCTGGATACAGCCCTTCCGGCCACTTTTAAAGCATTGGAAAACGGCATCTTATTGACCGCAACCAACGAATCGGTTTTTAAACTAATGAGTGAAATTCCAGATCTTTTAAAAAGTTTCCTGGGAGTAGCCGGAAATTGTAACAAATGTACAGATTTGAGACTGAAGGCTTTGTCGTACAAGAATATCCGGAGTCGTTTTGTAGCATACCTGTTTGAGCAGAAGTCTGCTAATTGCTCTATTATAACCATCGTACACAATCAGGTTCAGTTAGCAGATTATCTGTGTGTTACACGTCCGGCACTAACAAGAGAAATAAATAAGATGATAAAAGAAAGACTCATTTCAATGAAAGGCAAAACCGTAGAACTCCTTCAAATCCCCGAATTGAAAAGAGTTATTTTATAAATCTGCATTTATTATAGTTTATAGGATTCTTTGCTTTAATAATACTCTCCTGAAATCACGCATGGAAGAGAGCCATCCTCCATATCCCAACATTCCTCCTCTATTTAATCACTGAGACTTAGTGTTCTATCTTTTTGTATACAGTGATCTATTGCCGGCACTTCGAAGAATTATTCATCGGACCTGGGTCAACTTATCATCGGACCCGGGTCCGATGATAAGTTGACCCAGGTCCGATGATTGTTTGACCATGGTCCGATGATTAGTTGTTCGGAAGCAAAACGGTACTTGTATATAGTCTTTGACTTACTTTACTTATATGTTAGGGAAAGATCTTGTGCTGGTTCGGGAACGGAGGTGGTTGTGCTGACAAGGAAGAGGGAATTAGCTATGGGAAACAGGGAAGGGAGTGGGTTTTCCGGTGGTGACAGATGAAAAAAAGTGATAGATGGATTTTAGGCATCTATCACTTTTTTAATTATTGACAAACAGGCTGCTATCTTCCAAAAGTGAGGGATGACAGATGTTTTCGCGAAAAAGGCCGCTCTTCCCAGGAAGAGCGGCCTTTTTATTTTATAGTCGTTATCGCTTAAATAGCGTATAGCGTGCTGATTGATTCGTTTTTACATACACGACGAATTGCTTCGGCAAACATATCGGCTACAGAAAGTACTCTTACTTTCTCGCAATGGTTTGCATAAGGAATTGAGTCGGTAAAGATCATTTCAGTTAATGCAGATTCACCAACACGGCTGGAAGCAGGATCACTCATTACAGCATGACTGGCAATAGCGCGAACTGACTTCGCTCCGTTTTCCAACATCAGATTAGCTGCTTTAGTAATTGTTCCGGCTGTATCAACCATGTCGTCGATCAAAAGAACATCTGCTCCTTTTACATCACCGATAATACGCATCTCGGCAACTTCGTTTGCACGTAAACGCGATTTATGGCAAATTACCATAGGTACACCCAGGTATTTGGCATAACTGCTGGCACGTTTGGTACCTCCAACATCGGGAGTAGCAATTACAAGATTATCCGCAGACAATGAGTTCTTAATGTAATCGAGGAAAATAGCCGATGCATAAAGGTGATCTACAGGAACGTTAAAGAATCCCTGAATCTGATCTGCATGAAGGTCCATTGTTATTAACCGGTTAATTCCGGCAACAGCCAACAGGTCTGCCATTAGCTTGGCGCCGATAGAAACACGAGGCTTATCCTTTCTGTCCTGACGAGCCCATCCAAAGTAGGGAATAACGGCGATTATAGAGTGTGCAGAAGCACGCTTTGCCGCGTCAATCATCAGGAGTAACTCCATCAGGTTGTCCGCATTTGGGAAAGTTGACTGAACCAAAAACACATCTTTTCCGCGGATAGACTCTTCGTATGAAACCGAAAATTCTCCGTCGGCGAAGTGCTGAATGTTCATTTGTCCAAGGGGACAACCAAGACTGTTGCAAATTTTCTCTGCAAGATACCGGGAGTTGGTTCCCGAAAACACCAAGAAAGGAGTTTGTGCACTCATTATCTGAATATTTATCTTATTTGTGAATGTTCCGAATCGTGCCACAAAAGTACAAAACTTATTGTAAAATGTTGTATAACATCCGAAAGTTTAGTTGAAAATTTATTTTTTCATATACGTAAACTTAAGGACCTTTCCCGAAAATGCAGGGATAACCACCTTAAACGGAGAAACTTCCGTAAGTGTACTAATGCTTGTTTCGCCTGTAAACAAGTCGGTTAGGGTCGCGGGTTGATTATCTCCAATACTAAGATAAACAAACGCTTCCACAGGAATCTTTACCCGAACAGTCTGGGCGGACATATCAAAATTTACGACCACAAGAACAACATCGTTCAAGTATTTTCGCATGAATGCATATTGCCGGCTTGGATTAAAGCATTTATTCGTCATGTTAGCATAGGTAAGGTCGTAAAACAACCCTTTTGAAATAGCCTCCTCTGTACTTGCCAAATTAAGTAACCAAGCATATATTCTACGTAGCTCTGTTTGCGCCGGAGTAAGTTTTTCCTCGTTAAAAGCTCCGCCGTTAATCCAATTTCTTACGGTGGTCAGACTCCAATAGTCAAAAATAGTAGTACGTCCGTCCAATCCGCTAAAGCCTTCATTATCCATACCAGGTTCTCCCAGTTCTTGCCCGCTATAGATCATTACCGGATTTACATGCATCAGCGCCGCCACCATCATACCCGGAATTCCAGCACTGGCATTCCCGGCAAAAAAGTCTGAAGCGATGCGTTGCTCATCGTGATTTTCCATAAAATTGAGCATATGCGGCTGGATCTCTTCCACCGCCTGCCAGCATTTTATGATATCACTTGCCGGAGCTTGCTTGCACGTTACAGCCCGCAGGGTATCATACAACCCAACTTTATCGTACAGATAGTCGAATTTTCCGAAAGAAAGGTAGCTTCTATACTTTTCGGGGTTATATACTTCTGCAATAAATACAACAGGAAAACAATTCTTCACATGAGGAATAGCCCAGTGCCAGAATTCGACCGGAACCATCTCTGCCATATCGCAACGAAATCCATCTATGCCTTTGCCAGCCCAGAACATAAGAATATCGAGCATTTTACTCCAGGTATTCGGTATAGGATTGAAATGGCCGATGTTTCCATTCTGGTAATCGACGCCATAGTTTAGCTTAACAGTCTCGTACCAATCATCCATTCCAGGAGAACAAGTAAAGCAATCGTTACCTGTTACCTTTGCCGGAAACTCGCTGTACATAAAATCTTCTTGCTTTGCTCCGAACTCAAATTGCAGAGTTTGACCGGGTAAGTAGTAAAAATTATTCTGTGGATCAAAAGATCGGGAGCAATTATCCGTCTGCCCCAGATCTTCAACATAGCTCAATTTGGCATCGGAATGATACTGTCGGGAAACATGGTTTGGTACAAAGTCAATAATAACTTTAAGTCCGGCTGCATGGGTTCTTTCCACCAGAGCTTCAAACTCATCCATCCGGCTGGGAACATGGTCGGCCAAATCGGGATCTACATCGTAATAGTCCTTGATAGCATAGGGCGAACCGGCCCTACCCTTAACCACGGCTCCGTGATCTTTGAGAATATTATAAGTAGAGTAATCTGTCTTTGTTGCATGTTCGATCACTCCGGTATACCAAATGTGCGTAATACCTAGTTCTTTAATCGAATTGAGGGCTTTAGGTGTAAAGAACGAAAATTTACCCGATCCGTTTTCAGTAATTCTTCCATGTTTTACACAAGAAGCATTCAGGTTCCCGAACAAACGGGGAATAACCTGATAAATAATAGGTTTATCATACTTTTCCATAATGACATTCTTTATTATATAATTCCTCCCGAACTCTTAATTATTACAATTTTCTATCTGGTAAAAGCAGGCTTTTACTTGCATAAAGGGCCTTTACCAGCGAATCGTGTTTAGCCTCATTCACCACCTTATCGAACGCACGTACAGCTGCAGTGTATCCAACTCCCGAAATAAGGTCTACATTTTCCAGATCAAATGTTTTGAACTGGCCAAATTCTTCAGCTTCTATCAGCACGTCGCACATCATCCTGTCTTCCATCGTATTGGCACGAAACATATAGTGATACGAACGTTCCGCTATATGCACCAGTGTCTGTTTATATTTTTGAGGAACCAGAGGACTCACATTAACTCCTATAATCTTGTCGCATTCGTTTCTTATTATCGAAACCGGAAAATTATGAAAAAGCCCGCCGTCCACATAGTGAATTCCTTTAATAACAACCGGATTAAAAATGATGGGAACACTACAGGATGCTGTTACTGCCTCAACAATAGGTCCGGTACGGAACTCGTGACTTTCGCCATTATCCAGATCCGTTGCCATCACCACCATAGGTATCTGAAGATCTTCAAAGTTCTTAGCCCTCAGGTGTCTTTTCAAGAAGTAACGAAAACGCTTGCTGTCGAAAAGTCCGGCTTTGGGAATCTGCAGCTCTGCAAATTCTGAAAACTCTCTGCCTGTAAAGAGCTCCTTTATTTCACCGGCCGAATATCCGTCGGCAAATAAAACGCCCATCAATGCTCCGGCACTGGTTCCTGCTATGATATCTGGTTTGATTCCGCATTCTTCCAGCAATTTAAAAACACCAATATGTGCAAACCCTTTGGATCCTCCACCACTCAGTGCTAAGCCTAATTTATGCTTATTATCGTTCGTATTATCTTTCATCAGTTGCTTTATAATTAGCTGGAAACAAATATGCTAATTTTTTTTGTGCTTTCATAGCTTTATGCTCGTAAAAATGCTATTATCTTTGTACTCACAAAACAACAAAACAACAGCATTATGTCAATGTCTCGCTTTAATGCAGTAGAAAAAGCTTCAAACCGAAAAGCAATTGAAGCTATTACCCCTAATGAAAAGGTCTCTGAATACTTTGGAGAGAATGTCTTCAACAACAAGGCAATGAAAAAATATCTCTCGAAAGAAACTCACAAACATCTTACCGATTCAATCGAAAGCGGAACGCCTATAGATCGCGAAATTGCGAATCATGTGGCTGCCGGCATGCGTATGTGGGCATTGGAAAAAGGTGTTACCCACTATACACACTGGTTCCAACCGCTTACGGATGGTACCGCCGAAAAGCACGATGCCTTTGTGGAACACGATGGCGTTGGTGGAATGATTGAGGAATTCAGCGGCAAACTGCTTGTTCAGCAGGAACCGGATGCTTCAAGCTTTCCAAGCGGTGGATTACGTAACACGTTCGAAGCACGCGGATATTCTGCATGGGATCCTTCGTCGCCCGCTTTTATTGTAGACGACACCCTATGTATCCCTACCGTATTTATTTCTTATACCGGCGAAGCCCTGGATTACAAGACTCCGCTGATCCGCTCTGTTGAAGCATTAAATCAGGCAGCAGCAAATGTTTGCCGCTACTTTAATCCCGAAGTAAAAAAGGTGATTAACTACCTGGGCTGGGAACAGGAATATTTTCTGGTTGACGAGGATCTGTATACGGCCCGTCCCGACTTATCCCTTACCGAGCGTACCCTGATGGGACACGAAAGTGCCAAAAACCAGCAGCTTGACGACCATTACTTTGGTGCCATTCCTTCTCGTGTGCAAGAGTTTATGAAGGATTTGGAAATTGAATCATATAAATTGGGTATTCCGGTTAAAACCCGTCATAATGAAGTAGCTCCCAACCAATTTGAGCTTGCTCCCATTTACGAAGAGTGTAACCTGGCTAACGATCACAACCAGCTGATCATGTCTGTTATGAAACGGGTTGCCCGACGTCATAACTTCCGCATTCTTCTGCACGAAAAGCCTTTTGCCGGTGTAAACGGTTCAGGTAAGCACAATAACTGGTCGCTCGGTACGGATAGTGGCATCAATCTGTTTTCTCCGGGAAAAAACCGGGAAGAGAACTTGCGCTTTATCACTTTTGTGGTAAATACAATCAGAGCGGTGTACAAACACAATGCGTTAATTAAGGCTAGTATTGCCTCGGCAAATAATTCCTTCCGTTTAGGCGCCCACGAAGCTCCTCCGGCTATTATTTCCACTTTTCTTGGTACTCAGATTACGGATATCCTGGATAAGTTTGAAAACAGCTCGATTGAAGATGCCATTCAGGTTGACGAAAAGAAGGGACTAAGTCTGGGAGTTGGTCAGATTCCTGAATTGTTGCTCGACAATACAGACCGTAACCGTACGTCGCCGTTCGCATTTACAGGCAATCGTTTTGAATTCCGTGCTGTAGGTTCGTCCGCCAACTGTGCTTCCGGACTGCTGGCTCTTAATTCGGCCGTAGCCGATCAGCTGATGCAATTTTATAATGAAGTAGAAGGCCTTCGTGCTGCAGGGAAATCGAAAGAAGAGGCTATTTATGAAGTGCTGAAAAGCTATATAAAGGACTCAAAACCTGTTCGTTTTGATGGTAACGGTTACAGTGATGAGTGGAAAGAGGAAGCTGCAAAGAGAGGTCTTGATTGCGAAACCTGTGTTCCGCTTCAATACGATGCATACGTTACTCCGGAATCCATTCGCATGTTTGCCAATGTAGGCGTTCTTTCCGAAAAGGAATTGCATGCCCGAAACGAAGTTAAATGGGAGATCTATACCAAAAAGGTTCAGATTGAGGCACGTGTGCTTGGCGATCTTTCGCTGAACCACATTATCCCGGTTGTTATTCGCTACCAGACTGTTTTGCTTGATAATGTAACAAAGATCCAGCAATTGTTTAATGGTTCAAGTGAAGAACTTACAGCCGAACCGCTAAGACTGATCAAACGGATTTCAGGGCATCTTAATGCCGTTAATTCGATGGTATTTGAAATGGTAGAAGCTCGTAAGAAAGCAAATAAAATTACTGATCTTCGTGAGAAAGCACTTGCTTATCACGACACGGTTGCTCCCTATCTGGATAAAATACGTGATCACATTGACGATCTTGAATTGATGGTCGACAACCAGATGTGGCCTTTGCCTAAATACAGAGAGTTGTTGTTTATCCGTTAAAACATACTAAAAGGGGAGCTCTTTAGCAGGAAGCTCCCCTTTTTATTTTACCATTTAACGTAATTAGCTTTCATTATAAAATCGTAGTCGTATTTAATGGCTTCAAGAGGTGACATGTTGTATTTTTCCTGTTCCACGTAATAATCCTCGAGTCCGGCTTTCTTGGCTACGGCAAAAAGAGACTTGAAATCCACCTTTCCTTTGCCCATCTCTGTACTACCATCTCCATCAAGACTTGCATCTTTAATGTGCCAGTTGGCAAAGCGTCCCGGATATTTTTTAACATATTCGTGACATTTAAAACCTCCGTGAACCATTTGGGCCGTATCTAACTGGAAAGTAACCAGACTGTCTTCCGTATAATCCAGTAATACATCGAAAGGAATCTTCCCCTCAAGTAGTTTAAACTCATCTATATGATTGTGGAAGGCAAACCGCAATCCATTGCTTTTAGCGATATCGCCCACTTTATTGAATTGGTCCGCAAGACGCTTTACATCTTCGATTGTCTTTATATCTCCGGAAGGATATCCAGCCTGAACAATCCATTTACAACCAGCCTCAGCTGTATCAGCCGCATTTTGTTTCCAGAAATCCCATCCTTTCGTGTCTCCCATGGGAAGAAGTCCGCTTCCGGTATGAGACCCGGTCATCGATGCTCCTAAATCCGACAGATACTTTTTAATTTCGGAAGGTGATTTTCCATAAAACTTACCATTCCGATAACCGGCTGCTTCAAGCCGTTTATATCCTATTTCAATCACTTTACGAATAGTACCGTCGAAGTCCTTCTGCAGGTCGTCACGCACACTATACAACTGGAGTCCGATTGCTTTTTCTTTGGGAGCAGCCGATGCCGAAAGTCCGGCAGGTAATACACTAAGCGCGGCCACTGCTGCACTTGTTTTCAGAAAATCTCTACGTGTAATCATATATATTTTATGTTTCAATTAGGTCAACCGCGATAAAGGTAAAAAATATATTCTACTTTTGCACATAAAATCAGCAGCAGAATGCAAGGCACAAAGAATCTTACCAGCGGGCACATCCAGCGACAACTTTTCAATCTGGCTATTCCCATTATGGGAACTTCCTTTATTCAGATGGCATACAGCCTTACGGATATGGCGTGGGTGGGTCGCCTTGGCAGCGAATCTGTTGCAGCCATTGGTTCGGTTGGAATTCTGACGTGGATGACAAACTCCATCTCCTTACTAAATAAAGTAGGGTCGGAAGTTAGTGTCGGACAAAGTATTGGGGCGCAAAATGCTTCGGACGCCCGTAATTTTGCTTCGCATAACCTTACAATCGCCCTTCTTATTTCACTTTTTTGGGGATTAATTCTCATTGTATTCGCAGAACCTATTCTGCAAATCTACAAACTTGATCCGGAAATTACCTCCAAGGCGGTAAATTACCTTCGCATAGTTGGCACTGCCTTCCCTTTTATCTTTCTGTCGGCTTCCTTTACCGGGATATACAATGCTTCGGGTCAAAGTAAAGTCCCATTCATTATAAGTGGTATTGGATTGCTCATGAATATGCTGCTGGATCCACTTTTTATCTTTGGCTTTGGCTGGGGAACCGAGGGAGCGGCTTTGGCTACCTGGCTATCTCAGGCTACTGTTCTGGGATTGTTTATCTACCGGCTAAAGAAACGCAGGGAGGTTCTTGGCGGATTCAAATTTTTCACAAAATTAGAAAGCAGGTTTGTAAAGCGGATTCTTGTTCTGGGTCTGCCTGCAGCCATACTAAATACCCTTTTTTCTATTATCAATTTATTTATGGCTCGTACGGCTTCCCAATACGGGGGACATATCGGATTAATGACTCTTACAGCCGGAGGTCAGCTGGAAGCTATAGCCTGGAATACCTCTCAAGGATTTAGTACAGCTCTTAGTGCTTTTGTTGCTCAAAATTATGCAGCAGGGAAAAACGACCGTGTGTTGGGTGCTTATTACACTGCGTTGAAGATGACTGTATTATTCGGGACTTTCTGTACCTTATTGTTTGTATTCTGGGGCAGTGAATTATTTTCGCTGATAGTTCCCGATCCGGAAGCTTATCAATCGGGGGGGATATTTCTGCGGATCGACGGGTATTCGATGATTTTTATGATGCTTGAAATTACGACACAAGGACTCTTCTACGGAACCGGTAGAACTGTTCCTCCTGCAATAATAAGTATCAGTTTTAATAGTTTGCGAATTCCTCTCGCTTTAATCTTAGCGTCGACAGGTCTTGGTATAGCAGGAGTTTGGTGGGCAATAAGTATTTCCAGCATAGCAAAAGGCATTGTATCGGCCTCTTGGTTTGCTATTTTAAAGAAAAGGATTCTGACTACAAGGGTAACCGGTGACTCAAACGGTACATCCAATTAGTAGCAAAGCGACGGAAAGGCCTTTTAGTATAGTTCTCTGCCAGCAAGTCGCTCCTGAATTCCCTTAAAATCAGCCATGAAGATTGATTTACCCAATGTTGAAAAACGGTGTTAGGTTTATGGGTTTCCGATAATGCAAGCAATGCATTCATATCAAAGCAGGTATCGGAAACTCCGGCTCCGGAAAGCATAGCATCATGCGCATTGCAAGCCTGTTCTATGTGCGTGGGAACCATAAGTACCGGTTTATTGAGATACATAGCTTCGCAGACAGATTCAAAACCGGCCGTGGTTGCATATGCTTTACATCCTGCCAAATACTGCAAAAACTTCGTATCATTGAGCTGATGAAATGAAAGCTTATCATCTACAACAGTTATTTCGGGAGCCCCTTTCTTATCCCAAAAGAAATCAATGGACTCATGCGGATGATTGGTATGCCAGCTTTTTACTTCTTCGCTGAAACCGCTGTTTACCATATATCCGTGAAGATAATTACCTTTTGTCGGTTTTGTATCGATCACCTCTTTACGTAGCAACGGAGGAACCACCACAATTCCTTTGGATGGAACCTCTCTCATCTTTCTAAACGACAAGGCCAGTTTACGACGGGATCCAATGGCGGTTACTTTTGTGAGAAACTTCAAAGACTCTAACGACACCTTGTTTGATTCGGGAAATGAAAAGTCCGGATGAAGAAACAGGTACTGGTGTGCAATACAAATCATAGTTGCTTTGGGACGAAAAAGCATGTAAGTTAATCCGGTAAGCATTTCATAAAAGTTCACAACGACATCCGCGTTGGTTTCCTTTATCATTTGATTTATATAGGTAATACTATGCATGTATTTATAACTACGACAAACATTGTATCCTATACTTTTTAGTATGTTTACTTGTTTGTTTTTGGCAGAAGGCAAAAAGTTGGGACTTTCGAATGAAAATACGGGAGCATTTATCTTTTCGGTGAAAAAAGACGGAAGCTGGCGCGAGGGACTTTTTCCAACCATTACAGCAACAACCTCGTGCCCATCCTGATTGAGCATTTGCTTTAAGGAAAGCGCTTGGGTAAGATGCCCCCTTCCTTCTCCCTGAATTATAAAGATTACTCTCATACTAATACCAGATATTGCATTTCTCCTGCAAATTTTCTACAGGTAAAACAAGTTGATTACTATTATATGTAACAATTTTCCAGTCCCCTAGTTCATTTTGAACCAAAGCAGTCATACTTTCCACCCAGTCACCCGAATTCAGATAGTGAATATCTCCATACCATTTATCGGCCGACTGATGTATATGTCCGCAAATAATAGCATCAGCTTTCTTGGCTTGAGCCAATGCTACCAGCTCTTTTTCAAAATCTGAAATATAGGAAACGGCGCTTTTTACTTTATTCTTTACCTGCTGCGAAAGAGAATTGTAAGGTTTACCCAATTTCGCTCGGTTTCTGTTGTAAATCTTATTTACCCACAACAAGAAAGTATACCCGACATCTCCCAGTCTGGCCAGCCAACGCATATGCGTGGTTACAGCATCAAAAATATCACCATGGGTAACATAGTAATGTTTTCCATGGCTAAAAAAGGAATAATCTTTTACAATGGAAACATTGTAGAAACTCATTGGAGCCAGGTGGTCTAGAAAATCATCGTGATTTCCGCGCACATAAACTATTTCCGTACCTTGCTTTTCCATCATTTTCATTAAAACTTTAAAGAAATCGGTGTGTTTGGGTTTCCACCGCTTGCCTTGTTTTTGAAGTTGCCAGCCATCAATTATATCACCGTTCAGAATAAGCCGGTCGCAGTTTACATGTTTCAGAAAATTAGTGACCTCTTCTGTTTTGGAATGTTCAGATCCAATATGTATATCCGATAGAACAATAGTAGGATAATAAGTTCTTAGTTCCATTTTTTCGTTATTAATACTATACAAATAAAGCATTTACATATTACAGGATCATAACAAAAGAATGAATATCAAATGAAGTAAAACTTAATAAAAAGGGAGGAACATTAAACAAATGTCCCTCCCGGATTAATAGCATAAATCGCAATATAGAATTAAGTTTATTCTTCAGCCTGACTCGCTTCGTAGGTTTTCAACAACTTATCCTGAACATCTGCTGGTACCAGTTCGTAATTGGCAAACTTCATGGTAAAAGATGCACGACCGCCGGTAATAGAACTCAACGAAGTCGAATAAGAAGCCATTTCCTTTAAAGGAACTTTAGCCGATAATTTTTCGTACCCTTTTTCACTGCTCATCCCCATAATCAATGCCCGGCGTCCTTGAAGGTCACCCATTACATCTCCCAAATAATCAGCAGGAACGGAAACCTCCACATCGTATACAGGCTCCAGAATCTTTGGTCCGGCTTCCTTAAAAGCAGTACTGAACGCATTACGACCGGCAAGCATGAACGAAATTTCATTACTGTCTACCGGGTGCATTTT
>JAGPJL010000083.1:0-11256 GCA_018054455.1 Parabacteroides sp.
CACTATATCTCCGAGAACATATAGCTTATCAGTCGCTGTTAATTCACGTTCGGCACTGCCTATTGCGTTTACAACGCCAAAGCAAAATCCCGAGCCATTATCTATTTCTACTTCAATCATTTTGTTTTAATCTTTGGTTACTCTGTTAAATTGAACAAGTAACCAATCCTTTTGTTCAGCGATTGTCAAATAAGAATTATCCAGTTCGAGGGCATCTTCGGCTTTGCGCAAGGGACTTTCGGCTCTCGTTGTATCAATCATATCCCTTTTTTTAACATTCTCCAGAACCTCCTCAAAGGTAGCTGATTCTCCTTTAGCCGCTAATTCGTCGAGTCGGCGCTGTGCTCTGACTTCCGGAGAAGCTGTTACAAAGATCTTCAGCTCGGCTTGTGGAAATACGACTGTACCAATATCGCGACCGTCCATCACCACTCCTTTGGCATTACCCATTGCCTGTTGTTTAGCCACCATTGCCTTACGTACAAATCCAATTGCAGCGATACTACTTACATGATTGGCCACTTCCATTCCGCGGATTTCTTTTTCAACGTTTACTCCGTTAAGATAAGTGTCCGGCCGACCAGTTTCCTGATTTATTTTAAAAGTGATTTCTATGCTATCTAAAGAAACACTTAATTGCTCTTCATTAATAGTCTCGCCTTTAAACAGACCGTTCTGCAAGCAATAGAGTGTTACTGCGCGATACATCGCACCGCTATCTATATAAGTATATCCAATCTCTTTCGCCAAATCTTTCGCCATGGTACTTTTCCCGCAGGAAGAGTATCCGTCAACTGCAATTACAATTCTCTTCATCTGTACATTGTTTATTTTTATCTTTTCTGAATAATGAAATTGATATACCCGGACTTCATTCCGAAAGCTCATTTCATTATACTATATATAATGTATATTTATATTACGGAACAATATTGCCCAGCACTGTAGAAACACTAAGCATTAATGAGGATGCCGACGGGTGGTAACGCGCAATGGAAACCCCCACATCAAAGCGTTTAACTTTGACCCCTGCTCCGGCAGAAAAACCTCCCATCTTATTCCCATTCTGTAACTTCATATCGGCATTAGCTTTAGGATTAAATCCTACGCCAACCCAAAAGTTGTTAGTCGGAATAAAATCAACACCGAAAACAAGATGTTTTGAAAGCGACTTAACAAAACCATCGCCGGAAGCAACTGTTTCGTCATTATTATCTATATAGGAAAGCTTCCATTTATTTAAATACATAGCCGTTACCGAGAACCTGAAAGGGGCATGAGCCATCTTCTTACTTAGGCCAACCTGAATATCCCAGGGCATTTTCTGTCTTTCTTCGTCGTAAGCCTTTAGCTGCGCACCCATATTTTTAAGAACAAATCCGGCAGAGAATCCTTTTGCTGTATTGTAATAGCTTAGTCCAACGTCCACACCCAATCCGATCGAAGTATATTTTTCCAGCGAGGAATAAAGAAACTTAAGTGAAACACCCCCACGCCACGTATCACTCAGATCGTAAGAGAAAAAACCGTTCATGCAGACATCCTTTGCAGAAAATGTACCCAAAACAGAGTTATCGGGCGAAGTTTCGGTAAATTCGCCATAGCTGATAAAGTTTGCTCCGATACCCCAGGCGCTTCGTTCGCGAATAGCTTTCGTATAAAGCGCACTCCCTACATTAATATCGGCAATGTAGTTCATATAATTAAGATTCACCATTTGGTCCATTTCTGCGCCAAGCAATGCCGGATTATGGAAAATCAAGGATGGATCGGTTTCAACAAGCGATACCGTATGTCCGCCTAAGGCATTAGCCCTGGCAGACGAAGGGTAACGTAGAAAAGTAAATACTTCTCCACCCTCCTGCGCTTGCAGTGAAACCAAAACAAGAGAGAAAAACAGTGTAAAAAGAATATTTCTCATAATTTTTCAACAAAATGCGGTCAAAGATACATTTTTTTGAAAAAAAAGTTTTTACTTTACCGCGCAATTCAAGAAAATACAAATTTCATTAACTAAACGGAAAAAAGCGACCTTAGGTATACCGGGGTACTGTTTTTTTAAGTTTACATTAAAAAGACAAAAAAAGCATCAAGTATTTTGTCTTTTGTTGAATATAGTATGAAATAATTTGTATTTTTGCGGTATTGAAAAACACATAAAACATTATAAACGTATGGAAATCAAAAAATCACCGAAAGCAGACCTGGAAAAAGGTAAAATGACTTCCCTTCTGATGGGGATGGTTGTTGGGCTTGCTATTCTGTTCGTTGCTTTCGAATGGAGTAATCGAGATGTAAAGATTGCAACGGACTCAGGCGTAGCCGATGTTATTGCAGAAGAGCAAATCGAAATTACCCGTCCGGAAAATGCTCCTCCCCCTCCTCCTCCCCCTCCTGCTCCGGTTGTAACCGAAGTGTTGAACGTTGTGGAAGATGATGTTCAGTTGGATCAGCAAGATATTGTAACATCTGAAGATAACCAAAAGGCAGCTCAGACTCAATCTTATGTTGCGCCTAAAGTTGTTGAAGAAGAAGAAGAATCTTCACAGCCTATCTTTACGGTGGTAGAAACAATGCCTCAGTTCCCTGGCGGTGACGCAGCATTGCTTCAGTTCCTTGCAAAATCAATTAAATATCCGGTTATTGCTCAGGAAAATGGTATTCAGGGTCGTGTAATCTGCGCATTCGTTGTAAACAGAGACGGTTCTATTGTTGATGCAGAAGTTCTTCGTGGTGTAGACCCTTCTTTGGATAAAGAAGCTCTTCGCGTGATTAACACCATGCCTAAGTGGTCTCCAGGAAAGCAGAGAGGTAAACCAGTACGTGTTAAGTACACTGTACCAATCACTTTCAGACTTCAATAGTATTTAAATATTTTATTATTATAAAAAAGGCTGCGTTCATTCTGCAGCCTTTTTCATTTCAATTAAATACGATATGTATTCATTCGACGATACTCTCCGAAAAATAGAAACCGGCATTACCAAATTCAGGTTTAACGAGCACCCACGCTCTCTGTACGATCCAATAGAATATATTCTTGGTCTTGGGGGAAAAAGAATTCGTCCGGTACTTACGCTACTTGCCTGCAATTTATTTTCCGACAATGTAGACCAAGCAGTAAAGCCGGCGTTAGGACTTGAGGTATTTCATAATTTCACCTTATTGCACGATGATCTGATGGATCAGGCGGACAAAAGGAGGAACAAACCTACGGTTCATAAGGTATGGGATGCCAACACTGCCATTTTATCCGGAGACGCGATGATGATTTATGCGTACCAGCTTGTATGCGAAACGCCCGAAAAATGCTTAAAGCAAGTTATGGTCCTGTTTTCAAAAACGGCCATGGAAATATGTGAAGGTCAGCAATTCGACATGGAATTCGAATCAAGAACCAATGTTTCGGAAGAGGAATATATTGAAATGATACGTTTAAAAACCGCCGTACTATTAGCGTGTTGCTTAAAAACAGGAGCTATCATTGGCGGTGCATCTGATAAGGATGCGGATTCTTTGTATGAATTTGGCATTCATATTGGGCTTGCTTTTCAACTCCAGGACGATCTGCTTGATGTGTATGGTAACCCGGAAACATTTGGAAAAAATATCGGCGGCGACATACTAAGCAACAAAAAAACATTTTTACTAGCCAATGCACTTAAAATGGCCAATAAAGATCAATTAGCTGAACTAACTAATTGGATGGAAAAACCAGCGTTTATCGCCAGCGAAAAAATATCGGCAGTTACAGCCATATTCAATGAATTAGAAATTAAACAACTTACTGAAAAAAGAATTCAGTCATACTATTCAACAAGTATGCAAGCTTTAAATTCACTAAGCATAGACATTAACAAAGCATCCATCCTAAAAGAGGTAACCGACAAACTGATGTTTAGACAAGTATGACGTTAATTGACACACACAATCATTTATACGCCGAAGAGTTTGATGAGAACAGGGATCAGGCTATTCGAGAAGCCATTGAATCAGGAATAGGAAAAGTTTTGCTTCCAAACATTGATGTATCATCCATAGAAAGAATGCACAATGTTTGTGATGCCTGGCCCGATTTTGCTTACCCCATGATGGGATTACATCCCACAAGCGTAAATGCTGATTTTGAGGAGCAGCTAACAATCATTAAATCTCATTTAAAAACCCGCGAATATTGTGCTATCGGCGAAATAGGAATCGATCTGTATTGGGATAAAACATACATTCGTGAACAGGAATATGCTTTTGAAGAACAACTAAAATGGGCGATACAGCTAAACCTTCCGGTAGCAATTCATACAAGAGACGCTTTTCCAGAAGTAATAAACTGTATCCGTAATGCAGGAAGCGAATCGCTGACGGGAGTATTTCATAGTTTTACCGGAAACGAAGCGGAACTCGCATCGCTTCTTGAATTCAAAAACTTTAAAATAGGCATAAACGGAGTCATTACATTTAAAAACTCCACCCTGCAAAAGGTTCTTAAAAACACAACTATAGACACTATAATTCTGGAAACTGATGCGCCGTACCTTGCTCCTGTTCCCTACAGAGGACGAACAAATCAACCTGTGTACATTTGGAAAACAGCCGAAAAAGTGGCCGAAGTATTCAACTTAAGTGTTAAAGAAACTATAGAAATAACTAGTAGCAATGCGTTACAGCTATTCAAAAGAGTTAATAAATAAATATAGCAATTTATTTTTTCTTAGAATTAAAATTATTAGCCTCAATGTTGTGCGTATGTCGAGCAAAAACTTTAGATTTGTGCACTCATTCGTTTGCAAATGGGATTTTTTTTGTAATTTGCACCCGTTTTGAGAGCTGGGGAGATTGCATACATATTGGAGAGATGCTCGAGTGGTTGAAGAGGCACGCCTGGAAAGCGTGTATACGCCTAAAGCGTATCGCGGGTTCGAATCCCGCTCTCTCCGCATTAATATCATAAATTTATTAATAACAAAAACAAAAATAAATAAGAGAATTATTAATCTTAAAAATTAAACACACAATGAAGAAGTTATTTGCAATTATCGCATTCTTGGGTTTATTTACCCTGGGTATCTCAAATGCAGCAATGGCGCAGGAAGAAGCTGCTCCTCAGACTGAACAAGCTGCTGATCAAGCTACTGAAGAAGGAGGTATTCACAAGGCATTAAAAACAAAATTTATCGAAGGTGGAGCTGACTTTATGAGTCTTGTTGCTATCGCTCTTATCTTTGGTTTAGCTTTCTGTTTAGAAAGAATTATTTATCTTAGCTTAGCTGATACAAATCCTTCTAAATTACTTAAGAAGATCGAAGAATCTCTTGACAAAGGAGACGTTGAAGGCGCAAAAACAATTGCACGTGAAACAAGAGGTCCTATTGCATCAATCGCTTATCAGGGTTTGATGAGAATTGACCAAGGTGTAGACATCGTAGAAAAATCAATCATTTCTTACGGAGGTGTACAAGGTGGTTTGCTTGAAAAGAACTTGTCTTGGATTACATTGTTTATCGCAATGGCTCCATCATTAGGATTCTTAGGAACTGTAGTAGGTATGGTTATGGCATTTGATAAAATTCAACAAGTAGGTGATATCAGCCCAACGGTTGTAGCAGGTGGTATGAAAGTGGCTTTGATCACAACAATTGGTGGTCTTATCGTTGCTTTGATTCTTCAGGTATTCTACAACTATTTGTTAAGTAAATTGGAAGGTATTTTGAACAAGATGGAAGATGCATCAATCACATTGATCGACCTTGTTATTAAATACAACCTAAAATTCAAAAAATAATAAACCATGTCAGTTACTAAAATTAGAAAAACATCAAGCTGGACGTTGTTAGCTGTCACGCTAATTTCGTTGTTGGTTTTGGGTATTTACTATTTTGGTGGGGTTATTGACCCTGCAGCTGAAATGGTAGAGCCTGTTTATACTGGATTACTCCTTAATTGGGTATACGCAGTATTTGCAGTAACAATATTCACGATGGTTGTTTTTGCAATCTGGAATATTGCTTCTCTTATTCAACATGATGCAAAATCAGCAATTATGCCAATTGGTGTTATAGCTGTATCTGCAGCGGTCTTTATTATCACCTATTCAATGGGAGATGGCACTCAACTTAATTTGGTTGGTTATGACGGTGGTCAGAATACTGAATCATGGTTGAAACTTACGGATATGTGGCTATATACAACCTACATTTTAATGGGTTTGATTTTAGTTTCATTAGCATTCTTTTCAGTAAGAAAAGTATTAAGTAAGTAATAAGAAATAAATAAACAACAAAACAGTATGGCAAGAAAGAAAAGAAAAGCTCCTCAGGTAAATAGCTCTTCATCTGCCGACATCGCTTTCATGTTGCTTATCTTCTTCCTTATTACTACTTCAATGGATACAGACCGTGGTTTAGCAAGACGTTTGCCACCACCAGTACCCAAAGAGCAAAAGGACCAAGATGTTGATATCAAAAAAAGAAATTTGCTTATTGTTCTTATTAACAGCAATAACCAGATTCTTTGCGGCGATCAATACGTAGATATCAAGCAATTGAAAGACCTTGTTAAAGAATTCGTTCAGAATCCTTATAACGATGAACATAAGCCTGAAAAGGTTGAGGAAGACATTCCTTTCTTTGGAAAGCAAATGATTACCAAAAACCACATCATTTCTTTAATGAATGACCGTGGAACTGATTATCAGGCGTATATCGACGTTCAAAATGAGTTAGCTAAAGCATATAACGAGTTGAGAAACGAAGTATCTAAAGAAAAGTTTGGTAAAGTTTTTGAGACTTTAACAGAAGAACAACAGGATGCTGTTTTAAAGATATATCCACAAAAGATATCTGAAGCAGAACCTAAAAACTATGGAGGTAAAAAGTAATGGGAAAATTTAGTAGTGCAGGTGGTCGTGAGATGCCTGAATTAAATACAGCTTCATTACCTGACTTGGTATTTGCTTTCTTGTTCTTCATCATGATGGTAACATCTATGCGTGAAGTAACATTGAAAGTAATGTTTAAGGCTCCACAGGCTACTGAGCTTCAAAAACTTGAAAAGAAGTCGTTGGTAACTTTTATTTATATTGGTAAACCAACACAGGAACTAAGAGCTAAGCTAGGTTCTGAAACTCGTATTCAGTTAAATGATCAATTTGCTGAAACATCAGAAATTCAGGATTATATCGCTCAGGAAAAGTCAAGTATGAAAGAAGAAGATGCTCCATTTATGACTGTCTCTATTAAAGCAGACAAAGAAACTAAAATGGGTGTAATCACAGACGTTAAACAAGCTCTTCGTGAAGCATATGCTCTAAAGATCAACTATTCAGCTGGTCTAAAAGTAGATTAACAAAGTTAGGCTATTATATGAAAGAGGCGGATTTTATTAAATCCGCCTCTTTTTTTTATTCATACCAGTTATATACGTTTTGATATAAGATGGTTTTAATCTTTTGTATGTCATTTATAAACGGGATATCTCCAAAAGACATTAAACACATTGGCAACATTGGATCTCCCATCCTATAAGGAGGTTGTTTATACGGTAACGAATGATATTCGAAACCATACCGGTTATAAAAAGCAATCCTTCTGATTTGCTCATTATCAACAGGGGGTTCTACTTCGAGTAATATGGGTTTATCCGTTTTCTGTAAAAAAGTATGCAAAGCTTTACCTCCTAAACCACTGTTTCTTCGTTTCTCATCTATTGCAAAATGCTCAATGTAAATAAAAGATTCAAAATCCCAGTAAGTAATGAATCCAATATAACCGACTGGATCCATTAAAACGTCTAAGAAGAAGCGAGAATCATTGGACAATAAATCAACAACCAAAGAGAAATCTCTTCGCTCAACAGGAGGAAAAGCGGCATTATAAGTAGATTCCACCTTCTGAATTAAATGAGCATTATCTGCTAAAGAATACTTACAAACTGACACTATTGAAGTCTTCATCACATGCTATATTAAGTGTTTTCAAGAAAAATGTTTCAATATCGATATATTTTATTTAATAACTACATTATATATAGATATAATAGCTATTTTTGTATCAAAATGTAAGAATCAATTTTCAATTTAGACAAATATACGAATTTATGGCACACCATCAATTGGACGAACTAGACGAGAAGATATTAAAATTAATTATCGGGAATGCCCGCATGCCATTTTTGGAAGTAGCCAGAGAATGCAATGTCTCGGGTGCAGCCATTCATCAACGTATTCAGAAACTAACGAATTTAGGCGTTATAAAGGGTTCTGAGTTTATCGTCGACAATACCAAGGTAGGTTACGAAACCTGCGCTTATATGGGCTTATACTTAAAAACACCGGGACAATTCCCCACCGTTACTGAAGCACTGAAACAAATCCCTGAAGTTGTAGAATGTCATTATACAACCGGACAGTACGATTTGTTTATAAAGATATATGCAAAGAATAATCAGCACTTGCTAAACATTATACATAACAAGCTTCAACCACTTGGATTAGCTAGAACAGAAACGCTTATTTCATTCAAAGAAGCATTTAAAAGACAGATTCCAATCGAAATTGACTACGAAGATTAATAAAAAAGGTCCGGTCTCAATAATGAGACCGGACCTTTTTTATATATGACACAGAATATGCATCAAAATTCTGCACTATTCGGAGTACGAGGGAAAGGAATTACGTCGCGAATATTAGTCATACCCGTTACAAAAAGCAACAAACGTTCGAATCCAAGACCAAAGCCCGAATGCGGAGCTGTTCCAAAACGACGTGTATCCATATACCACCAAATATCTTTTTCGGGAACACCCATTTCTTTTGCCCTGGCAGATAATTTTTCGTAATCTTCTTCACGTTGAGAACCACCGATTATTTCACCGATTTTAGGGAATAATACATCCATAGCCCTCACAGTCTTACCGTCTTCATTCTGTTTCATATAGAATGACTTGATCTCTTTCGGGTAATCCGTAAGAATAACAGGACATTTAAAATGATTTTCAACAAGAAAACGTTCATGTTCGGCAGCAAGATCGGCGCCCCAGAAAATTGGGAATTCAAACTTGTGACCCTTAGCAACTGCTTCTTCCAATATTTTAACGCCCTCAGTATAACCAAGACGAACAAAACTATTTTTCAAAACAAACTGCAGGCGCTCTACAAGCTCTTTATCATACATATTGCATAAGAACTGAATGTCTTCCATGCAATTATCCAGCGCCCACTTGATACAATATTTAATAAAGTCTTCAGCCAACTGCATGTTTTCTGAAATCTCGTTGAAGGCAACTTCCGGTTCGATCATCCAAAATTCAGCCAAATGTCTTGGCGTATTTGAATTTTCCGCTCTGAAAGTAGGACCAAAAGTATAAATAGACCCCATTGACATAGCAGCCAATTCACCTTCTAGCTGTCCGGAAACAGTAAGACTGGCTTGTTTTCCAAAAAAGTCATTATCATAAACGATAGATCCTTCTTCGTTTTTCTTCAAATCATAGAGATTTAAAGTTGTAACCTGAAACATCTGACCAGCACCTTCGCAGTCGGAAGCTGTAATAATCGGCGTATGAAAATAAAAGAATCCTCTTTCATGAAAGAATTGATGGATAGCAATCGCCATATTGTGGCGGATGCGGAATATGGCACCAAAAGTATTGGTACGTGGACGCAAATGAGCTATTTCACGCAAAAACTCGAGGGAATGCCCTTTCTTCTGCAACGGATAAGTAGCAGGATCGGCTGTTCCGTAAATAAGAATTTCTGTTGCATGAATTTCGGCCTTCTGACCTTGTCCCTGAGATTCAACCAGCAATCCATTAACACTAATACAAGCACCGGTAGTAATAGGCTTTAAATACTCTTCGCCAAAATGATCAACATCAACAACAATTTGAACATTATTAATTGTAGATCCGTCATTCAACGCGATAAAACTAACTTGTTTACTACCCCGGCGGGTACGAACCCAACCTTTAACGTTAACGGGCGTACCAAAAGCATCACTTTTAAGTACATCTACAATTTTTGTTCTGATAATGGTTTCCATTTTTTCCATTTTTTCTTAGGTAATTAAACAAGATAGCCGATTATATCTCAAACCGGCTATGCCTGTAATATTATTCAAATGCACCCATTCGAAGTGCATTCACTTCTCTTTCGTTCAAATAACGCCATTTACCACGACTCAGGTTTTTCTTTGTCAAGCCCGCGAAGTACACGCGGTCAAGCTTAACAACATGATATCCCAAAGATTCGAATATACGACGTACGATACGATTACGGCCGGAGTGAATTTCGATTCCAACCTGACTCTTATCTTCTTCGCTTGCGTAACTGATAGCATCAGCATGAATCTCTCCATCTTCCAATTCTATTCCGTTAGCAATCTTTTCCATATCTTCAATCGACACGTTCTTATCAAGCCAAACATGGTAAATTTTCTTCTTCTTGAACGATGGATGAGTAAGCTTTGAAGCAAGATCACCATCATTAGTAAGCAACAAAACACCAGTTGTGTTACGGTCAAGACGACCTACAGGATAAATACGCTCGGTACAAGCATTCTTTACAAGATCCATAACCGTTAAACGCTCCTGAGGATCATCCGAAGTTGTTACACAGTTCTTTGGTTTGTTAAGCAAAATATAAACCTTGCTCTCGATCTGAACTTGCTTATCCTGGAATTCAACCTTGTCGGCACGAGTAATTTTAGTACCCAATTCGGTTACTACAATATCGTTAACCTTTACAGCTCCATTCTGGATAAACTCATCGGCTTCGCGTCTTGAACAAACTCCGGCATTTGATAAGAACTTATTCAAACGAATCGGTTCATTTGGATCGGCCAGAACTTCCTTATACTTAAGCTGCTTCTGCAGGTTATATTTTGCATTAGGATTATAATCGCTTGTACGACGTTGTTGCGGACGGTTATTTCCATAACCACCTCCGCCACGGTTGTTGCCATACGAAGGACGATTACCATAAGATGGCTTGTTGTATCCTCCTCCACCGCGATTATCGCGGCTATCACGATTGTCATATGAATTAACACGAGTATCACCTACACGTGGTCTTCTTTTCTTTACACCATCTTCGCCAGTCTGTCCGTCGCCGGTTGTGCTGGAATTAGGAAAAGGACGAGAGGGTCTGTTATCAAAATTAGGTCTCGACGGTCTGTTAAACGGTCGCTGTTCATTTCCATAACTCCTTTCACTATTTCCATAAGAAGGACGATTACCATAGGATGGGCGATCACTGTTTCCATA
>JAGPJL010000083.1:11356-14109 GCA_018054455.1 Parabacteroides sp.
GAGAGGGTCTGTTATCAAAATTAGGTCTCGACGGTCTGTTAAACGGTCGCTGTTCATTTCCATAACTCCTTTCACTATTTCCATAAGAAGGACGATTACCATAGGATGGGCGATCACTGTTTCCATATGACGGACGTTGCGGACGATCACTGTTTCCATAAGATGGGCGATCGCTGTTTCCGTAAGACGGACGTTGTGGACGATCACTGTTTCCATAAGAGGGACGGTCGCTGTTTCCGTAAGACGGACGTTGCGGACGATCACTGTTTCCATAAGAAGGACGATTGCCATACGATGGTTTGTTGTATCCTCCTCCACCTTCTCTGTTTCCATAAGAAGGGCGGTTGTTTCCGAACGAAGGACGAGCATTACCACCCTCCCCTTCGCCATAAGGGCGTCTTTCGGGACGAGACGGACGATCACTGTTTCCGTACGAATTTCGGTTTTCTCCATAAGACGGACGATTTTCGCCATAAGATCTGTAACCGCCACGATCATCACGTTCGGGTCGGTTATAAGGTCTACGTTCATAGTTGTTTCCCTCAGGTCTGTTGTAATCCTGATTGTAAGGTCTTCTTTCACCTTCCTGGTCTGTGTTTTCCCGTCTGATACTTGGAATTATCTTTCTCGGACGCGGTTGAGATTCATCTCTTTCTTCTGTGCTCATTTGATAAAATTGAATAATAAGTAATTACTTGCAACCTCACGGCTGCCATTTTTTTAACACTAAACTCCTGTATAATTATGTGGCGTTATCGCCTTTAATTCTTTTTTCACTGCTTCACTTACCTGTAATTCATCTATAAAACTACTGATTGACTGGGCTGTAATTCCTTCGTTTGTTCTTGTCAGCGCTTTTAGAGCTTCATAAGGTTTTGGATATCCTTCTCTGCGTAATATGGTTTGTATACCTTCTGCAACAACTGCCCAACATGCATCAAGATCACGGTATAGTGCTTGTTCATTTAATAACAATTTACCCAGACCTTTTGTTAAACTTTTAAATGCAATTTCAATATGTGCCATTGGAACTCCAACATTTCTTAAAACGGTAGAGTCTGTAAGGTCACGTTGAAGTCTTGATACCGGCAATTTGGATGCCAGATGTTCTAAAATAGCATTAGCGAGACCAAGGTTTCCTTCTGCATTTTCGAAATCAATTGGATTCACTTTATGCGGCATGGCAGAAGAACCAACTTCTCCGGCTTTGATTTGCTGTTTAAAATACTCCATGGAAATATACTGCCAGAAATCGCGGTTCAAGTCGATCAATATAGTATTGATACGCTTCATTCCATCAAAAACTGCTGCCAGATTATCATAATTGGAGATTTGGGTAGTCCACTCCTCACGGTGCAAACCCAACACATTATTTACGAACTTATTACCAAAAGCACGCCAATCATAAGCAGGATAAGCCACATGATGAGCATTAAAGTTACCTGTAGCTCCACCGAACTTAGCCGACAACGGAATTGTTTTCAACAAAGAAAGCTGCTGCTCAAGTCTGTAAACAAACACCATAATTTCCTTTCCCAAACGGGTTGGCGATGCTGGTTGTCCGTGCGTTTTAGCCAACATTGGGATTTCCATCCATTCATTGGCATACCGTTTCAGAAGATCAATCACCTCCTGCAAAGAAGGATAATACACTTCTGTCAACGCATCTTTCACAGAAAGAGGCACAGAGGTATTATTAATATCCTGGGATGTAAGGCCAAAATGGATAAACTCTTTGTAATCCTGAAGAGAAAGCAAATCAAACTTTTCTTTGATGAAATACTCTACAGCTTTAACATCATGATTTGTTGTACTCTCGATATCCTTAATGCGTGAAGCATCTTCCAGGGAAAACTCTTTATAAATCTTTCTAAGATCCTCCTTTATAGAAGAGGATGTTAAAGTATTTAGCTGAGGCAAAAATTCTGCAAGCGTAATAAAATACTCAATTTCTACCTGCACTCTGTATTTGATGAGTGCGTACTCGGAAAAGTAGGCTGCTAAACCTTCTACTTTGTTTCTGTAGCGCCCGTCTACAGGCGAAATGGCTGTCAGTGTTGAAAATTTCATATACTGTATTAATATAGAGATGCAAAGGTAACGATTATTGTCGAGAAACCAGAGAACATACATTTTTTTTTAATTTTTTGGCTGAAAAGTTTGGAGGGAAAAAATAATCCCGTATCTTTGCACCGTCTTAAAGAGAAAGACACAACGAAAATAAAATTTTGTGAAAGGGCGTTTAGCTCAGCTGGTTCAGAGCATCTGCCTTACAAGCAGAGGGTCGGCGGTTCGAATCCGTCAACGCCCACCTTTCATAAATAAAAAACATTTGGGCGTTTAGCTCAGCTGGTTCAGAGCATCTGCCTTACAAGCAGAGGGTCGGCGGTTCGAATCCGTCAACGCCCACAAAAAAGGAGAGTAATTTTTACTCTCCTTTTTTTTTATTTCTACCTGTAAATCATGGCATTTATTAAAGTCGTATTTTCAAGCAAGATAATTTCATTTATATCCAAGTGTATCATATACTTTTTTTTCTTGCATCGAAATAAAGGCCAATGCTCAAGACTAAAAGCAAAAGACTTGTTATCAACGCTATGTAGTACATTTGAGTTTTGGGAAGCATTAATGCCAAAATCAAGGCTCCAACAGCTATCACTCCTGCAAAAATCGCATACCATTTTGTTTTATATAACCAGGCATAGGGAAAAAGATGCGCACCGGTGATGATGGCATAGGTCATGATAAAATAA
>JAGPJL010000007.1 GCA_018054455.1 Parabacteroides sp.
CGAAGGGTACGATCCGCAGTTCGGTGCGCGTCCGGTTAAGCGGGTAATTCAACGGTATGTGCTTAACGAACTGTCCAAAGAAATACTTAGTCAGCGGATCGATAAGAATAAAGTCATAACGATCGACAAAAAAGGACAAGAGTTAGTTTTTCTGAATTAAACCAATTTTATTCGGCAAGAGAAACGTAAATTTTACGTTTCTCTTGCTGATTGTCTCGACCGAAGTGTTACCTTTGCGTTATCTATACAACTAAACAAGGAATGTTATGAGTGAGAAAGACGATTTGTTAATTTACGACGAGGACGATTCTGTAAAGTTTATCCAGAACTTCCTGCCGCAGGATATGAAAGGTAAGTTTAGCAATGACGATATAAATTATATCGTTGATTTAATTTATGATTTCTATGAATCCAAGGGTTTCCTGAACGAAGATCCCGATAAAGACGGAGATGTGGAAATCGATGAAGACGAGCTTATTAGCTACGTTATTAAAAACGCTAAAAAAGACGGCGTAGGCAAGTTTGAACCTGAAGAAATTAGTTTTATTGTACAAGGAGAATTGGAATATTGCGAATCTATCAACATGTTTGACTAATTTACTGTTATAATGATGTTGATCAGAATTTAAAATTATTTATATTAACTTAACTATTTGATTTATGAGAAATTTTAAGATGATTTCGGTTTTTATGCTGTGCGTTGCAGTATTATTTTCGGGTTGTGGAGCTAGTAATACGGTAAAAGGTACTGCTATCGGTGTTGGCGGTGGTGCAGCAGTGGGTGCCGGAGTTGGTAAAATAGCTGGTAATACTGCCCTTGGTGCTATTATCGGAGCAGCAGTAGGTGGAACAGCCGGAGCTTTGATTGGCAAGAAAATGGACAAACAGAAAAAAGAACTTGAATCAACTCTTCCAGATGCTACAGTTGAATCTGTAAATAATGGTGAGGCTATTAAAGTTACTTTTGACTCAGGTATTTTGTTTGCAACCAATTCAAGCACAGTAAGCGAAGCGTCTAAATCTGCTTTGCGTAACTTTGCAACCAGCTTGAATACGAATCCAGATACAAACATCAAAGTTATTGGTCATACCGATAATACAGGTAAAGTGGATTACAACCAGACATTGTCAGAAAAACGTGCTAAGAGCGTTTATGATTATTTGTTGAATCAGGCTGTATCAAGCAACCGTATGGTTTACGAAGGTAAAGGTATTTCTGAACCTGTTGCAGACAATTCAACTGTTCAGGGAAGACAACAGAACCGTCGTGTTGAGATTTTAATCCTTGCTAATCAGAAGATGATTCAGGAAGCTCAACAAGGTACGCTCAAATAAATTTATTTTATTTTTTTTACAAGTCCGGACAACAAATCAGGTTGTCCGGACTTTTTTTTGCTATTTATTCCTTACGTTTGCAGGAAATTAATACAGCTTTATGAAGGCAAGCCATCCCGGATTTAATTTTTTCTTTCTAGTACTAATTATTCTGGGAACACCTCTTTGCAGCGCTCAGATTCAAGATAATGTATTTATGTCTGATTACAAGTTTGATCCCGCCAAAAAGGGTCAGCTTTCTGTCGAAATAGATAATATCAGTTTCTTCCAAAATAATGAATTTAGCAGCGACCTGGTTAAAGGTTATACGCTTCCCGGAATGTGGCTTCAGCCAAAAGCTGTTTTTTATCCGCTCGACAATATCAAGCTCGAAGCCGGATTGCACCTTTTGCGTTACTGGGGTGCTAATAAATACCCAAGTTTTGCTTATACCGATATTGCCAAATGGAAAGGCAATCAGTATCAGTCAGGAGTGCATCTGTTACCCATTTTCCGTGTTCAGGTTGCTTTGTCCGATCATCTTGATTTAATTCTGGGTACTATCTACGGAGGTGCAAATCATCGGCTTATCGATCCGCTCTATAATCCGGAACTTAATTTGTCTGCCGACCCCGAATCGGGCTTACAGTTAAAATACACATCGAAGGTTTTGGATTTGGACACCTGGGTAAACTGGGAAAGTTTTATTTTTGAAACAGATACCCACCAGGAGGCATTTACATTTGGGGTGTCGTCAAAAATCAAACTTAATAATTCGGATGCCAGACTTCATTTTTACCTGCCTGTCCAGGCTTTAGCTCAGCACAGGGGAGGCGAGATTGATACCATTTTCACCAACTCGATTCAAACCAACATCAATGCTGCTGCTGGAGTTGGAGTAACTTATGCCATGAATTGCGGGGCGCTGAAACAAATTAACTTCGAACTGATGGGGTCCCTGTATTACCAGCAAGCGGGAAATATCATACCTTTCGAAAAGGGTTATGGTATTTACCCCAAACTATCCGTCGATGTTTCGGATTTTCGCTTCAAAGCGGCTTACTGGCAATGTGATAAGTTTGTATCACTTTACGGGAGTCCCTTTTTTGGCTCACTATCAACCGCATACAAAGACAGAACATACACAAAGCCCGGATTCATTTCGGCAGGCTTGGAATACTCACGTAGCTTTGGAAAAGGCTTTTCCTTAGGCGCGGATCTTGATATATACAAACACTTTGCCGTAGATACATTTGATCCGGCATTGGGACCACTAAAAGAACAATCGGCCATGAGCTTTTCTGCCGGTGTATATCTTCGAATAAATCCCTCATTCCTAATCAAGAGTTTTTGAATAATGAAATACACTTGCTAATTTAAAAATATTAACAAAATATTTGTAATAGTAAATTAAATAAAAATCCTTAAGTTTGCAGCTTGTACCTTGAGAACTATAAATGGTTAGAAGATTAACTTAATGAGCATTAAGTCTGATGATAATACACTTATGAATATTCAACTTGTTAACCGCGATGCGTTTGATGAGTTGTTTCGTTGTTATTATCCGCGATTGATCTCTTATATATCTTCAATACTTGATAGTAAAATTGCTGAAGACATCGCCCAGGATGTTTTTCTCTATGTATGGGAAAATAGAAAAAAAATTTACTTTGGTCAGGGTTTCCAATCGTATCTTTTCCAGTCGGGTTATACTCGTGCGATGGATTATTTGAGAAAACAGCATACGGTTATGGATTATGCTCAGAATGTTCAGACGGACTTTCTTGAGATTTACGAAAAGTTGGCAAGAAATGAAGATAGCATTCTTGACCATTTGTATTCAAAAGATTTTTACCAGACTCTTCATCAATTACTTGATAAAATACCAGAACAACGCAGAAATGTATTTCTGTTGGCTTATGTGGATGGCTTGAAATCTAAAGATATTGCAGAGCAATGCAATATGTCGCAGCGAACAGTTGAAAGCCACATCTACCTTACCTTAAAGTTTCTCAGAGAACGCCTTTTGAAAAAAGATTTTTATATTTTTCTGCTATTATTCTACTTTTCTTTAAAATAATACTGTTTTTGCTCCGTAGTTTTTGTTTGTAGTCCGTTATGCTTATATATTATATAATGGCATCTATGGATTTTGACTATAAAATATTAGCGAAATATATTACAAATGAACTTACGCTTGAAGAACAAGCCAGGTTGAGAGAATGGAGTAGTCTTTCAGAAGATAACACGCGGTTATTGGAAGAGGTTATTCAAATGCGCATGTTGAAAAAATTCAATTTTGATACAGATAAAGAGAAAACAGAACTTGCTTTGGCATCTATCCATTCAATAATAAGTAAAAAATCTGTTCGATCAATTGTTCGTCCTCTTTTCAAATATGTGGCTATTCTGTTTGTAGTTGTTTTGTCGGCAACTTTGGGTTGGTATATTTTAAACCCAGCGGAATCTTATGTAAGTATAGTTGTAAAACCCGGCGAAGCAGTAAAGAAGATAATACTGGAAGATGGATCGGTTGTTTGGCTGAATAGTTCATCTACACTTCGCGTGCCGGAATCTTTCTCTTTTAGAAAAAGAGTGGTATCCTTGGAAGGAGAGGCTTTCTTTGATATAACTAAACACAAAGGATCTTCATTTAGAGTCCAGACTGAATATGTAGATGTGAAAGTGTTGGGTACCTCGTTCAATTTAAATACTCATACAGAGAATAATGAACTGAAGGCTGTGTTGGTGTCAGGGAAAATTTCACTTCAGAATAAAGAAGAAAAAGAAATTCTACGAATGTCTCCGTCCGAAATGGTAACCTATAATCCGCTCAGAAACGAATACAGTATCGAGACAGTAAATACGAATATAAGCTCTGCCTGGCATCTTAATCAGATGACATTTGAAAATTCGACTTTAAGAGAAATTGTAAATAAACTATCAATGATTTATGATGTAAATATAAATCTTGAATCGAAGGAGCTGGCAGACAGAAGGTATCGCTGCGTAATCAATAGAGAAGAGACCTTGGAAGAGGTATTGGATATATTAAAGCTTTTAGCGCCAATCAATTATAGAATAGATGAAAACGAAGTGTTTATAAACAATTAATAAAATAGATTGCCTATGAATAGATAAAAAAGTGACAAAAAAAGCCGGGAAAATGTTGCAGCATTTTACCCGGCAAGAGAATTAATTATTAAGAATTTTACTAATAACTAAAAATCATCCAAATGTATGAATAAACCTATAACACTCCAAGAATTTGTATGTAATTCTTGGAGCAAAAGATCTGTAAGAATTATGAAAATCTCGTTGATTTTATGCTTGATGGCTCTTCAGATTACTGCGAGTAATGTTTATTCGCAGTATGTGAATCTAAAACTCTCAGTTAAAAACACAACTGTAGCTGCCGTTATAAGTAGCATTACTCATCAAACCGGTTATGAATTTTCTTATGATGCTGAATTATTAAACAAGCAAATTAAGAATGTATCTGTAAGTGCGAAAAATGAACGCATAGAAAATGTGCTAACGGAACTATTTAAAGATACCGGTATCGGTTTTAAAATATTAGATAACCGGGTTTTTCTGATTGAGAACTTTGAAAAGAATAAAACTTCGGAAAATAAAACCGCGGAAGTACAACAAAAACAAAAAACTGTTACTGGTACAATCTTGGATCAGAGTGGCGTTCCTGTTATTGGGGCCAATGTTGTAGTAAAAGGATCCTCGGTTGGTACAATTACAGATTTGGACGGGAATTTTACGTTGAACAATGTTCCTGATGGAGCTTCTTTGTTAGTTTCATATATTGGTTTTTTGGAACAGACAATACTCGTTACAAACAAAACATCTTTCAATATTACGCTGAAAGAAGATACTCAGAAATTGGATGAAGTTGTTGTTGTTGGCTATGGAACGCAGAAGAAAGTTAATCTGACTGGATCTATTACAAATGTTAAAACAGACGAACTGAGTTCGATCGCTACGTCGAATTTGTCAAATACCCTGGCTGGACGTGCACCGGGTATGACCATTACAGGAAACTCAGGATTGATGGGCTCGTCTTCTGAAATCCGTATGCGTGGTGGTTTTGGTGATCCTCTTTTTGTTATTGATGGTGTTATCCGTGATAAAGCTTCTTTTGATGCTTTGCAGCCAAATGAAATTGATCAGTTAAGCTTCTTGAAAGATGCTGCTACCGCTTCAATTTACGGATCATCTGCAGGTAACGGGGTTGTGCTTGTAACAACTAAAACTGGTAGTAAAGATAGCAAGCCTGTATTTGATTATCAAGGTAGTTATTCTTTTAGTAAACCAACGAAGACTTTATTTTCTGATATGTTTACAGCTACAGATGAGCTGACTTATCAGAATCGTGTAGCCGAATTTCAAGGTCTTGCCATACCTAACGGGGATGACGAATTTGAATATTTTAAAGATCGCAGTTATAATGTGAATGATTATATCTGGCAAAACCCGTGGAATACAAAACATTCATTGAGCGTATCCGGTGGTAATGAAGATGTTCAATACTATGTTTTGGGTAGTTATTTGGGTGAAGAGGGGTCGTATGTTAACCTGAAGAACCAGAAGTTTAGTCTTCGTTCAAACCTTACTACCAAGTTGTCGAAATACCTTACCATGAACCTCAACTTGTCGGCTTATCAATCTGACGACAAGCGTTTCTTTTGGCCTTATTCCGACGATGATGAATTTGGAGTTTATGACTTGTATCGTTGTACGTTCAACGCATTGAAAACGATTCCTTTTTATGCAAATGCAGATGGTACACCTTCTACTACGCGTACAGACTATCCTATTTATCCGGCAATTGGTAGCTGGCAAAGCTGGAATGTTGTAGACCAGGTTATTGGTGATCGTTACATAAAGACTCGCAAGAGAAATATGAATGCCATTTTATCATTCAACGCTGATTTGAGTTTCCTGCTTCCGGGATTATCAACTAAAGTGTTGGCTAACTATATTGGCAACGACTACACCCGTAAAAAATACATGACTCACCAGAAGAACTATAAGTTCCAGCAAGCTGACCCAAAAGGCAATCGTTTCCTTCCGGGACCAATTGATGAAGATCAGGTTAATATCTTTACTTTTGGTAATGCATACGAAAACTTGCAATATGGTATGAATACGTTGTGGAGCGAACAGTTTAACTGGTTCCTGAACTATAACCATAGCTTTGGAAAACACGATGTTGCTGCTACTGTAGTATTCGAGCAATCGTCGAACGGTGGTGAATATGTATATGCAAAGGCTGATAATCCTTTAACTTCTTACGACCAGATGTTTGTTTATTCGACAGATGCTGAAATGAGAACAGGTGACGCTTCAGAAGAGACTGGCGGTCGTCTTTCGTGGATTGGTCGTTTCAACTATAGCTACGCTCAGAAATACATTGCAGAATTTTCTTTCCGTTATGATGGTAACACCTTGTTTGCTAAAGATCAGCGCTGGGGATTCTTCCCTTCTGTGTCTGCTGCATGGCGGTTAAGTCAGGAAGATTTCATGGAAAACACGTCAGACTGGTTGAGCGATTTGAAGATTCGTGCTTCCTATGGTACAACGGGTAACGATCTGGATGTATATGGAAATAAGATCACTCCGTTTTCGTACATTGAGAAATATGTTTCTGGTTCTAGCTATATCTACGGTGATGCACTTGCTAATGGTATTACACCGGGTGATGTTCCTAATCCTTACCTTACTTGGGCAACTTCTACAACGTACAACGGAGGTCTGGATTTTGGTTTCTTAAATAACCGTTTGTCTGGTACATTGGATGTGTTCTACCGTAAAGAAAAAGATATTCTTGGTACCCGTGTTGTTACTTTACCAAGTACTTACGGACAGTCGCTTGCTCCTGAAAATTATGCCGCCAGATCATGGAGAGGTGGCGAAATGTCATTGATGTGGAGAGATCAGGCAGCCAATGGAAAGATCAAATATTCTTTGTATGCTAACGTAGGTTATTCAAAAGATCAATGGGATGTACTGGATCAAAGCGCTGTTTATACAACCGGAAACTTGTCTTATTTGTCACAAATAGGTATGGCAGATAGTCGTGTTGTAGGATACAAGGCAGTTGATATTATCCGTACACAGGAACAAGTTGATGCCTTAAAATCTTCTGGATTTAAGCAGTGGGGTCGCGATCCATACCTTGGTGGTATCTTGTATGAAGATACACACAGTGATGGTTACGTGGTAGGTCCTGATGGAAAGGTTGACAGCAATGACTCTTACAACCTGTTGTCGGATAACGCAACTCCGCGTATTAATTACGGTTTCGGTGGTAGTTTGAATTTTAAAGGGATTACGCTGGATCTTCACTTCCAGGGTGTAGGAGGTTACGATCGCTTTATGGGAGGCCCTTCAGGTGGTTTCTATCAGTATGGTAGTACAACTCGCCCATATTACCCAATCTGGACAAGCGACGACTGCTGGAGAACAGATAACGTTGACGGTAAATATCCGCGTGTAATTGGTAAGAGTTGGTACGAATCAGGAGCTGGCAGTTCAACATTCTGGAAGAGAAACGGAGCTTACCTGCGTTTAAAGAATGTTAATCTTGGATATGATCTTCCTGCTAATTTATTACGTCCGCTAGGATTGACTAAAGTTCAGGTATTCATGAATGCGACAAACTTGTTCTCTATCTCAGCTGTGAACGAGTTTATGGATCCGGAACAAGAGTATTACGACTCTTATCCTTTGATGAAAACGTTCACATTTGGTCTTAACTTCACATTTTAAACACTATCAATATGAAGAAAATGAATAAAATAAAATATATTTTTCTTAGTGCGTTTGCAGCTTTGATACTCAATAGCTGTGACTCACTGGATATTGAAAATACGACAAGCTATGATGCTAATCTGGTTTGGAACGATGATGCATTGGCTACCGCTTATGTTACCAATTTGTATGCAAATGTATTTGACAACTGGTCTTGTTCTGCAGATTATGCTTCTGAACAGGTTCACGGGATGCCATTCTATGATACGTCGATTACTTTGACAAGCGGAAATTTTAAGAAGTTTGACTATACAACGATTCGTTTGATTAATGAAGCAATTGTAAAGATTGAAGCTGGTGGCCTTGATCAATCTGTAAAAGATGAACTTCTGGGACAGGTATACTTTATGAGAGCTTATGTTTACTCGGATATGGTATTTTATCACGGAGGAATACCTTACATCACTGTACCTCAGGATAAAGACAAAGATGATCTGTATGTTTCCAGAAACTCAACAGCAGAATGCTTCAACTTCCTGATTGCCGACCTGGATAAGGCTATCTCTATGCTTCCCGAAAAAGTTTCCGGAGCTTCTAGTGAATACGGACGAATTGACCAATGCTTTGCAAAAGCTTACAAAGCAAAGGTGTTGCTGTACAAAGCATCTCCTCAGTTCAATCCAAAGAGTATGTATACCAACAGCCATTGGCAAGAAGCTTATGAAGCGGCAAAAACTGCCTATGAATTTTGCGTGAATAAGGGTGCTGCTTTGACGCCAAGTTACAGCGATATTTGGTTACAGGAAAAGGGTGACGAAGTAGTTTTTGCTGTTGTTAACTCTTATCCGAACAAAGTAGCATACTGGGATTATTATGTACGTCCGGGATCTCTAAGCCGTAGTACAGCACAGAATCCTCCGACATGGAATCTTGTAAAAGCATTTCCGATGCTTGATGGTAAATCCTACAACGATCCGACGGGTAAGTATTATGTAGGAACTGAAGCTGATTTACTACAAAGTTTTTGGAAAAACAGAGATCCTCGTTTTGCAAGTTCCATCCTTTATAATGGAGATCTTTATCCTGTTCAAGGTACAAAAAGTGGTTACCGCCAATATACAGCATTGGGTATAGCCGATCAGGATGATTCTTACGGAACGAATCCGAAAGCAGGGGTAAATGCTACAAACAACGACTTTAATACAGGGTTTTTTGTTCGTAAGGGTTCTGACTTATCTTTATCGCAGGATTTGGTTGCCACATATAGTATAGACTATATTTTGATGCGTTTTGCCGAAGTGATGCTAACTTATGCTGAAACTGCCAATGAAACCGGTCACCAGGATGTAGCTTTGGAAATGTTGAAACAGATCCGTAAACGTGCCGGTATCGAAGCCGGTAGTGATAACATGTATGGTATTGCCGGTACAGATCGTGAAACACTTCGTAAAGCTATTCTGGACGAGCGTAATGTTGAGTTTTGCTTTGAAGGACATCGTTTCATGGATTTACGTCGTACCCGCAACATGATGAAATTAAATGGTCTTGAAAAATTTGGAGTTGAAGCGATTGCGATTAATGCGGACGGAACGGATATGAACTTGAACGAAGCAAAGGAAAAAGCAGTAAAATTCGAGTTAAAACCTGAAAATTTCCGTTATAAATTGCAGCAGGTTCCTCTGAGCAAGAATTCTGAAAAGCAATTCCTGGTTAAAGAATCCTACTATTTCTTCCCGATTCAGCAATCTAAAATTGATGAAAACCAAAATCTTCAGCAGAACATTGACTGGGGTGGAACATTTAATCCGGCTTTGGAGTAGTCTGACCGGGTTTTAATTAATAGCAAAAGAAGCGGTCTGTTATGCGGACAGCTTCTTTTGTTTATTAGGCTTGATTGAAGTAAGTAAAAGCAAAAGAATAATATATTCGGTCGAAAAAGTTCCCGGTTTGAGTATTTTTTAATGAAAATACCGTTATATAGGGAAAGCTGTAAGATGAGTTCATATTATTAATACAGCTAAAAATTAAGTAATTTGAACGATATTTTTGTAATAACAACATTTATAGTGTTCTTTATGATAATAAACAGAATGGAATTATTAAATATAATATCTAATTTTGCAAGTGTTAAAACTTATAGTCTAACATATTTCATACTATGAAAACAAACAGAAGAGATTTCTTAAAGACTCTGGGAGGTGTTGCGGCATTTTCAATTGTACCGCGACATGTACTGGGGAATGGGTTTATTGCCCCAAGTGATCAACTAACAAAAGGTATTATAGGTACTGGTGGAATGGGACGTGGTCATGTTGACTACGAGGGTACCCGTTTGGTGGCCGTTTGCGATGTTGATAAGAATCATTTGGAACTAGGTAAAAATCTTGTAAAAGACAGGATTGCAGCTTATACTGATTTCCGTGATTTGATTTTAGATAAAAATGTGGATATTGTGCATATTGCTACTCCTCCTCACTGGCATGGAATTATGTCGGTCGAAGCAGCTAAAGCAGGTAAGGATATATGGTGTGAAAAACCAATGACCCGTACCATTGGCGAAGGAAAACGTGTGATGGAGGCTGTAAAGCAATATGGTAATATGTTCCGTCTGAATACATGGTTCCGCTTCAAAGATCCTTTCTATGGATTGGGAACTCCTGTTAAGCCGCTCAAGAAGCTTGTTCAGAGTGGTATGTTGGGTTGGCCTTTAAAAGTAACCATAAGCAAACATACTGGTTTTGACTGGAAATTTTACTGGGTTGGTAAAGAATACCTTGAACCACAACGTGTGCCTGCAGAGCTTGATTACGATATGTGGTTAGGCCCGGCTCCTTTCAAACCTTACAATGAGCATCGTGTTCATCAGACTTTTCGCGGTTACTGGGATTATGATGGCGGTGGACTAGGGGATATGGGACAACATTATATTGACCCGGTTCAATATTTCTTAGGAAAAGACCATACTAGCCCTGTTAAAGTTGAAGTAGACGCTCCGCAACAACATCCTGATGCTGTTGGTACATGGCGTTCTATTACTTATACATACGAAGACGGATGTCAGATTGTGCTTTGGGGTGGCGATTACGGAGATCCAAATACACCGTATATTGCCGGTCCTAATGGAAATGTTTATAAGAACTTTGTTTGTGATATTCCTAACTGGGAAAAGAAGTTGGCAGATTATCCCGAACCAGAACCACAGATAACAGAATTCCTTACCAGCGTAAAAACTCGTCAGAAATTTGCATTGAACGAACAGAACGGATTCCGTTCGGCAACCATTGTAAATATGGGAGCTGTGGCATTGCGTTTGAACCGGACTTTGCAATTTGATCCGGTGAAGCTTGAGTTTATTAACGACGAAGCCGCTAATCGTTTGCTGGATCAGCCGATGCGCGCACCTTGGAATATTTAATCTTATTAATTGAATCCTAGATGAAAAAAATATATTTACCAATAGGTGCCTTGTTATTATCAGCCTCATTGTGGGCTCAGCAGCCTCAGGGCAGAACGGCAAGCACTATTGTAGCTGATGTTTTGGCACAGATGCCTGCTCAACAACAGGCCGAATACAATAAAATGCTGGAATCTCTTAGTTCTTCGGGTGAAGAGGGGGTGACTATGCTTGTTAAAATGATCAATGAGCCAGGCAAAGGAAGTAATGCACAGGTAGATTATGCCCTGAGTGGGCTGACATACTATGTAATGGCTACCGGAAAAGAGGAAGCTCGGTTAACAACTGCCAAAGCTTATGCAAAGGCATTGGATATGGTTTCGGATCGTGAAATGAAGGCCTTTATAATCCGTCAGCTTCAGTTTCTTGGAAAAGAAGAAAGTATTCCTGTTTTAACAAAATATCTTTCTCAGGAAAACCTTGCTGGTCCTGCTACCCGGGCTTTAGTAGCTATAAATTCAGACAAAGCAGACCTTGCACTTACAGAAGCGCTTAAAAACACAAAGTCGAACGTAACGATACAGAAAGATATCGTGCTGGCGATTGCCGAAGCGGATGCTTCCGGTGCAGAGCAAGCAATTAAAGACTTGTTGAACAGTCCTGATGAAAATACGAGGAAAGTTGCCCTTTATGCGCTTAGTCAGATTGGCTCGGTTGGTTCTTTGAGTACCTTGGGTGATTTGGCTGCAAAGTCAGGCTATTCCATGGAGAAAACTGGAGCAAACGAAGCTTACATTGCGTTGATTAAGAAGCTGGCTAACCAAGGTGATACAAAAGTTGCCGAGAGTGCTGCTTCCGATTTGATGACCAAAGCAACAAAGGCCGGTAAAACTCAGACACGAGATGCAGCCCTCGAAATACTTGTTTCCATTCAAAAAGAAAAAGGATTAAAACTTATCCTTGATGCCTTGAAAGATGATTCAAAAGAATATAGAAACGCAGCGCTTTCCTATGCTTCAGGTATAGTTAGTGATCCGGTTTATATCGAACTGATCAAGGCAATGGACAAGGCTAAACCTGCACCAAAAACGGATGTGCTAAACTGGATTGCCAGTCAGTGCCAGTGTCCGGTTCAGAAAGAAAATCTTCGAAAATTGATGATTCGTTTCGATTTGCCGGCAATTGATTTAATTCGCAAGCAATTAAAAAATAATGACTACGATGTAAAAGAGGCTACAGTTTGGGCGCTGGTTAAGCTGGGAGATCCCAATACAATAGGAGATATCGCAGCCTTGTTAAACTCTAAAGACCCTAAAGTGGTAGCTCTTGCCCAGCAGGGACTCGCATCCTTTAAAGGAGATATTTCTCCCTCTGTTTCTCGTGTAATGGACAAAGCTCCTGATACAGGGAAGGTTGCCGCTGTTGAATTGTTGTCGTTACGTAAATCTGCTATTCATCTTAATTCTGTACTGGCTCAGACAAAGTCGGCCGATGCGGATGTTAAAACAGCTGCTTATGAAGCGTTGAAGAATGTAGTAGAAGAAAAAGATTTCACCAATATGTGTGGTATGCTTGAAACGGCCGATGCCGCGACAATCACACCTCTTCAGCAGGCTGTAATTGCTTCTATCTCCGAAATGTCTAAAGAAGCTCAGGTTTCTTCCGTTCTTAACCGGATGAATCTGGCCGGAGAGAATAAAAAGCATCTTTATTATGTTGTGTTGGCTCAAACAGGAGACAATAAGGCCCTTTCAATTATCTCTGAAGGGTTTGCCAAAGGTCAGGGAGCAGCCAAGGATGCTGCATTTGAAGCGCTTTTGAGCTGCAAAGGACTGGAAGCTGCTGATGCGCTTTACGATATTTGCAAATCTGCATCGGCTTCATCTTATTCAGATCGCGCATTAACGGCCTATGTTAAATTGGTTTCCAATCCTGCTTATACAGGAGAGAACAGATTGATCCGTTTGCGTAAAGCTATGGAAATTGCTGACAATGATACACAGAAAGTAGCAATTCTTCGTCAGATTGAGCGCACAGGTACTTATCTTGGTATGCTTTACGCCGGAGAATTTCTGGATCAGAAACCTTTGCAACAAGCTGCAGCAAATGCTGTCATGAATATTGCTTTAGGAAATAAGTCATTTACAGGTCAGAATGTGAAAGCACTTCTAAATAAAGTTAAGAGTGTGCTCGACAATCCAGATGCTGGTTATCAGAAACAAGCAATTCAGAAACATCTGGATGAAATGGCTGACGTAACAGGTTTTGTTTCATTATTTAATGGAAAAGATCTTTCAGGCTGGAAAGGATTGGTTAAGAACCCAATTGAACGCTCGAAGATGAAACCTGCAGAGTTAGCAAAAGAACAGGTTAAAGCCGACGAACTGGCAAAAAATACATGGACTGCAACAGATGGTTTGCTTGTTTTTAATGGAAAGGGTGATAATCTTTGTACAGAAAAGCCTTACGGCGATTTTGAAATGTATGTGGATTGGATGCTTGATCCTGCTGGTCCTGAAGCTGATGCTGGTATTTATTTACGTGGTACGCCTCAGGTACAGATTTGGGATACATCGAGGGTTAACGTTGGTGCTCAGGTTGGATCAGGTGGTTTATATAACAACCAGGTAAATCCGAGCAAACCTTTAAAAGTGGCTGATAATAAACTTGGAGAATGGAATTCTTTCTATATTAAAATGGTTGGCGACCGTGTAACGGTTTATCTTAATGGAGATTTGGTTGTAGACAATGTTATGCTAGAAAACTATTGGGATCGTAGCCTGCCTATTTTCCCAACAGAACAGATCGAGCTTCAGGCGCATGGAAGCAAAGTTAGCTACCGTAATATCTATGTGAAGGAATTGGAACGCCCTGAAGCATTCCAGTTATCTGCAGCCGAAAAGAAAGAAGGCTATAAAATTTTGTTTGATGGAACAAACATGCACGCATGGACAGGTAATACAGTTGATTATTCAATAGAAGATGGAGCAATTTCTATGAATCCGAGCAAAAGCTTTGGTGGTAATCTGTACACAAAAGATGAATACAAAGATTTTGTATACCGTTTCGAGTTTCAGTTAACTCCAGGCGCTAACAACGGGCTCGGTATCCGTACTCCAATGGAGGGTGATGCTGCCTACGTAGGTATGGAGCTGCAAATACTAGATAGCGAACATCCAATTTATAAAGATCTTCACGAATATCAGTATCATGGTTCTGTTTATGGTATTATTCCTGCTAAGAGAGGTTTTCTGAAACCTACAGGCGAATGGAACTATCAGGAAGTGATTGCTAAAGGGAATCATATTAAGATAACATTGAATGGTACTGTAATTGTTGATGGCGACATCAAAGAGGCGACTAAAAATGGTACGCCTGATAAAAAACAGCATCCTGGATTGTTCAACGAAAAGGGTCATATTGGATTCTTAGGTCACGGTTCGCCGGTTAAATTCCGAAATATCCGTATCAAGGAATTGAAATAAGTAAACACCTTTAATAGGATAGAGTAAGAGGGGGTTCGATCATTAGATCGGGCTCCCTTATTTTTTATACCATGATCATGGTAGGAAATATGCCATTTAATGGTGATAGATGATCCCGCTTGTCATCTCTATCTTTGCTAAAGAATCAATCAATAAAATAAAAGAATAGTATGGAAATTAATAATGCAAGATTTGAGACTTTACAAGTACATGCCGGCCAAGTGGTAGATCAGACAACCCATTCAAGGGCAGTGCCAATTTATCAGACATCATCTTATGTGTTTGAAGATGCAAAAGATGGAGCAGACCTTTTTGGACTGAAGAAATTCGGGAATATCTATACCCGTTTGATGAATCCCACGACGGATGTGTTTGAAAAGCGCATTGCCGCTCTCGAAGGCGGTGCTTCAGCTTTGGCTACATCTTCAGGTCAGTCGGCACAATTCATTGCATTGAATAATATTCTGGAAGCAGGCGATAATTTTGTCTCTACTTCTCATTTGTATGGAGGAACTTATAATCAGTTTAAAAATCAATTCAAGCGCCTGGGTGTTGAAGCTCGTTTTACAACCAACGACTCTCCCGAAACGTTTGAAGCTTTAATCGATGAAAACACGAAAGCCATTTATTTGGAAACTATTGGAAACCCTGACTTGAATATTCCGGACTTTGAAGCTATTGCTGCCGTGGCCGCAAAACATGATATTCCATTGATTGTTGACAATACTTTTGGCGCAGGTGGATTCCTTTTCAAACCTCTTGATCATGGAGCAACTGTTGTTGTCGAGAGTGCAACTAAATGGATTGGCGGCCACGGGACATCATTGGGAGGTGTTATAGTGGACAGCGGACGATTTAACTGGGGAAACGGTAAATTCCCAGTCTTTACTGAACCTTCAGACAGTTATCACGGATTGGTTTTCTGGGATGTGTTCGGAGATAAAGGCCCGTTTGGAAATATTGCCTTTACTTTACGGGCACGGGTTGAAGGTCTGCGTGACTGGGGGAATACCATTAGTCCCTTTAATTCCTTTCTGCTTATTCAAGGTCTCGAAACGCTTTCGTTGCGTGTGGAACGCCATGTGTCCAATGCACTCGAACTAGCTCAATGGCTTGAATCGCTTCCAGAAGTGGAATATGTGAACTACCCTGGACTGATAAGTAGTCCTTATCATGAGCTGGCAAAGAAATATTTTAAAAATGGATTTGGTGGCGTGCTATCCTTTAAGATAAAAGGAGGTGCGGAGAAAGCAGATAAGTTGATTAACGGATTAAAGCTGATAAGTCATCTTGCTAATGTGGGCGATGCGAAGACATTGATTATTCATCCGGCAGCCACAACTCACGAACAACTTACAGAAGAAGCTAAAATAGCTTCGGGAGCTATTCCCGGATTGTTGCGTATCTCTGTCGGTATTGAACATATCGAAGATATTAAAGCTGATATAAAAGGAGCCATTTCAACATTATAATCTTTATTTAAAACAAAGAAGTTTCTTTTGCTGTCCTTTACAGACAGATCAAAAGAAACTTCTTATTTTAAATTATGTTTGTTTTATCAAAGACTACCAATCAATGAAGTGAGGTTAGCTGTAATAAGTCTTACTGCAATAGCAAGTAAAATAATTCCGAAGAACTTACGCATTACATAAATACCGCTTTTTCCAAAGAACTTCTCAACTACATACACTTTCTTAAGAACGATGTATACAACAACCATATTTAATGCTACAGCAATGATTATGTTGAGCAAGTTATATTCGGCACGTAACGAGAGAAGTGTAGTAAAAGATGCAGCACCTGCAATCAAAGGAAATACTAGTGGGACAATCGTTGCAGTTCCTCCCGGACTATCGTTTTTGAATATTTCAATATTAAAAATCATTTCTACAGCCAAAACGAAGAGTACGAGTCCTCCAGCTACGGCAAAAGAAGAGATATCCACTTGAAACAAGGATAGAAGCGCTTGTCCTACAAATAGAAAAGCCACTAGAATGACGAAAGAGATCATGGCAGCCTTTCCTGCCTCGAAGGTCTGGTCTTTCTGTTCCAGACTAATAATAATGGGAATGGCTCCCAAAATATCAATCACTGCAAATAGTACAACAAAGGCACTGAATACTTCTTTAAAACTGAAAAACAAGTCCATTTGGCTTAAAATTAAACTGTTATTACCTCGGTATAATGTAAATCAACTCTTTTTTCTTTAAAATGAATATATCATTTTGTCTGCAAAGTTATAAAAAATTAGCATAATGTAAATAATATTTACAAAATCCGTGGTTGATTTCTGAAGTTTGACGAGATAATTGTAAGAGAAGATTCTGTTTTAAGGAATTAAAACTCCCGAATAAAATCCTTTGGACGAATTATATTCGGGAGTTAATAATTATAAGCCGCTAAAATCTATATCATTAAATAATAAAGAAGGTATTCTCCAGGAAGATGATTTACGAATATCATTTCCGGCTTCTTCAAGATTATTCCATAACGTAATCATATTGCCGGTTACATTCATCTCAGAAATAGGTTGCGTGGTTTTGCCGTTTTCAATTAGGAAACCTTCGATGCCATACGAGAAATCGCCGGTGGTGCTGTTGCAATTACCACCATTAAAACCTGTAACCAATATTCCTTTGTCGAGCGAAGACACTAATCCATCCACATCTTTTGTGCCGTTTTCCATAGTAAGAATAGACGGAGAGCTGATGGTTGGGCTCAATTGCATTTTGTTTGAAATGTAGGTGTCGATAAAATACGTATTTAAAACACCCTTATCAAAGATTGCACGGGGTGTAGTTGCAACGCCTTCGCTATCGAAGTATCTTGCTCCTTCCGCTTTTACAAGATGGGGCTCGTCCTTTATCGTAATGTTCTTACCTAGTGTAAGTTTGTCTTGTTTGTCAAGAAGAAAAGAATTCTTTTGCTGAATTGCTGAGCCGTAAAGCGCTCCGATAACAGGAGATAGCAAACGGGATGAATTCATATTGTCGACAACCATGGCATATTTTCCGGATGCTATTTTTTGTTGTCCCAATTTGCGAAGTACCCGTTCGATAGACTTTGTACCGATTCCGTCTTTCTGAAGTACGTCAAAATAAATAGACGAGTCGTACCAATAGGATTCCGGACGTGCTTCACCATCACCTTTAATACTCACATTGCCTACCAGCGTAAATGAAGAGTTGGAGTTTTCTCCTTCGAAACCATTACTGGCAATCATATATTTAAAACTCTTTTCATCTCCATAGGAACCGTTGGCAGAGATTATTCTGCTATCCTTTCCGTATATTTCATCGCAGACCTTCATTGCTAAAGCAACCTTATCATCAGGCAGAATAGAATCGAAGGCAGGATCAATTAAAGATAATGGTGCACCTCCACCTTTGTAATAAAGAGACGCATCTGGCAAGGTGCGGAATTTATCTTCAGCAAGAAAGCGGGTAGAATCTATTCCTCCTTTGATGAATCTTTCCAACTCTACCTTATTCAGTCTGTTGGTTGAGAAAGAGCCATATCTCCCGTCGACAAATAGGTTAATCACCAAACCGTTCTCGGAAGCTTGCTGCAGCTTGTCGATTTTCATGTCGCGTACTTCAATGGAGCTGCTAAATCCTGTATATAAGCTTACGCGTGAAGCCTGACATCCGTTTTTAAGGGCATACTCCATCGCCCATTGTGCAAGTCTTTTATGTTCGTTCGATATCATATTAATTTTCTCCTCCTACCGTTAGTTTACTAACTAATGCCGATGGCATTCCACAAGTAACCGGGCAAGACTGTCCGTCTTTTCCACATGTCCAGGTACCGTTGTCCATTTTATAGTTATTGCCAACCATAGTGATGTCGGCCAAAGCTTTGGGTCCATTACCGATAATATTAATATCTTTAATGGGCTGTGTTAGTTTTCCATTTTCAATTAAGTAACCCGATTTAACGAAGAAGGTGAAATCTCCGGCACCAATTTGAACCTGTCCGTTGGTAAACACATCAGCAAAAATCCCTTTTTTTACTGTTGATATCATATCTTCTTCCGAAACATTTCCAGATTCCATATAGGTTGCACGCATCCGGGGGATAGGCATCTGACGGAATGATTCACGTCGGCCATTACCGGTAGACGCTATTCCATAATGCTTTGCACTTATTCTGTCGTGCAGGTAACTGGTAAGAATACCCTCTTTTACTATATAGGTTTTCTGACCTTCAACACCTTCATCGTCAATGTTTACCGAGCCACGGTTAAACGGAATAGTGCCATCGTCGACCACATTTATATGTTCGTTGCAAATCTTTTTATTTAACTGGTCAGAAAAGATAGAAGTATTCTTTCTGTTAAAGTCCGCTTCAAAGGCATGACCTATAGCTTCATGTAATAAGATACCAGATCCTCCGGCACCCATTACCACTGGCATTTCACCTCCTTTAGGTTTAACTGCCTGAAAGAGGATAGCTGTTTTACTAACAGCTTCGTTAGCCACTTCGCTGATGAGTTCGTCTGTCAGGAATTCAGTACCCATCCGGAAGGCTCTGGATGCATAAGAATTTTCAATCTTACCGTTTTCCTCCATAATACATTGAGCGCCCAATGTAACCATTGGCCGATAATCGTAATACATTACCCCTTCCGAATTACAAAAGAAGATGTGAGACGTAGAATCGCTTAATGAAGCTGAAACTTTATGCACCCGTTTGTCCAAAGAAAATACCAAATCATTCAGCTTCTGGAGGTAAGGCATCTTTGTATTAACCGCCACTTCATCCCATGGCGATTTGATAGCGTAGTAGTTCTGTACGATAGGCATTTCTGTAAGATTTACCATTGCTTTTCCAGCAGAACCATTCGCAATTCTGGCTGCAGTTCGGGCAGCTGTAAGCATTTCTTCCAAAGTTACGTTTTCCACGTAAGCATATCCACTCTGATCGCCGGAAAGGACACGAACACCTACACCAAAGTCGATGTTTGAACTCGCCCGGTTTACTGCACCGTCTTGCAATCCGATATAATTGTTGTACGTATGCTCGAAAAAGAGGTCAGCATAATCGCCTCCTTTTTCCAGGGCTGCCGTTAGAACTTTCTTTAAATCACTTTCGGAAACACCAAAGTGATTTAAAGCAAACAACACACCGGTAGCTTTGTCGGCAACCTGTCCGGTAACCTCTCCTAATAATGAAGGAGCCGCTAATGATCCCAACATAACAATTCCTCCTGTTTTAATAAATTCACGTCTGTTAAAGCTCATAACTAATACATTTTTGTTATTGCCTTTGTTCGCGGGCCCATTCCATCACATTGGCTGGCGGACGCTGGGCAAGAAGCTCCCGTTTCATGAAATCCATGTAGGGGGCAACATGCGCGAAATACTTTTTTAATCCTATACACAAATAATTAAGCCCGGGTTCGCCATCTGATGTAATCAAAAAACGATTCTTTGGACATTCGCCGTTACAGGCAAATAAATATTCGCAAGCTTTACACTGACCGGGTAATGCATCAGCTTTATCGTTCCCGAATTTTAATTGCTTGGGCGAATACATCATTTCTGTTAACGAGTGGGTACGTATGTTTCCCAGTTTATATTCTGGAAAAACGTAGTGATCGCAGCTATATACATCGCCGTTAAATTCTAAAACACCTGCATGACCGCAAGTTTTAGCAAGAGTACAAACTCCAGGTTGCTGACCGACCCAATTGGCCAGTGTGGCATCAAACAGTTGTATGTAGTAATTACCTACATCCTCTTTAATCCATTCATCAAATATAGCACAAAGAAAATCGCCCCACTTTTCGGAATCAACAGAAAAAGGAGCAAGTTTGATTTCCTTATTTTGTTGTTGCGGATGTGTGAGTTTAGTCCCTTTTGTCTGTTCGGTAATTCGTTCTACAATGGGCGAAAACTGTATGTAGTGGCAACCTATTTCTTTGAAAAAGTTATAAAATTCCAATGGGTAATCCACATTGTAATCATTTACAACTGCCATTGCATTGTATTCGACTCCATGTTTTTTCAGTAATTCAATCCCTTTCTTTACTTTATAGAAAGAGGGGAGTCCTTGCTTATTTCTTCGATATTCATCGTGAAACTCCTGAGGACCGTCGATCGAAATACCAACAAGAAAATTATTCTCCTTCAAAAATATACACCATTCGTCCGTAAGCAACGTGCCATTTGTCTGAATGCTATTGTCAATCTGTCTGCCGCGACCATAGACGCGCTGTAAATCCAATGCCTTTTTGTAAAAGCTGATAGGGCGCATCAAGGGTTCTCCGCCGTGCCAGGTGAATAGCACTTCATTCATTGTCTGACTGTTCAGGTAATCCTGAATAAACTTATCAAGCAATTCGTCGGATAATATACTTGTTTTCTTTTCAGGATAAAGATTTCCTTTTTCTAAATAATAACAGTATTCGCAGGCAAGATTACATACAGATCCAACCGGTTTAACCATTACATATAATGGACGGGCAAAAGGAGAAGCAAATGAACTCATAGAGCTTCGTAATCAGTTTCCTGAAAACCGCTTACTTCCGTTTCCCATCGTTTGGAGACGAAAGCAACATGATCCGGATAGTTATTGTAGGTTTCAAAATCTTTTCTGTTTTTGAAGACCATGGAGAATCCAAAATGAAAATCACACTTCGGACTGGTTTGACGGAATACCTGAAAGTTTTTAACTACCGGAATAGCAGAAAGTATTTGTTTGCCGTCGGCTAAAAATCTATTGCTTGCTTCTGATTCAACCTCATGTTTAAGACTAAAAGCAACTGTATGAAGAATTTCACCTGCTTTTAATTCGCAGGAAGTATTACTATTACATGCGGTAACTGATACTCCTGTCGCAGTAACAGCTGTTGCCACCGAGGCGGCTCCAATAAATTTACGTCTGTTCATTGATTATTATATATATGTATTAGAGAACCGTTTAGATTACAAATGTAATGGAATTTAGAAAAAGTTGGGTAGCATTACTTATTTATTTCTAATTTTCTTTAATCCCAGATTGGATTAACTTAGTTATACGGGAAAAAAAATACCTACATTTGCACCTTTGAAAATAAGCAGAAAGCTCTAAATGAATAAAGATACTACTTTTGGCAGATTGTTGGGATTACTTTTTATAACCCTTTTTGTCTGCCTTGCTTTATACTTGCTACCAGATAAGATTTTGGGATACAAGATAAAGAAGGTCGATTTATTGTCCGATCTTCGTATTGAAGACGATTCTGTGTCGTTGGACGAATTAAAACGTAAACTTGCCATTGCTGATTCACTCCTGGCCGACTCCATATCAAAAGCCAGAATAAGACAGTTCCCCGAATCCGACTCATCAGCCATTGCAATGAGAGACTCATTATACAGAGTAATGCAATCATCCTGGTCGATTGCCGATTCCTCCGGAGTAAGGTTGGAAGATTTTTCTCTTGGACACGTAGGTCTGAAACGTTTCTTTGCTGCCTTGAAGCGTGCCAATGAGAAAAAAGGACAAGTAAGAATTGCTTTTTTGGGCGATTCATTTATTGAAGGCGATATTATGGTGGCCGACTTCAGGAATGCTTTGCAACAAAAGTTTGGAGGAAGAGGGGTTGGATTTATCCCTATAGCTTCGCCGGTTTCTCAATTTCGCCCAACTGTAGAACACCATTTTGAAGGGTGGAATACCTTTTCACTCCTTACGGACAAGAGTCATAAGTACACTTTGCCTGGAATGGTATTTGAAGCAGAAGAAGGAGCCAGCGCCGACTTTCATGCCGTTAAACGTTATGCAAGTCTACGGGAATTCTCTGCATTAAAACTAGTTTACGAACGTAACAGCTCTTCCGTTGTTAAACTTCAATACAATGGAAGTACGGATACTACCTATCAATATTTGCCTGCAACAAACAATATCACGCAACGAGTATGGACAGGCCGTTTTACTGAAGCCTCTTTTAAGTTCAATAAAACAGAAGGTCTCCGGGTTTTGGGTGTATCTATGGAAGATACCACTGGTGTTGTAGTCGATAATTTCTCGTTAAGAGGTAATTCCGGTCTTATTCTTGAACAACTTGATCAACCCAGATGCGAAGCTCTTAATGTTATTCGTAAATACGATTTGATTGTGTTGCAATATGGATTGAACGTTGTAAGCGATGAAGTTCTTCAATACGGCTGGTACAGACAACGAATGGTTCATGTCCTGGCACATGTACGCCAATGTTTCCCGGATGCAGATATTTTATTACTTGGAGTCTCCGACAGGAGCAGGCAGGAAGAAGGAACTTTTCAAACAATGCCCGCTGTTTTGGCACTTTTGCATGCGCAACGTCAGACTGCTCAACAGGCAGGAGTTTGTTTCTGGAATGTGTTTAGCGCGATGGGAGGAGAGAATAGTATGGTACGTTTTGTTGAAAACAATTGGGCAAGCAAAGATTATACACACTTGAGCTTTAGAGGGGGGAAGGAAATTGGAATGTCTCTCTTCAAATCAATTTTATTAGAAAAACAATTTTATGATGAAGCGGAAAAAGCAGTTCGCTGAAATAGTCTGGATATTATTTTCATTTGTATTCCTCTTATTGATTGCAGGTATACATCTTGCATTCACTGTTAAAAGAAACGGTGGAATAGAAGATGTGTTGCCCAAGAAGCCACTTACTCCGATAGAACTTCCCTTGTCTGGACCTTCTGTCTCTTTTGTAACAGATTCATCGAACTTGATAGTTGACGACAAACAGACGCTTTCTGTTATTTATGATATGCTCGACTCTTTGAGGATGGGAAAAGACACAATCCTGACGATCGTTCATTTGGGGGATTCGCATTTGCAGGCAGGTTATAATTCCGGCAGGATTATGCGTTTGATGCATAAAGACTTCGGAAATGCTGGGAGAGGATGGATTTCGCCATTAAAGCTGACTAAGTCCAACGAACCCGACGACTATTTTATTCATTCTGAGATTAAAAACTGGGTGTCTGGACGTATTACACAATCTTCTCCGAAATGCAAGGTTGGGCCTGGAGGAATTGGAATCCTTACCGAGGCTTCGTCAATTAATTTTGATATATCAATTACTCCGAATAATGGCTCAGGATATTGGTTTAATCAGGCCGTATTATTTCGTCATCCCCAAGCAATGCCTCAAAGTCTTGTCGGCTCCGGGGATAATACAAAAACGAATACAGGCAGCAGCGAACTCGTTCCGGATTTAACAACAGACACGTTTAGACTACCGACTTTGACTGATGCAATTAAATTAGTAAGTAAAGCAAACCCGGTGATTCCCTCGGACTCAATATTGAATTTATACTATGGTTTTTCCCTTACGAATGGAAACCCTGGAGTATTATATCATTCAGTAGGAGTTAATGGAGCGTTGTTTCAAAATTACACAAATGAATCATACATCAGGCAACTGGCCGTTTTGAAACCATCCTTGCTGATAGTTTCTCTGGGAACAAACGAAAGCTTTGGACGGAACTTTCGGAAAGAGGTGTTTAATGAACAGCTCGATCGCTTTGTCACTATGGTACAGACTTATATGCCCCAGACAACCTTGTTGCTTACTACGCCTGCAGAATGTTATAAACGAACCCGAGTAAAGAAAAAAAGGGTTTATGTAAGAAATGACCGTACAGAGTTGGTAGCTCAGACCATTGTAGCTTACGCCCGCGAAAAAGGAATTGCTTGCTGGGATTTATTTACTGTAAGCGGAGGAAAAGGATCTGCTAAAAAATGGTACAAAGCAGGTCTGTTTGGCAGAGACCGTGTTCATTTTACTGTAACTGGTTACGAGGAACAAGGAACGTTGTTCTACCGGGCATTCATACAAAACTATAATAAATCAAACAAAGAAAATGTTACCCGTTAATATAGACTTTACACGCATTCCTGATCTTTTACAATATCAGGCTGGAGCACCCATGATATTTAGCAGTGGCCTTTTTTTCTTTTTGTTTATTTTATTTGTGCTGATATATATTCCACTGCAAAAACATACCTATGCAAGGGTATTGTATGTAACTCTTTTTTCGCTGTATTTTTACTATAAAAGCAGTGGCATATGGTTTTTATTACTGGTATTTACCGCAACATCCGATTTTTGCATAGGGCGGCTTTTATCCATGACTACTGTCCATTGGAAACGGAAACTATTGGTTGTTGTAAGCTTGTGCGTTAATCTTGGTATGTTGGGGTATTTTAAATATACCAACTTTCTCTGGCAAGTGGTTGCAGGATTTGGTCAGGAAATAGGCACACTTTTTAATATCCCTGAATTGGAGCAGCTAAGTTACGAACCAATGGATATCTTCCTTCCGGTAGGGATCTCATTTTTTACTTTCCAATCTTTAAGCTACATTATAGATATATACCGGGGACGTATTCAATCATTGAAAAGGTGGATCGATTACGTATTTTATGTTTCATTCTTTCCTCAGTTGGTAGCCGGACCAATTGTACGAGCCCGCGATTTTATTCCTCAGATTTACAAAAACCCATCTGTATCGCGTGCAGAGTTTGGCGAAGGTCTCTTCCTTATTATATGTGGTCTGTTTAAGAAAGCTGTAATTTCCGATTATATCAGTCTGAATTTTGTTGATCGTATTTTCGATGCGCCGTTGCTTTATACAGGCGTGGAAAATTTACTGGGAGTGTATGGTTATGCTCTTCAGATCTATTGCGATTTTTCAGGTTATTCGGATATGGCTATAGGTATTGCATTGCTTTTGGGATTCCGCTTTAATATCAACTTTGATTCGCCGTATCAATCGGCCACTATTACAGAATTCTGGCGCAGATGGCATATTTCCCTTTCTTCCTGGTTAAAAGACTACCTGTATATATCTCTTGGAGGTAATAGAAAAGGGAAATTCAGAACCTATATTAATTTATTAATAACCATGTTGCTGGGTGGATTATGGCACGGAGCATCTATACGCTTTATTTTGTGGGGAGCCATCCACGGAGTTTCACTGGCTGTACATAAAGCAATGATGAGTCGTTTCGGGAGTTTTAAGCATTCGGGCGAATTAATGAATCCTGTACGCAGAGTGATAGGCGTATTAATAACATTCCATATTGTATGCTTCGCCTGGATTTTGTTCCGTGCCGATTCTATGCAACGGGTAGGAGAGGTCCTTACACAGATAGCCACGAACTTTCATCCCGAGGTGTTTCTGCAATTCCTGACAGGTTATAAGACTGTTTCATTTTTAATGATAACAGGTTATCTGATTCACTTTATGCCAAAGCGGGCCGAAGTTGGCATGCAACAGTTGGTTACTAAATCGCCGTTGCTTGTACAGGCTGCGTTGCTGATTATCGCTGTTTTTATTGTATTTCAGGTAAAAAGTGCAGGAGTACAACCATTTATTTATTTTCAGTTTTAGCCAACACCCTAATGTCGCGTCCGGATAATTCCTGAAAGATCTGAAGATCGAATTCAGGGATTACAGCCAGAATGTGATCAAATACATCGGCCTGAATTGTTTCATAAGATACCCAATCTTTGATGGACGAGAAAAAATAAAGTTCCATGGGTATGCCTTTTTCGGTAGGTTGCAAATGTCTGACCATGCAATTCAACTCTTTGCTTACTTCAGGCAGGCTTTCAAGATAGCATTGAAGATAGGCTCTAAAAACACCCAGATTTGTTTGACGTCTGCCATTTACCATGATGGTATTATCGATCTGATTGGTTTGATTATAAGTCTGAAGCTTCTGTTCTGTTTCTTCAATATAGCTGGTAAGCAAAGATATCTTTCTGTATTTATCCAACATTTCGGGCGTACAGAATTTAACGCTGTTCATATCCAGGTTAATCGATCTTTTGATTCGTCTTCCGGGCGATTCGCTCATTCCTCTCCAATTCTGAAACGAGTCGCTTATTAGTGCATAGGGCGGAATTGTAGTAATTGTATTGTCAAAATTCTTAACCTTAACAGTGTTTAATGTAATTTCAATAACGGTTCCGTCTGCTCCGAATTTAGGCATTGAAATCCAATCTCCCACGCGCAACATATCATTGGCCGAAAGCTGGATACCGGCAACAAACCCCAATATGGTATCTTTAAATACCAATATGAGAATAGCTGCAGAAGCTCCCAGTCCGGCAAAGATGGTTGAGGGCGATTCATTGATAAGTATACTGATAAGCAGGATAAGACCAACTGAAAACAGAATCACCTGCACAACCTGCACAAATCCTTTTAGTGGCTTATCTTTAAACTTTTCATTTCTGTGAAATAATTCTACGCCAAGATTAAGCAGACTGTTTATGAAGTTCAGCGAAACCGCAATGATATATAACTGGCAGATTTTTTGTAAAATGATCAGTGTAGCTGCACTTTCGGTCGATGTATATGCCAGTGGTAACATGGTATATATCATAATGGAGGGTACGATGTGCATTAGCTTATTGATAATTTTCCTGTCGATGATCAGGTCGTCGAGCTGATTTGTGGTCTTTTTTGCAACACGTTTAAAGGCACCAAGAATAATATAGCGGCAAATATAGTCGACCGACAGGGCAAGGGCAATGATAAGCAATAGAATGCAAAGATTGTCGAGGGTGTCTGCCAGCTCGGGTGTTGCTCCCCAGTTAATTAATTTTTGATTGATCCATTCGGTAATCTGTTTCATTGTATCTATGTTTTGATTATATAAGTAAAGCAGCGCAAAAGTAAGAAATAGATTGCATAATTCCGAAGCAATTAAATTATCAACAAAAACAATCCTATATCTTTGGTGAAAAAAGTTATAATAATCGAGGCAAAAAGTACTAACATTTTGAGATAAAAGTACTAACATTTAAACAGAAATATAGTGAATCTATCTTTGCATTAACAGGTAAGTGTTCAGTTTTTTTCGTTATGTTTGTACAAATTTTAACGAATAATCGGGAATAAATATATGAAACCATTTCTATATCAGGTAGCTTCATGTTTTTATGAGGAATATGGTACGGACATAAATAAACTGGCATTTGTATTTCCCAATCGAAGGGCCGGCTTGTTTTTTCAGAAATATCTGTCAGGGATAGCGCAAAAACCTCTTTTTTCGCCGGCCATTCTTACTATTAGCGACTTGTTTGTTCAACTCAGTGGAAAACAATCGGCCGATAAGATAAGCATGCTTTTTTTCTTGTACGAGATATATGTCGAGAAAAGCGGGTCTGCCGAATCGTTCGACGAGTTTCTTTATTGGGGAGAGATGCTGCTTAACGACTTCGACGATATAGACAAATACATGGCCAATGCCGAAAAGTTGTTTTCGAACGTAACCGATTTACGCGAGATAGAAAACGACTTTAGCTTTCTGAGCGAAGAGCAGGTGGCAGCTATCCGTTCTTTCTGGTCCTCTTTTTATCCTGTAAATGATACACCGAATCAGCGCGAATTTTTACATGTTTGGCAGCTGTTGTTTTCTTTGTATGATACGTTGAGAAAAAAGTTGGCACAAGATGGAAAAGGATACGAAGGAATGATTTTCAGGGAGGTAGCCGAATCGGCCCGCGAAGATAGCTTCCGGCTTCCTTACGAAAAGATTGTTTTTGTGGGGCTAAATGCCTTGACCAAGGCCGAAGAAACTTTCTTGTCCTATTTAAGAGATAAAAGTCTGGCCGATTTTTATTGGGATTATGCATCTCCAATGGTTACCGACCCTGATAATAAAGCTTCTTTTTTTGTAAACAAAAACCTGCATCTGTTCCCTTCTCAATTAACGTTGTCTCCCGAGGAAGCAACTCAACCTGAGATTGAGGTTATTGGAATACCATCGGGAATTGGTCAGGCCAAGCACGTTTACACGATACTTTCGGAATTATGCGGCACCGAAGATTTAAGTGCCGACGAGGCTTTTCGTACGGCAGTGATTCTACCAGACGAGCAATTGCTTATTCCGGTGTTGCATGCTATTCCGGAACAGATACGCAGAATCAATGTGACAATGGGATATCCGCTTGCCGGAACACCGGTTGCATCGTTAATGGAATATATTTTGGCTTTACAGAAGAATGTCCGCTATGTGGATGGGAAACCTTTATTCTATTTCAGGGATGTATTGCCAATTCTGAATCATCGCTATATATATAGTACCTCAAATCAAGTCATAAGCGACTTGATTCGTGATATTACCGAAAATAACCGGGTTTACATCGGATATAGCGAGCTTAACAAGAATGAATTACTATCGATTCTTTTTGTTCCGGTAACCGGAACGGAAGCATTTTCCGATTACCTTATTCGGGTACTTGAAGAACTAAACAAGGTGTTGTCTCCCGCTACCGAAGCGGAGGAAGAAGTGCAGCGGACTAATGACTTGGAACAAGAGTTTATTTTCCATTATTTCGCCACAGTGAACCGAATGAGGGAAGTAATGACTGATGCTGGTGTGGAAATGACTGTAGATACGTATTTCCGTTTATTAAAACGTATGACCGATACCATTACCATACCCTTTCACGGAGAACCGCTTTCCGGATTACAGGTGATGGGTGTGCTGGAAACCCGTGCGCTGGATTTCGACCGGATTATTATTCTTTCTGTAAATGAAGGAATTTATCCAACCCGTAAAGGGGCAAATTCCTTCATACCCTATAATCTGAGAAAAGGTTTTGGCCTCCCAACGTACGAACACCAGGATAGTGTTTGGGCTTATCACTTTTATCGCCTGATATATCGTGCCCAAAAAGTAAGTCTGCTCTATGATACAAGAAGCAACGGACTTCAGACTGGCGAAGTAAGCCGGTTTGTATATCAGCTTCGCTACCATTACGAGCTAAATCTCAAGCAAAGGCTGGTTGTTTATAATGTTTCGTCGTCAAAGACTCCGGCATTGCAGGTTCCAAAAACACCAGAGGTTATAGCCCTTCTCGATAAATTTGTAAAGGGAGGAAGCCGGGCTATTTCTGCCAGTGCTGTTAACACTTACCTGGATTGTCCCTTGAAATTCTATTTTTCTGTTCTCGAAGGACTCGAAGAAGAAGAGGAGGTAAGCGAAACGATTGAAAGTAATGTTTTTGGGAGTTTACTCCATAAAGTAATGGAGGAATTGTACGCGCCATTTCAAGGAAAGATGGTTACGGCAGATCTGCTTGAAATAATTGGCAAAGACAATAAACTGCTCACGCACACAATCGCGCGTGCATTTGCCGAGGTGTTTTTTAAATCGGAGGTTGTTCGCCCCTTAACAGGACAAAACTTTCTTATTGGCGAGATGATTCGCAAATATGTTCTGAAGGTTTTAGGTCGGGACAGTAAACTTACCCCTTTTCGGTACATTGAATCGGAGAAAAAGATACGTGCCGATTTTAAACTTAATGATGGCAGGGTAATACAACTTAAAGGATTTATAGACAGGGTTGATGAAGTTAAAGAGACGATCCGTATTATTGACTATAAAAGTGGTAGTGGTTTATCAATATTTAATTCCATCGAAAGTTTATTTGATATGGATCTAAAGGAAAGACCTAAAGCCATTATGCAGGTTTGTCTTTACTCGTGGATGTATGGCCTGGAAGCTCCCGGAAAAAAGATTCAGCCCGGCATTTATTATATGCGTAGCCTTTTTACTGACGCATTTGATAGTGGAGTGTACCAGCGCATAGACAGAGGGAGATCAGAACAATTAAGTGAATTTGCCTCGGTTAGCAGTTCTTTCGAGGATGAATTGCGTAAGTGTTTGGATAATATATTTGATTGCCAAGTACCATTTACTCAAACCAGCACAGGAAACGCTTGTCTTTACTGTCCGTTTACTGGAATTTGCGGAAAATAATTGGTTATTTCTGCTTTAATTATGTATGTTTGCAAAGTGAAAATTAATAAAAATTAGAATGAAAGGAATTGTACTTGCAGGAGGTTCTGGGACCCGGTTGTATCCTATTACAAAAGGAGTATCCAAACAATTGCTCCCTATATATGATAAGCCCATGGTTTATTATCCCGTTTCAGTGTTAATGCTTGCGGGTATTCGTGAAATCTTGATTATCTCTACACCACAGGATTTGCCTGGGTTTAAACGTTTATTGGGGGATGGATCGGACTTTGGCGTACATTTTGAATATGCAGAACAGCCATCACCGGATGGACTAGCTCAGGCTTTTATAATAGGTGCCGATTTTATAGGAAATGATTCTGTATGCCTTGTGTTGGGTGATAATATATTTTACGGACAAAGTTTTACACGAATGCTCCAAAAAGCTGTTGAAGATGCAGAGAAAGAATCTAAAGCAACAGTATTTGGCTATTATGTAAATGATCCGGAACGATATGGTGTAGCCGAATTCGACAGCGAAGGAAATGTGCTTAGTATTGAAGAAAAACCAGCCGTTCCGAAGTCGAATTATGCTGTTGTCGGACTTTATTTTTACCCCAACAAGGTGGTCGGGGTAGCCCGGAACTGTAAGCCTTCTTCTCGCGGAGAACTTGAAATTACAACTGTAAATCAGGAATTCCTTGGCTTGGGGGAATTAAAAGTACAACTGTTAGGTCGCGGCTTTGCCTGGCTGGATACAGGAACACATGATTCTTTATTTGAAGCATCTTCGTTTGTGGAGGTTATAGAAAAACGCCAGGGTTTAAAGATTGCTTGTTTGGAAGAAATTGCTTTCAATAACGGCTGGATAACAGAAAATAAGCTTGCCGAAGTAGCTAAACCGATGGCTAAGAATCAATATGGGCAATATTTGTTGAAATTATTAGATAGAAGTATGCAATAAATTATAGTTATTTAGGTTTTAATTATTTGATTACAGCGTTTTGATAAAAACTGGATTTCTTTTTTAATGCATAGCAAGGTGATTTCTGGCTTGATAACTATAGCTATTATTCACATAAAAAAGGGATTCTATAAACAATTATAGATTTGATTTGTTTTAATAATAAAAAACAGTTAAATTCGACGCAGTTTTTATAAGAAATTAGGTAATTGATTGTTTAATTAAAAGTTTAATGAAATGAAAACGAAAGTTTTACTACTAGCAATTTTAGCAGGTTTTGTATTTTCTTCCAATGCTCAGGAATTTAAATCACAGATTGGTTCCAGTAAAGAAGCAGGATATAAAACAGACTTTAAAAAGAACAAATTTGGCGATAACTGGTTTATTTCGATTGCTGGAGGTGCAAGTATTTTGATGGCAGATCAAAATGACAAAGCAGATTTTAGTGATCGTCTTAATTTTGCTCCACAATTCTCATTTGGGAAGTGGTTTAGTCCTTATTTGGGATTCCGTACACAACTTAATGGAGGATCAATCCATGGTTTTCAGACCATAGGTAATCAGCTTCAGATGCAGCACAACAAGTATATCGCTGCTCATGTTGACTTGTTATGGGATGTTACAAACTATTGGGCTCCTTACAATGAATCTAAAGTGTTCCGTTTGATTCCCTGGGTAGGTTTGGGATATGCAAACCGTTTCAAAAATGACGGATTGGCTCGTTCGGAATCTCCAACTATCAACGCCGGTTTGTTAACAGCATTCCGTTTAAGTAATCGTGTGGATTTAAATGTTGAATTACAGGGATCCATGTTGCAGGAGCATTTTAATCGTTTCCAGGAAGGACATACTACGGATGGTATTGCTCAGCTTTCGGCCGGATTAACATTTAAATTGGGCAAATCTAATTTTGAAGTGCTTGAACCTATGGATTATGCATTGCTTAATGATTTGAACGGACAAATAAATAATCTACGTGCAGAAAATCAGGAACTAAACAAACGTCCGAAATCTTGTCCGGAATGCCCAGAGCCAGTTGCTACGGTAGTAACGAACAATGTTATCGACAATGTTGTATTTTTCCGTTTGAATAGCGCGAAAGTTGACAAGAATCAGCAAATCAATATTTTCAATACTTCGGAATTTGTTAAGGAATACAATACTCCGGTGAAGGTTATTGGTTATGCAGATAAAAAGACCGGTTCATCAGATTACAATTTGAAACTTTCTGAAAAACGTGCAAGAGCCGTTGCGAAAGATTTGATGGATAAATACGGAATTTCTTCAGATAAGATTACAATTGAATGGAAAGGATCAGATGAACAACCGTACAACGAAAACAATTGGAATCGTGTTGTTATCATGAGAGCAGAAAAGTAAATTTTAAAGAAATATTATTTAAAAAAGGTTACACAATAATGTGTGACCTTTTTTGTTATTATAAGTGATACTTTCTTTTGAAAAAATGAATTTACTGAAATATGGAACTGAACAAAAAACAGGCTTATTTAATCCAATGGCTCATCGGTATGGGCGACTTATTCATAATAAATCTGGTATTCCTTGTTGTTGTTTACGTGATGTCCGATTATTATGTAACTCCCATATTTGGTAAGATAAGAGAGGTTGTTTTATTATTAAACTTCTGTTATTTATTTGCGCTAACCTTTGCACCCTTACAATTACACGAATCCGTAATTTTTATAGAAAAGATAGCTCAGCGCTCTTTTCTACTTATAACCATCCATTTGTTATTGTTTATAACCTGTCTGATCTTTTTAAATCTTGGAGATTCATTAGCTACTTTTTTGGTTGTTTATTACATTGCATCCATATTATCTTTTACTTCCTGGCGAATTTTCGTGAGAATTACTCTGAAATTGTACAGACGTAAAGGCCATAATTCGAAGAGGATCGTGATTGTAGGAGCTGGTAAAAATGGATTGGATCTATATCAGGTGATGAAAAATGATTTGGCGTACGGATTTGATATTGCAGGTTTTTTTGACGACAATGTTTCTTTAAAATACTCATTGCCAAATTATTTAGGAATGACGCATGAAGTGGAGGATTACCTCGTCCAAAACGAAATTGATGAAGTTTATTGTACCCTTCCAGGCACCCAGGATGCAAAAATTCTTAGAATATTAAATTTTGCGGAAAAAAATATGATCCGGTTTTATATTGTTCCGGAACTTTACAGAAATGTGAAAAAAAGTCTGGTGCTGGAAATGATAGAATCGATACCACTGCTTACTGTTCGAACAGAACCGTTGCAGTTTGCCTATAACAGAGCTCTAAAGCGTAGTTTTGATATCCTTTTCTCCATTTCAGTTCTGCTTACAATCTATCCTGTGTTATATGTCGTAATAGGAATCTGCATAAAATTATCATCTCGTGGTCCTGTTTTATTTAAACAGGTAAGAACAGGGATGTATGGTCAGGATTTTGAGTGCTTTAAATTCAGAACAATGAAGGTGAATGCCGAAGCAGATTCCCTCCAGGCAGCTAAAGATGATCCTCGAAAAACTAAAATCGGAGACTTTTTACGTAAATCAAATCTAGACGAGTTTCCCCAGTTTATTAATGTTTTGTTTGGCGATATGTCTGTTGTGGGACCTCGCCCACATATGCTTAAACACACAGAGCTATATTCTTTCTTAATAGATAAATATATGGTCCGCCATTTAGTTAAGCCGGGAGTTACCGGATGGGCTCAGGTAACTGGATATCGTGGAGAGACAAAAACGCTGGAACAAATGGAAGGTCGTGTAAAAAGGGATGTTTGGTATCTGGAAAATTGGAGCTTCTTCCTTGATCTGAAAATTATTGTGTTAACATTAGTCAATATGTTCAGAGGCGAAAAAAATGCTTTCTGAGGCATCTGCTGCACACTTTTTGCAGTTTTGTGTAACTGCTATTTATTTTTGTTTTATCTTTGCAGCCGATGGGAAGAATTCTAGCTATAGATTATGGAAGAAAGCGAAGCGGGCTTGCGGTAACTGACACGTTGCAACTCATTGCAACAGGTCTTACTACTGTACCCAGTGGCGATTTAGTTAAATTTCTTTTCGATTATGTTTCTCGTGAGCCGGTGGAAATCTTTGTTGTGGGATTACCTAAGCAGATGAATAATGAACTCTCCGAAAACATGAAGTATATTGATGCTTTTGTTAAGCATCTGAAAAGGACGATACCCGATATTCCTGTAATATTCGTGGACGAACGGTTTACTTCTGTTTTAGCGCACAGAGCCATGTTAGAAGGCGGACTCAAAAAGAAAAAAAGGCAAGATAAAGAACTTGTTGATGAAATAAGTGCAGTTATTATCCTGCAAAGTTATTTAGAAAGTAATAAATATCAGTTTAAATTATGATTTTACCCGTTTATTTATACGGACAGTCGGTACTTCGTCAAAAGGCCGAAGATATTGAGAAAGATTATCCTGAAATTAAAAAGCTGGTGTCAGATATGTATGATACGATGTATCATGCAGATGGAGTAGGATTAGCGGCGCCTCAGATAGGCCTGGCTATTCGCTTGTTGGTTATAGACGCAAACGTTTTGGGAGATGATTTTCCCGAATGCAATGGATTCAAGCGTACAATGATAAATCCCGATATTGTTGAACGGAGCGAAGAGGAAATAGTGTTGGAAGAAGGTTGTTTAAGCCTCCCGGGAATTAGTGAAAAAGTCTCCAGGGCAAAAGAAATCAGGGTTAAGTACTTTGATGAGAATTTTGTTGAGCATGAAGAAACTATCGGTGGTTTTGCTGCCAGAGTGGTTCAACATGAGTGCGAACACCTGGAAGGAAAGGTATTTATAGATAATATATCGGCTATCCGCCGGCAATTAAATAAAGGAAAAATCAACGGCATTCTGAAAGGAACAGTAAAATGTTCTTACAGAGCTAAAGCTATTGGTAAATAAATGTTTCATGTAATTTATTAATATGACATCATTAAGTAAAAACATTCAGGACCTTCGCGAGCGTAAAGCTCTTGTTGAGATGGGTGGTGGTGAGGCTGCGATTGAAAAGCAGGTAGCTATGGGTAAGTTAACAGCCCGTGAGCGTATCATTACCTTATTGGATAAAAATTCTTTTCATGAATACGACTTGTTCGTAGACCATGATGGAAGGGATTTTGGAATGGAAAACAAAGTATTGCATGGGGATGGTGTAATTACTGGTACAGGTACAATCTTTGGTGCACCAGTATGTATTTATGCGCAGGACTTTACTGTTGCCGGGGGATCTCTGGGACTAAAGCACGCACGTAAAATAACCAAAATTATGGACCATGCCTTGAAAATGAAGTGCCCAATCATTGGTATCAATGACTCGGGAGGTGCTCGTATTCAGGAAGGTGTTGGTGCATTGGCTGGTTATGGCGAAATCTTCTACAGAAACACAATATGTTCGGGAGTAATTCCTCAGATATCGCTTATTCTTGGACCATGTGCCGGAGGTGCTGTATATTCTCCAGCTCTTACTGACTTTGTTTTTGTGGTTGAAAATATCTCTAAGATGTTTATCACAGGACCAAATGTTATTAAAACCGTGTTGGGAGAAGATATTTCCATGGAAGATTTGGGTGGAGCACGTGTTCATGCCGAAATTACCGGTAATGCACATTTTTATGCTCAAAGCGAATTGGAATGTTTTGATCAGATTAAAAAGCTTGTAAGTTTTATTCCCTGGAATAATATGGAACGTGCAAAATCTATTGAAGCAAAAGAACCTTCTGCTAAATTAAATATTGAACAGGTAGTACCTTCTGATCCAAAGAAGCCGTATGATGTTCGCGATGTGATTAAATGCATCGTCGATGATTCAGATTTTCTTGAGGTTCAGGAACTTTGGGCTGCCAATATTGTAATAGGCTTTGGTAGAATGGGTGGCGAAACTGTTGGTTTTGTTGCTAATCAGCCAATGGTTCTTGCCGGTGTACTTGATTGTGACAGCTCTGATAAAGCAGCTCGTTTTATTCGTTTCTGCGATGCATTTAATATACCTATCATTACCTTGGAAGATATGCCAGGTTATCTTCCCGGCGTAGACCAGGAACATGCCGGTGTGATTCGTCATGGTGCTAAAGTTTTATATGCTTATTCGGAGGCAACTGTTCCAAAAGTAACTGTTATCTTACGCAAAGCATATGGCGGAGGATACATTGCGATGAACTCCCGCCATTTGGGTGCAGACTTTATGTTTGCATGGCCAAGTGCAGAAATTGCAGTAATGGGACCTGAAGGTGCTGCTAATATCATTTTCCGTAAAGAAATTATGGAAGCCGAAGATCAGGATGCAATGCGTCAGGAGAAGGTAAGAGAATACATTGAAAAGTTTGCAAATCCATATGTTGCAGCATCAAAGGGATACATTGATTCTGTTATTGAACCAAAAGAAACACGCTCGCTTCTTCTGCATGCGTTAAAACTTTCAGCATTGAAAAGTGAAGCTCGTCCTCATAAAAAGCACGGTATTCCTCCGTTCTGATCATATTTAATAAGAGCCGGCAGTTGTTCGGCTCTTATTAAGATTTTTCTTTCATAAAATTGAATAAAAATGGACAAGAATGAATATGTAGATTTTGTAGTTACCGCGCGTAAATACAAAACATTGCTTACAAAGAAATATTTAGCTCGGGAAGTGTGGAAAAAACCTTTTCCGGGTGATGTGTTTTCTGTCCTTCCAGGTACCATTATTCGTCTGGATGTTAAAGAGGGGCAAGAGGTTAAAGAAGGAGAACTGCTTCTTATTCATGAAGCGATGAAAATGCAAAACAGAATAGTAGCTCCGGTTACCGGTGTGATCACAGAGGTGTGTATCAACGAAGGAGATAAAATAAGTAAAAATCATTTGATGGTAAAAATAGAACCAAAGTGAGATAATTTACTTATTTTTGCCTCTCAAACTGATGTATAATAAGGATGAAGAAGGCAATACTATTTTTTCTGATACAAATATGTTCACTTTCGCTAGTCGCTCAGATAAATACTGACAGAGTACTGGCAATAGGAAGAAACGCTTTATATTTTGAAGATTACGTTCTTTCAATACAATATTTCAATCAGGTAATCAGGTCAAAGCCATGGTTGGCAGAACCTTATTTTTACCGGGCGATTGCGAAAGTGAATTTAGATGATTTTAAGGGGGCCGAAGAAGACTGTACTTTATGTCTTGAGCGGAACCCTTTTTTAGTTCAGGCATACTATTGCCGGGGGATAGCCAGACAGAGTCAGGATAATTACCATGGAGCTTTATCTGATTATAACAAAGGGCTGGAGTTCAAGCCGGAAGACAGACAAATGCTGGTCAATAAAGCGGTCGCAAATATACAAATGAAAGATTTTAAGTCGGCCGAATCTGTATTTGATAAATTAATGGTTCTTTTCCCTAAATATACAGTGAATTACCTCACCAGAGGAGCAATGTATCTCGAAAAAGGAGATTCAATCAAAGCCCTTAACGATTACAACAAAGCTGTAGAGCTTGATCCTTATTATTCGCAAGCCTATGGAAACAGGGCATTGCTTCATTATCAAATGAATAATATGCAGAAAGCTTTGGATGACTTAAATGAAGCCATCCATTTAGATACCCGTGAAAGTGGTTATTACATTAATCGAGGCCTGGTAAAATATCAACTAAACGATTTGAGAGGGGCCATGGCTGATTATGATCAGGTTATCTGGATGGATAATCAAAATCTGATTGCCCGGTTTAACAGAGGATTACTTCGCTTTCAGGTTGGAGACGATAACAGGGCTATTGAGGATTTTGACGTTGTAATTGATATAGAACCAGACAACTATATGGCTTATTACAACAGAGCATTGCTTAAATCGGAAATAGGTAACTTTAGAGGAGCTATTTCGGATTTCAGTGTTGTAATTAAACAGTATCCAAATTTTTTGCCGGCGTATTATAGCCGTTCGGAGGTTAAACGAAAAATTAAAGACGAAAAGGGTGCGGACAGGGACTATTGGACTGCCTTTGAACTCGAACAAAAATTAAAAAAAGAAAAAGCTAAGGGTGTTGTAGCCAGCAAGAATTCTTCCGGAAAAAATGATTCAAGCGATGCAAAAGATGATAAGGATGGTGAAAACACGCGTGAGAAATCTGATAAAAATATCAATAAATTCAATCGTCTTGTCGTTTATGACAAAGACGAAGAACGTAAAAGTAAATACCAGAGCGAGGTGCGGGGACGTGTTCAGGACAAGCACGTTCGTGTAGATTTAGAGCCTCAGTTTGTTCTTACCTATTACGAAAAAGCAGAACTGGTTAAAAAAATAGTTTACTACGACAAGATGGTCGAGGCATTTAATGCCCGTATGGTTTTGCCCAGAAAACTACTGGTTACAAACGAAGAAGCAGCTCTTACCGAAGAGCAGATAGCCATGCACTTTACGTCCATCGATGAGTATTCGGCTAAAATAGCCAATAATCCTTCTTCGATTAATGCTTACTTTGCCCGTGCTATCGATTATATGCTTGTGCAGGATTTTGCCGAAGCGATAGAGGACTTTGATAAAGTAATTCAACTTGATTCGGATTATGCTATGGCCTATTTCAATAGAGCGGTTGTTCGGTATAAACGACTTGAATATGATTTGTCGCAGACTGATTCTCAACAAGGAGAACCCGCAGACAATAGTATTAGCTTGAGCACTGCAAGCAAACAGCAAAATTTGGTAACGCCTTCGGCCGATGCCGCAACGTTAAAGCTGAAAGATAATAAGCGGGCCTATGAACATGAGTTAATCGTGCGCGATTTCGATAAAGTTATTCAGCTAAATCCCGGATTTGTGTATGCTTATTTCAATAGAGGTAATTTACGCTGTGTTCAGCGCGATTACAGGGCTGCAATCGAGGATTATAATGAGGCTATCCAGCGTGATCCTGAATTTGCTGAAGCTTACTTTAACAGAGGTCTTACCCGATTGTCGTTGGGCGATACAGACCGCGGCATTGCCGACTTAAGTAAGGCTGGCGAATTAGGAATTATTAATTCCTATAGTATTATTAAGAGAATGACAAGCAACTAATTAACCGGAAGGGTTAGTTAGTACGTCGATATCCTCTTGATATTGAATAGAAAGATTGAAGATTTTAGACAAATAGTTAATAATTAAAAAAAGAATGCTAACTTTGCATCCTAGTTTTAGTAAAAGAATGTGCAGAATATGATAAAAATTACATTTCCGGATGATTCCGTTAGAGAATATGCTGAAGGAACTACTGCGATGCAAATTGCAGAAAGCATCAGTTCCCGTTTAGCACAGGATGTGTTGGCTGCAAGTGTAAATGGTGAAATCTGGGATTTGACAAGGCCCATTTCAGCAGATTCGGCAGTGAAATTATTTAAGTGGGATGATGAAGAAGGAAAGCATGCTTTCTGGCATTCGAGTGCCCATCTTATGGCCGAAGCATTGCAAGAACTTTTTCCTGGTATTAAGTTTGGTATTGGCCCGGCTATTGAAAGTGGATTTTATTATGATGTTGATCCGGGAGAAACTCCAATTAAGGACAGTGATTTTCCTTTGATAGAGGCGAAAATGGCTGAATTGGTTGCCCGTAAGGAAAGCATCGTGCGCCAGGACATCACAAAAGACGATGCTCTTAAAATGTTTGGAGATAGAGGCGAATTGTATAAAACGGAACTAATCAGCGAGTTGGCTGAAGGAACCATTACAACATACAGTCAGGGCGATTTCACAGATTTGTGCCGTGGTCCGCATTTGCCTAATACTTCGTACATTAAAGCAATAAAGATATTAAGTGTAGCTGGTGCTTATTGGAGAGGCGACGAAAAACGTAAACAATTAGTACGCTTATACGGTATTACTTTCCCTAAAAAGAAGATGCTTGATGAACATTTGGCATTACTTGAAGAAGCGAAAAAGCGTGATCACCGTAAATTAGGAAAAGAACTTGAATTATTTACATTCTCGCAGGCTGTTGGTCAGGGATTGCCTTTATGGTTACCTCGTGGTACACAGTTACGTATGTGCCTGGAAGATTTTCTAAAGCGTATTCAAAAACGTTATGGATATCAACAAGTAATTACTCCACATATCGGACAAAAAGAATTATATGTAACATCAGGCCATTACGCTAAGTATGGTAAAGATTCGTTTCAACCTATTCATACACCTCAAGAGGGAGAAGAGTTCTTGCTTAAACCAATGAACTGTCCTCACCATTGTGAAATTTTCAAAGCGTTTCCACGTTCGTATAAGGATCTTCCTATACGTTTTGCGGAATTCGGAACGGTTTACCGTTATGAACAAAGTGGTGAGTTGCATGGTTTAACGAGAGTTAGAGGCTTTACTCAGGATGATGCCCACCTGTTCTGTCGTCCGGATCAGTTGAAAGATGAGTTCTTGAAGGTAATGGATATTATCTTCATTATATTCAAAGCATTGGATTTCGAAAACTTTGAAGCTCAGATATCTTTGCGTGATCCTAACAACAAAGAAAAATACATCGGATCTGACGAGAATTGGGATAAAGCGGAACGAGCAATTGTTGAAGCTTGTCAGGAAAAGGGATTAAAAGCTAAAGTTGAATTAGGTGAAGCTGCTTTCTATGGTCCAAAACTGGATTTCATGGTAAAGGATGCTATTGGCCGCCGTTGGCAGCTTGGAACTATTCAGGTTGATTATAATTTACCTGAACGTTTTGAACTCGAATATGCAGGAGACGATAACAAAAAGCATCGTCCTGTAATGATACACCGTGCACCATTTGGCTCTATGGAGCGTTTTGTTGCAGTGCTGATTGAACATACAGGAGGTAAATTCCCGTTATGGCTTACACCCGATCAGGTTGTGATTATGCCCATCAGCGAGAAATTTAATGAGTACGCTCACCAGGTAGCTGAAACGTTGAATGATCAAAACATACGGGTGCTTGTTGATGACCGAAATGAGAAAATTGGCCGTAAGATTCGTGATAATGAACTGAAACGTATCCCATATATGCTTATTGTGGGAGAAAAAGAAGCAGAAAATAATGAAGTTTCTGTAAGAAAACAGGGTGAAGGTGATAAAGGTTCGATGAATATTACTACCTTTGCATCGCTTTTGAACGCTGAAGTGGAAGAAATGATGAATCACTGGCAAAAAAAGGAAGATAAATAACTAATAAGGAGGAGAATAAATCTTTTTGAATGAAGAATGACAATCTGAAAGAACAGTATAGAATTAACGAACGTATCCGTGTACGTGAGGTTCGTTTAGTTGGTGATAATGTAGAACAAGGAGTATTTCCAACAGCACAGGCTTTGCGCATTGCAGAAGATTTGGGACTTGATCTAGTTGAAATTTCACCTAATGCTGCCCCCCCTGTTTGTAAGGTAACTGATTATCAGAAATTTCTCTATCAACAAAAAAAGCGTCAAAAGGAACAGAAGGCTAAATCTGTTAAAGTTGTAGTGAAGGAGATTCGGTTCGGTCCGCAAACAGATGATCACGATTACGATTTTAAATTGAAACATGCCAAGGGTTTCCTTGAAGAAGGTGCAAAAGTGAAAGCTTATGTATTCTTTAAGGGAAGATCTATCCTTTTTAAGGAACAAGGAGAGGTATTGCTTCTTCGGTTTGCAAATGATTTGGAAGATTATGGTAAAGTTGAACAATTGCCGGTTTTGGAAGGAAAGCGTATGATTATTATGCTTACACCTAAAAAAGCAGCCGCCGCAGCTCAACCACAACAACGTCCACCTCAGGCTTCGTCTGCACCGGTTAAGAAGGTAATAGTAACACCTAAGCCAAAACCTGTTTCTGACGAAAGTGAAAAAGAAGAATAAAAAAGTACGTTCTTAGTTGAACGTATATTAGTTAATAATTAAAATAAATTGGAAAATGCCTAAGATGAAGACTAATTCCGGTGCCAAAAAGAGGTTCGCCCTTACCGGATCAGGTAAAATCAAAAGAAAACACGCTTTTAAAAGTCACATTCTGACAAAGAAGACTACGAAGCAAAAGAGAAATCTTACTCACATTGGTCTTGTAGACAGAGTGGATGTAAGCAACGTTAAGAAGTTACTTTGTTTGAAGTAATTTTAAAATAAGCGAGTTTTAATAAGATTTTTATTAACCGAGTGTTTTAGCAAATCAAGTTCATCATTAAGATGGCGCTAACATTCAAAACAGATTAGTATTATGCCTAGATCAGTAAATCATGTTGCTTCAAGAGCAAAAAGAAAAAGGATTTTAAAGCTTACCAGAGGTTATTATGGTGCAAGAAAAAACGTTTGGACCGTAGCTAAAAACACCTGGGAAAAAGGTTTGACCTATGCTTTCCGTGACCGTCGTAATAAGAAACGTAATTTCCGCGCATTGTGGATTCAACGTATCAACGCGGCTGCACGTTTGGAAGGAATGTCTTACTCGCGTTTAATGGGAGCTTTACATGCTGCAGGAATCGAAATGAACCGTAAGGTTTTAGCCGATTTAGCTGTAAATCATCCTGAAGCTTTCAAAGCTATCGTAAATAAAGTAAAGTAGTCTTTATTTTAAGATAAGAGAAAATTTCGTGAACCAGTAGTTTAATACTACTGGTTCACGTTTTTTTTGCCTATAGGTACCATTTACTCTTTATTCTTACTGTCAT
>JAGPJL010000084.1 GCA_018054455.1 Parabacteroides sp.
CGAACAAGCACATCCAGAAAGGTTTCGCCCTTTCCGGCATCGGCCACAAACTGTTCGCGGCGAACTTCGGGAAAGTTATCGAATGCTCCGGCAAGAGCCAATGACTCGATTGTTTTCTTATTGCAGGAAGAGAGGTTTACCCGTTCCACAAAATCGAATACGCTTTTAAACGGTCCGTTTTTGCGCTCTTCTATGATATTCAATACCGCCGATTCGCCAACACCCTTGATGGCTCCCATGCCAAAGCGAACGTCGCCATTTGCGTTTACACCAAATTTAAGATGCGATTCATTTACATCCGGACCTAATACCTGCATGCCCATGGCCTTACATTCGTCCATGAACTTGGTAATTTCCACAATGTTGGAAATATTCCGGCTCAGTACCGCAGCCATGTATTCCGAAGGATAGTTCGCCTTAAGATAGGCTGTTTGATAGGCTATCCATGAATAACAGGTAGCGTGACTCTTATTGAAGGCGTAGGAAGCGAACTTTTCCCAGTCGGCCCATATCTTTAATAATACGTCTTCCTTATGCCCGTTTGCTTTTCCTCCGTCGATAAACTTGACCTTCAGGTGGTTCATCTTCTCAATAAGCTTCTTACCCATGGCTTTACGCAGCTCGTCGGACTGACCGCGGGTAAAGTTGGCAAGTAACCTGGACAGAAGCATCACCTGTTCCTGATAAACAGTAATACCGTATGTATCCTTCAGATAACGTTCCATAATTGGAATATCATATGAAATCGGTTCCGATCCGTTCTTACGGGCGATAAACGAAGGGATATAATCCATTGGCCCCGGACGATAGAGGGCGTTCATGGCAATCAAGTCTTCAAACTTACTGGGCTGAAGCTCCTTCAGGTACTTCTGCATACCCGCCGATTCAAACTGGAAGGTTCCGGTGGTTTTACCTTTACTATACAGTTCGTATGTTTTGGTATCTTCCAGATCGATTTTGTCAATATCGATCTCCTTTCCGGTTGTTTGCTTTATATTTTCCAATGCCTCTTTAAGGATGGAGAGGGTTTTCAACCCCAGGAAGTCCATCTTAATAAGGCCTGTATCTTCAATGACCGAACCTTCGTACTGGGTAACCAACATTTCCTCGCCGGTATCTTTATCCTTGGCTGTACTTACCGGAACTACATCCGAAATATCGTACTTGCCAATAATTACACCGCAGGCATGAACTCCCGTATTCCGCACATTGCCCTCCAGCATCTGCGCATACTTCAAGGTATCGCGCATTACCGGATCCGACGAACTGGCAGCTTCCCTTAGTTCCGGCACATAGTCGATGGCATCTTTTAGCTTGAACTTCTTCATATCCGGAATCTTGTCCGGCACAAGTTTAGCCAGCCTGTTTGATTCCGATAGCGGTAATTTCTGAACACGCGCCACATCTTTGATCGCCGACTTGGTGGCCATGGTTCCATAGGTAATGATATGAGCCACACGTTCTTTTCCGTATTTCTCGGTAACCCAACGCAGCACTTCACCCCGACCATCGTCGTCGAAGTCGACGTCTATATCGGGCATTGAGATACGGTCGGGATTTAAGAAACGTTCAAACAGCAAGTCGTATTTAATAGGATCGATATCTGTAATTCCCAGGCAATAGGCAACTGCCGACCCGGCCGCCGATCCACGACCCGGTCCCACGGCAACGCCCATTCCACGGGCGGCAGCGATAAAGTCCTGCACAATAAGGAAATATCCGGGGAATCCCATCCCTTTAATTACGCTTAATTCAAAATCGATCCGTTCTCTTACTTCGTCGGTAAGATTCTCCGCATATTTCTTTTCCGCCCCTACATAGGTAAGATGGCGCAAATAATCATCGTCATTTTCAAATTCCGGAGGTATGGGGAAATCGGGCATTAAGGCCTTATGGTCTATGGAATAGAATTCCACCTTATTGGCAATCTCCAGCGTATTGTCCAACGCTTCGGGTACATCGGCAAAGATACGGTTCATCTCTGCCGTCGATTTCATCCATTCCTGTTTGGAATAACGCATACGGTCTGGATCATCCAGGTCCTTTCCTGTACTAAGACAGATAAGGCGGTCGTGTGCCTCGGCATCTTCCTCGTTGGCAAAATGGACATCGTTGGTGGCTATCAGCTTTACGCCGTATTTACGCGAAAGTTCGATAAGCACTTTGTTTACAGCCTGCTGCTTTGGGAAGGTTGTCTGATCTGCATTGGGACTATGTGTTTCGTGCCGCTGCATCTCCAAATAAAAATCGTCGCCAAACAGGTCTTTGAACCAGCAGATAGCCTTTTCTGCCTCACCCATCCGTTCTTTCATAATATGCTGGGGGATTTCTCCTCCAAGACATGCCGAACTCACGATGAGTCCTTCGTGATATTTTTCAAGCAAATCTTTATCGATACGGGGCCTTCCGTAGAATCCTTCGGTCCACGAAAGCGAAACCATTTTTATTAAATTCTTATAGCCCTGCAGATTTTTAGCCAGCACAATAAGGTGATATCCGCTTAAATGTTCTTTTCCGGCTTTATCAAAACGATTGGTCCGGGCACAGTAACATTCGCAGCCAATGATGGGTTTGAACAAAGAGGCTTTACATTTGCCAATTTTTTCGGTAAGTTTAGCGATACGTTCTTCCTCTTCCGAAGTAAGCGTCTCTTTATCTTTAAGAACATTCAGTTCCTTTTCGCAATCTTTGATTGTACCAACGTACTTGCTGTTCTTCTTATTTACCTTATTAAAGAACTCTTTGATACCAAACATATTTCCGTGATCGGTGATGGCAATAGCCGGCATACCATCGTGCTGCGCCTTTTCAATAAGGGAGTCGATGGATGCCTGTCCGTCCAGCATCGAATACTGGGTGTGTACATGTAAATGAACAAAAGGATTCATGCAATATGTTTTTTCTATTTTCGGAGGATAAAGATAGGGATTTTCGACGGGATGCTAAACCTATGCCCCTTTTTTTCTCCTTCCAATTAAACCCTACTGAAAATTTACTGTCATAATAGTCATTGCTGATGCAAAAGTATTACTTTTATGACCAATCATTTAATAAGAGAGAAGATGACCAAGAGTGTAAAATGGGGCCTGACAGCGTCTATCGTTGTATTTATTGCAGCTTTGGCCTTTTATCCGGATTTAAAAAAGAGATTTCAGGGTACCGATAAGGAAACCGCTGCTCCTTCAGGCAAAGGAGGAGGAGGACGAAATCAGGTGCTTAACGTAAATGCCGAAGTGCTGAAATATCAAACACTTACCGACAAAATTATGAGTACCGGAAGTATTATTCCTGACGAGGAAGTAAATCTTTCTTTTGAATCGTCCGGTAAAATAACTTCTATCTACTTTAAGGAGGGTTCGCATGTTAAAAAAGGCGTTTTACTGGCAAAAATCAATGATCAGCCTTTGCAGGCTCAATTAAAAAAACTGGTAGCTCAGATTCCTTTAGCCAAGGACCGGGTATTCCGTCAGCGTACACTGCTGGAGCGGGATGCCGTTAGTCAGGAAGCTTTCGAACAGGTTCAGACAGAATATGATAAACTGATGGCTGATATTGATTTGGTTAAAGCAAATATTGCCCAAACCGAATTAAGGGCCCCTTTCGACGGAATTATCGGATTAAGGGCTGTAAGTGAGGGGGCTTATACTTCTCCGTCGACGGTTATTGCGAAATTAACCAAAATCTCTCCTCTAAAAATAGATTTTTCCATTCCCGAAAGATATGCCAGTGAAATAAAAAAAGGTACGCGCATCACTTTCCGTATGGATGGTTCTTTACAGGATTTTTACGCAAACGTTTACGCTGTGGAGTCTAAAGTAAATATGGTGACAAGAACTCTTAACGTGCGGGCAACCTATCCCAATGTCAACGAATCGATCCTTCCGGGGCGTTATGTGTCTGTGGAAATCAACATGAAAGAAATTAAGAATGCCCTGGCAGTCCCAAGTGAAGCAATCACTCCCGAGATGGGGAAGAATATAGTTTATTTGTATAAATCAGGGAAAGCGGAGCCGGTAGAAATTATTATTGGTCTTCGTACAGAAAGCCATGTTCAGGCACTTGAGGGAGTTGCTCCCGGAGATACACTTCTCGTATCCGGAGTAATGCAGTTGCGGACAGGTATGCCGGTTACTATCGATGATCTTAATTAATTTCGTAACAAACAAGCTATGAATTTATCCGAATTAAGTATAAAAAGACCGGTTTTAGCGACCGTTATGGTGCTTGTAATCGTCTTATTTGGTATTATCGGCTATCGTTATCTGGGTGTACGTGAGTATCCCAGCGTAGACCAGCCAATCATTTCGGTCAATGTTTCCTATCCGGGGGCCAATGCCGATGTGATTATGAACCAGATTACCGAGCCTCTCGAACAGAATATCAACGGGATTCCCGGAATCCGGTCCTTATCCAGCGTAAGTAGTCAGGGTAGCAGCCGCATTACAGTGGAATTTGAGTTGAGTGTAGATATGGAAACGGCTGCCAATGATGTGCGCGATAAGGTTTCGAGGGCCCAGCGTTTGTTGCCCCGCGACTGTGACCCGCCTACTGTTTCAAAAGCGGATGCGGATGCTTCTCCGATTATACAGATTGCCGTCCAGAGCAAGAAAAGGTCGTTGATGGAAATTAGCGAGATAGCCGAACTGACTGTAAAGGAAAGGTTGCAGACCATTCCGAATGTTAGTGCCGTGGATATCTGGGGACAAAAACGTTATTCTATGCGTTTGTGGCTGGATCCCATCAAAATGGCTGGTTACGGAGTAACTCCGATTGATGTGAAAAATGCAATCGACCGCGAAAATGTGGAATTGCCTTCAGGAAGTATCGAGGGAAATACAACGGAGCTCTCTATCCGTACATTGGGGTTGATGCATACTTCGAAAGAGTTTAATGACCTTATCATTAAAGATGATGGCGTAAATATTATCCGTTTCAGTGATGTGGGTATGGCGGAACTGGCTCCCGAAGATATCCGTAGTTTACTGAAAAAGAATGGCGAGCCAATGGTTATGACGGTTTTAATACCTCAGCCCGGAGCCAATCATGTTGAAATTGCAGATGAGGCTTACAAGCGTATCGAGCAATTGAAAAAGGATTTACCGGAAGATGTAACCGTGGAAATGGTGTATGATAACACGCGCTTTATCAGGGCTTCCATTTTTGAAGTGGAGGAGACTATCTACGTGGCTTTCCTGCTGGTTGTAATTATTATCTTCCTGTTTCTTCGCGACTGGCGGGTAACGTTAGTGCCGGTGGTTGTTATTCCGGTTTCGCTGGTGGGGGCTTTCTTTGTTATGTATCTGTCGGACTTTTCGATTAATGTGCTTACCATGTTAGCTGTCGTTCTTTCGGTAGGACTTGTGGTTGACGATGCGATTGTGGTTGCCGAGAATATTTATGTACGTATCGAAAAGGGAATAAAACCCATAGAAGCCGGGATTGAAGGGGCTAAAGAAATTTTCTTCGCCGTTGTGTCTACCACCATTACGTTAATCTCGGTATTCCTCCCGATTGTATTTATGGAAGGGATGACAGGACGACTTTTTAAGGAGTTTAGTATTGTTATTGCCGGATCGGTTGGCATCTCGGCTTTTGTCGCTCTCACATTTACGCCGATGCTTGCTACCAAGCTGTTAAAACACCGGGAGAAAAAGAACTGGTTCTATGAGATGACTGAACCGTTTTTTGATGGGATGAATCGCTTCTACAGCAATACGCTGTCCATGTTTCTAAAGCATCGTAAATGGGCTTTGGCTATTGTTGCTGTGCTGTTTGTTTCGATCGGGTTTCTTTGGAAAAATATTCCTTCGGAGCTTTCTCCTATGGAGGACCGGTCCATGGTTACCATTAATCTTCGTGGTCAGGAGGGGGCAACCTTCGAATTTATCAGAGATTATGCAGATCGTATTGAATACCTGGCTGATTCTGTGGCGTATGAACGAAAATCGGTTATTGTTCGTTCTTCAAGCGGAGGTGGCTTCGTTAATATTATTTTACCAGATATAGGTGATCGTCCAAGAACGCAAATGGAAGTTGCCGACAGCCTTAGTGCTATTGTTAAAAAAGAGACAATGGCTCGTAGTTTTGTTCAGCAACAATCTACATTCGGCGGACGACGGGGAGGTATGCCCATTCAGTATGTATTACAGGCTCCTAACCTGGAAGAACTGCAGAAGATTCTTCCGGCGTTTATGGATAAAGTAAATGCAAACCCTGTATTTGAGATGGCTGATGTAAACCTGAAGTTTACCAAACCTGAAACCCGAATAGAGATTAACCGCGACAAAGCAACCTTGTTGGGTGTAAGCACGCGTAACATCGCTCAGACACTTCAATATGCATTAAGCGGTCAGCGTATGGGATATTTCTACCTGAATGGAAAACAATACCAGATACTGGGAGAGATTAACCGGCAACAACGAAATAAACCGCTCGATTTAAAGTCTATTTACGTACGTAGTGATAACGGTGAAATGATTCAGCTTGATAACCTGGTTACACTGGAAGAGAATGTAGCTCCTCCTCAACTTTACCGGTACAACCGTTTTGTATCTGCTACAATTTCATCGGGACTGGCGAAAGGATATACCATTGGAAATGGGTTGGACGAGATGGATAAAATCGCTGCCGAAACTCTGCCAGGCAGCTTCCGCACGGCTCTGTCGGGCGAGTCCAAAGAATTCCGGGAGAGTTCTTCCAGCTTAATGTTTGCCATGATTCTGGCATTGGTCATGATTTTCCTTGTTCTGGCCGCGCAGTTCGAAAGTTTTAAAGATCCGTTGATCGTTATGATTACCGTTCCACTTGCGCTTGCCGGAGGATTACTCTTTATGATTATATCGGGTGTTACCATGAATATTTTCAGTCAGATCGGGATGATTATGCTTATTGGACTGGTGGCTAAGAATGGAATTCTTATCGTGGAGTTTGCCAACCAGCGACAAGAAGCGGGTCTGACAAAGATGGAGGCGATTCATTCGGCTGCAGCACAGCGCTTACGTCCGATTCTTATGACAAGTTTATCCACCATTCTGGGATTGATTCCTCTTGTATATGCTTCGGGCGAAGGAGCGAACAGTCGTATTGCCATGGGTGTATCTGTTGTAGGAGGAATGATTATTTCGACCATTCTGACTCTTTATATTGTGCCAGCTGTCTACAGCTATGTTTCTACAGTAAGACTGCATAAAAAAATCGAAAAATGATAAGAAAATCCATAATAGCATCGCTGATTGTCTGTTCCTCAGCCATGGCAAACGGGCAGGAGGTCTATAGCCTCAAAAAATGTATCGAGACTGGATTGGAAAAGAATTATTCAATCCGGATTATTAAAAACGAACAGCAGAAAAGCAAGAACAATGCCACCCCGGGCAACGCAGGGTACTTACCCACGTTGGATCTGAACGGTGGTTATAGCGGAAACATTAACAATACCCGCTCCACACTTACCGACGGGACTGTAGAAAAATCAAATGGGATATCTACAGAAACTGCCAATGCAGGGCTTAATCTGAATTGGACAGTTTTCGATGGGTTTGGTATTCAGGCTACTTACAGCAAGTTAAAGGAACTGCAACAGATGGGAGAGTTGAATACCCGCATGACCATCGAAGATTTTGTTGCCAATCTGACAAGTGAATACTACAATTTGATTCGTCAGAAAATAAGGATGAGGAACCTTCGTTCGTCGGTCGACCTTTCCAAAGAACGTTTGCGAATTGTTGAAGAACGTTACTCAATAGGCTCCATGTCGCGTCTTGATTTGCAACAAGCTCAGGTTGATTTCAATGCCGACAGTTCCAAACTGCTTACGCAGTTTGAGGCTGTGAATAGTTCACGCATCCGATTAAATGAACTAATGGCCCTGGATGAGGTTGGGAACGAGTTATTCATTAAGGATTCGGTAATTTATCCTAATCCTCTTTTGGATGAAACTGTCTTGTGGAAGCAAACGATGGAAGCAAACACGTCGCTGCTCGCTGCGCAAAAGAACCGGACTCTTTCTGAACTTGATTACAAGAAAGCCAAAAGCCGCAACTATCCTTATGTTAAGCTAAATGCCGGCTATGGCTACACTGCCAACTGGTATGAAGTGGGGACAACCGATCTGCAGCAGCGGCTGGGAATCAATTATGGTCTTACCATCGGATTTAATATCTTCGACGGGATGAACAAGCGACGCGAACAGCGGAATGCAAAACTGGACATACAGAATCAAGAGCTTCGTATGCAGGAACTGGAACTTTCACTTCGCGCAGATATGAGTAACTTATGGATGGCATACAAAAACAACCTGGAACTCTGGAAACTGGAAAAGGAGAATCAGGTTGTTGCACAGGAAAATTACAGTATTGCCATAGATCGTTACAAATTGGGAGATTTGTCCGGAATAGAACTTCGTGAAGCACAAAACAGTCTTCTTGAAGCCGAAGAACGCCAGTCTATAGCAGAGTATGCAACTAAACTATGCGAGATATCGCTTCTTCAGCTGAGCGGACAGATACTAACCTATCTGAATCAGAATTAAATCCGGAACCGGATGTCTATAAAAAACAAGAGGTGTCTGTTATGCAGACACCTCTTGTTTTTTATAAGCTTATTTGATAGATTGATTGTCAGTTATTTTCCAACAAACTGTGCGGCTTTTTGAATGGCCTCATTTATATTCGAACAGATATTCTCGTCACCTATTTTATCTGCAAAGCCTGATTTAGCAAGAACACCGTGCACCTGCGGATTTACTCCTGAAAGGATGATGTGTATGTACTCTGTTTTAGATAGACGATATAAACTTTCAAGGTTATGTAATCCTGTTGAATCCATAAAAGGAACCTTTCTCATTCTTATAATGCGGACTTTCGGTTTATCTCCGATCACCTTCATACTCTCGTCGAATTTATTGGCAATACCAAAGAAAAATGGGCCGTCAATTTCATAAACCTCCACTCCCTCAGGCAAAACCAGTACACTATCGTCGTGAACTATCTCTCCGTCTTCCGACAAGTCGATCACATCCTTTGTTACAGAAACCTTTGTAGTCTCGGCCACTCGACGCATAAACAGAAGCATAGCGATAAGCATTCCCAATTCAATGGCAATGGTAAGGTCGAAAATCACAGTAAGGAAGAAAGTAGTAAGCAACACAGCCACATCACTCTTCGGATTCTTCATCAAAGAACGGAATGTGCGCCATTCACTCATGTTATAGGAAACAATAATCAGTACACCTGCTAAACATGCCATGGGAATATGCTTAGTCAACGGACCCAGAAATAAAAGGATCAGCAGCAAAACAACCGCATGGATAATTCCTGCGATTGGCGAACGTCCGCCGTTGTTTATATTTGTCATTGTACGGGCAATAGCGCCTGTAACAGGTATACCTCCAAAAATGGGGACTATTATATTGGCAGCTCCCTGAGCTATAAGTTCGGTATTGGAATTATGCTTATCACCCGTTACACCGTCGGCCACTGTAGCAGAAAGCAAGGACTCTATAGCTCCCAAAATCGCGATGGTGAAAGCAGAAGGCAAGAGCTTGTTGATTGTTTCCATCGAAAAGGGAATAGACTCGGGTAAAGGGATAGACGCGTTAATAGTAAAACGGTCGCCAATGGTTTCGATACCCGTAATCCCTGCATAATTCTTCATCGCATAAACAATCACTGTAACAAAAACAATGGCCACCAGAGACCCGGGGATTTTCTTTAGAAACTTTGGCGTGATAACAATGATAAAAATACTGATAATTCCAATTAAGAATGACCAGAGATTAATGGTTCCAAAGCTATCACCGTAAGCAACCCATTTGGAAATAAAATCGGCAGGAACTTTGTCCATCGTAAGACCAAACAAATCTTTCATCTGGGTAGTAAAGATGGTAAGCGCGATACCGCTGGTAAATCCAACTACAATCGGATAAGGAATAAACTTAATCACCGTACCCAGCTTAAGAACCCCCATCAAAACGAGGAAAATACCGGCAAGGACCGTTGCGATAGCGAGTCCTTCTATTCCAAAGTTCTGAATAATTCCATAAACGATTACAATAAAAGCACCCGTGGGTCCACCAATCTGGACAGAACTACCACCTAAAAAAGAAACAATGAAACCACCTATAATGGCTGTAACCAAACCCTTCTCCGGGCTAACTCCGGATGCAATACCAAATGCAATTGCAAGCGGCAGGGCAACAATACCCACGATAATGCCGGCCATAAGGTCGGTCATAAACCTCTCTTTGGAATAATTTTTCAGCGCCGCAAATAGCTTGGGCTGAAAATCAAACTTACTCTTCATTCTTTTTGCCTGTTAAATTAATGAGTTTGCAAAGGTATGAATAAAAACAACACCTCTAAAATATAAATTTCTTCAATTAATTCGCTGAAATTTCCTATTATATTCCTATATTTGGAGCTATAACATTTCGTTAGAAGGAATTTTTCTCATTAAAATATCATATTTAAAATTATGGAAAAAAGTATTAAAGGTACAGAAACCGAAAAAAACTTATTGAAATCGTTTGCCGGAGAATCTCAGGCAAGAAGCCGTTACACATTCTTCGCAAGTGTTGCAAAGAAAGAGGGTTTCGAACAAATTGCAGGTGTTTTTGCTGAAACAGCCGAACAGGAAAAAGAGCATGCTGAACGGTTCTTTAAATTTTTAGAAGGAGGTATGCTTGAAATTACTGCTTCTTATCCTGCAGGATCAATCGGCACAACTGCCGAAAACCTTGCAGCAGCTGCCGACGGTGAGAACGAAGAATGGACTGAATTGTATCCTGAGTTTGCCAGGATTGCAGAAGAAGAAGGATTTAAAGCTATTGCTGTTGCATATCGCCAGATTGCCAAAGTAGAAGCTGAACATGAAGCTCGTTACCGTAAATTACTTGCTAATGTAACCGAAGGCAAAGTATTTGAAAAAGACGAAGAAATTATGTGGCAATGCCGCAACTGCGGTTGGGTATTCAAGGGAAAGAAAGCGCCTAAAACTTGTCCGGCCTGCGATCACGCTCAATCTTATTTTGAACCGATGAAACAGAATTATTAATTCTGTATCGCTAAAAAACTCAATCCCCCTTAGGTGCTTACTAATTCGCCTAAGGGGGATTTTAATTTTTATTACTCGTATTCCTTAATGGAAATCTTATCCGGATAATCCAGGGTATAATGCAGTCCCCTGCTTTCTTTTCTTTCCATTGCCTGTCTGATAACCAGATAAGCCGTATTGATAATATTGCGGAGTTCACAAATTTCCTTCGATACGACAGATCGCATGAATAAGTTCTCTGTTTCTATATACAATATATCCAATCGGTCGAAAGCTCGTTTTAAACGAAGATTCGAACGTACGATACCTACATAAGTAGACATAATCTGCTGTACCTCTTTTGTGCTTTGCGTTATAAGCACCATCTCCTCTGTAAGAGAAGTTCCTTCATCGTTCCAATCCGGAATAGATTCTTTAAACGTATAGCTATCAATGTTAGCCATGGCATTTTTGGCTGCGGCGTCGGCATATACAACTGCTTCAATCAAAGAGTTTGAAGCAAGACGGTTAGCCCCGTGCAATCCGGTACATGAACATTCGCCCGCGGCATACAAGCGGTTGATGGAAGACTGTCCGTTTGAATCGACCTGAATTCCTCCGCAAAGATAGTGAGCAGCCGGAGCAACCGGAATAAAGTCTTTGGTAATATCGATTCCCAGGCTCAAGCACTTTTCATAGATTGTAGGAAAATGCTTTTTGGTCTCTTCCGGGTCTTTATGTGTAACATCCAGATAAACATGATCGTCTCCGCGACTTTTCATTTCGGAGTCAATAGCCCTCGACACAATGTCGCGTGGAGCAAGCTCCAGTCTGCTATCGTATTTTTGCATAAACTGTTTACCATCCATGGTTCGCAATTTAGCCCCATAACCCCGCATTGCTTCGGTAATAAGGAAAGAAGGGCGATCACCCGGATGGAATAGGGCTGTTGGATGAAATTGAACAAACTCCATGTCCTTCACTGTTCCCTTTGCCCTGTAAACCATTGCGATACCATCACCCGTAGCTACCAGCGGATTGGTTGTTGTGAGATAAACATTTCCTATACCTCCGGTGGCAATCATAGTCACCTTGGACAGAAATGTTTCCACTTTGCGGTTTCGTTCGTTTAAAATATAGGCACCGTAGCACTCTATATCCTGAGTCTGACGTGTAACTTCTACACCCAGATGGTGCTGAGTAAGAATTTCTACAGCAAAATGGTGATCAAAAATCTTAATATTAGGGTGGCTCTTCAGCGCCTGAATAAGACTTTCCTGAATTTCGGCGCCCGTATTGTCTTTATGATGAAGAATACGGAACTCGGAATGCCCTCCTTCACGATGTAAATCGAAATCGCCTTCTGCCGTTTTATCAAACTTTACTCCCCACTCTATTAATTCATTAATCTGAGCGGGTGCTTCTTTCACCACTTTCTCTACAGCTGCCCGGTCGCAATGACCATCGCCAGCAATCAACGTATCCTGGATATGCTTTTCAAAATCGTCGATGGGGTTGGTTACAGAAGCAACTCCTCCCTGCGCATAATAGGTATTAGCTTCTTGCAGAGCAGTCTTGCATATAAGGGCTACCGACCCTTTATCGGCTACTTTAAGTGCGAAACTCATGCCGGCAATCCCGGAACCAATAACTAAGTAATCGAATCTTTGTACCATTATTCACTTATTTAGAGTCACAAAGTTAAAAATTAACTTTGCTAATCGTCCAATTTCACGAATCTTTCATTCCCTTCAATCTTTTTTTAACAACAAACAACATTGCAATCCGCCTGATTTTATTGATCAAAAAGACTGAATGTGCCATTTCGAAGATAACTTTTGGTTTTTGAGTCTCTGTGGGTTATCTTCGTTACTTTCAAAATAATGGGTATATTTGCATTCACACCAATAATTAAAATAATGAACTTAAAAAACTATATATACGTAACGTTTCTTTCGCTAACCGCTATAACAGGATTTTCTTCTTGTGAAAAAGACCAGAATGCCGAAGAAGCGGTCGATAAAGAAACTGCTGTCGATAAGTGGATAGAGAGTACGATGCGCGAAAATTATTACTGGTACAAAGACATGCCTTCTGCCTCAACCCTAAATTTCCTGACCGACCCCGAATCGTTCTTTGCCTCATTGCTTTCCAAAAGTGATGGCAAAAGGGATGACAAAAGGGACTATGCCTATTCGTACATTGAAAGTACAGCTGCGACAACCCGCAGCATTTCTCAAACGGACTACAGCTACGGATTCGAATTCGACCCTTATAGATTAATTTCTACCGGCGATATAGTAGCTCATCTTTTGTACGTTGCCCCAAACTCTCCCGCATCCGAAGCCGGACTAAAAAGAGGTGACTGGATTGTTACGATGGATGGAAAATATATCACCAGCGAAAACTACCAAACACTTTACGGCGGCAAGTCGACCGAATTGCAGCTTGCTGATTATAATATGGTAGAAGGAGGACTCGAACTGGGCAAAAAAGTTCAATTGGATACTGCCCGGGAAATAGAAGATAATCCGGTATATTACCACAGCATCATCGAATGGGATGGAAAGAAAGTAGGGTATCTGGTATACAATCATTTTACAGCCGGAAAAACAGATGACGATGATACCTATGATAATGAATTGCTTTCCTTGTCGAAAGAATTCAAATCGGCCGGTGTTAATGAGTTTGTATTGGACCTTAGGTATAACAACGGCGGCTTGCTTACCTGCGCCCAACTTATTTGTACAATACTGGCTCCCGAAAGTGCTTTGGGAAAAACCATGTGTTACCTGGAATACAACGATAAACAGAGTCCGCAGAAAGGAAGTGTTTCGCTCAATAGAAA
>JAGPJL010000180.1 GCA_018054455.1 Parabacteroides sp.
GGTAACACGCTGAATCTGATGAGTGCCATTGGTATTGTAGTTACCTGCGGGATTATTATAAATGACTCGATTCTGAAGATTGACGCCATTAACGAATTTCGCCGGGACGGTATGCCCCTGTTGGATGCGATTCACGAGGCGGGACACAGGCGTCTTCGTCCGATTATTATGACGAGTTTGACGACTATTTTTGGTATGGTTCCGCTGTTGTTTTCGTTCGATATGGGTAGCGAATTACAGAAACCTCTTGCTATTGCAATGATTTCGGCCATGGTGGTTGGTACGCTTGTTAGCTTGTTGGTTATTCCGATGGTTTATTGGTTGATTTACAGAAAGACGGAAATTGAAAAAGCATAATGCTATGAAAAAATATATTGTTAAGGCTTTGATTGTGTTATCGGGATATATACTTTGTCCCTTTGTTGGCGGGGCGCAGCCCGTGGTTTTAACATTGGATAAGGCCATTGAGCAGGCGGCCGACAGTTCTTTGGAGGCTTTTCGTATGAAGAATATGTTTTTGTCGGGCTACTGGGAATTTCGTACCTATCAGGCTCAACGGTTGCCTAGTCTCACGATGAATCTCACTCCGGCTCAGTATTACCGGGATATTACCCGAAGATACGATTCGGAAAACGATTTAGATGTGTACCGGAAGCAACAGTCTTTTTATGCAGGGGGGAGCATGGAGGTAAAACAGAATTTCGATTTGTTGGGAGGAACTTTTGTGCTGGATTCCGATCTGGGTTATATCCGTAACTTTGGAGATAATACCTATAGCCAGTTTACTTCGGTTCCCGTGCGTATCGGGTACAATCAGAGTCTGTTGGGTTATAATCCGTTTAAGTGGTCGCGCAAGATTGAACCACTGAAGTACGAGAAGGTAAAAAAGGAGTATATTTATAATGTGGAAGGGGTAAGCGAGGAGGTTACTACGCATTTCTTTACACTGGCGATGGCACAGGCGGAGTATGATCTGGCACGGGAGAATGTGGCAAGTTCCGACACGTTGTATGTAACCGGACAGCAACGGCATAAGATCGCGGCTATCAGTCAGGCCGATTTGCTTACGCTGAAACTGGACGCGGTGAATGCGCGCAACGCGCTGCAGAATGCCGACATTGCATTGAAGCGTGCCATGTTTAGCTTGGCTTCGTATCTTGGCTTCGACAAAAATACGGAAATACGCTTGCAGTTGCCGGGTAAGCCGCTGCAAATGAATGTATCGGTTGATGAGGCGTTGGTGCTGGCCCGTGAAAATAATCCTACTTTCCTTTCGCTGCGTCAACAAGTATTGGAAGCTGAGCAAACGTTGGATAAAACTAAAAAGGAGGCGATGTTTAATGCCAGTGTGAGCGCCAGTGTTGGTTTTAACCAGGTGTCGGATAAATTCCGCAACGTGTACCGTGATTTACTGCAGCAGGACGTGGTGTCTGTTTCTCTTTCCATTCCTTTGGTGGACTGGGGTGTACGAAAAGGCAAAAAGAATATGGCGAAAAATAACCTGAATGTGGTGAAGATTTCTTCCGAACAGGGGTCTCTTTCGCTGGAAGAGGATGTGATTATGACGGTTAGTGACTTTAATATCCAGCAGGCGTTGATTGGTAGTGCCGAGGAGGCGCTGGATCTTTCGCAGATGGCATATGCGCAGACCAAGCAGCGTTTCATGATCGGAAAGGCGGATATAAACAGTCTTACTTTATCCAATAACAGGCAGCAGGAGGCGCAACGCAATTACATCTCCGCGCTGCAGAATTATTGGCTGAGTTACTATAAAATACGCAAACTTACCTTGCACGATTTTGAAACGGGAGTTTCTTTGTCGTCGGAGTTTGACTTTAAACATGGATTGTAAGGATGAGTAAAGAGTCACCAAAGGTTTCTTCGTTTACACTGATCGTTGCGTTCTTGTGTATCGCACTGGCAGGTATAGCTTTTATTCCTATGCTTCCCATAAAGCTTTCGCCTTCGCGAACGCTGCCCAAGCTATCGGTTTCTTTCCAGATGCCTGGAAATTCGGCTCGTGTGGTCGAAATGGAGGTAACCAGCAAGCTTGAGGCTATGTTGGCGCGCATTAAGGGAATAAAGTCTATCTCGTCTACTTCCGGAAACGGATGGGGCAACATTCAGTTGGATTTGGATAAGCATACCAATGTGGATGCTGCTCGTTTTGAGGCTTCCACCATTGTGAGGCAAAGTTGGCCGCAGTTACCGGATGGGCTGACTTATCCTATATTGCAGGTGAGCCGCCCGGATGATAAAGAGGAGAGGGCTTTCTTGAGTTATACGCTGAATGCAGCAGCAACGCCTGTTTTTATTCAGAGGTATGCCGAAGAGCAGATTAAGCCGCGGCTTTCTTCTATCAAAGGTATTTACCGTATTGATGTAAAGGGTGCTACGCCTATGGAATGGCGGCTTACGTACGATAACGATCAGTTGGTTTCGCTGGGAATTACGGTAGAAATGATTCAACAGGCAATTGCCCGATATTATAATCAGGAGTTTTTGGGTACGGTAAATATGCAGTTGGCAGATGGTGACAAGGAGTGGATAAGGTTGGCTCTTGTATCTGATGCTCCCGAGGACAGTTTTGATGCTTCCCGAATTACGCTGAATACCGGAGGCGGAGAGGTAATTAGTCTCAGTAAACTAATTAAAGTGACCCGCGAGGAGGAGATGCCCCAAAGCTATTACAGGATAAACGGTCTGAATTCTATCTATCTTTCTATTATTGCCGACGAGTCCGCCAACCAATTGAAACTGGCTGCTCAGGTAAAAGAGGAGATTGAACGTATGCAGGTTTCATTACCTCCTGGTTACGAGATTCATACAAGCTACGATGCCACCGAATATATTCAGACGGAACTGGATAAGATTTATGTGAGAACGGGGCTGACTGTGCTGATTTTGTTGTTGTTTGTACTGCTTATTATGCGTAACCTGCGCTATTTGTTGCTGATTGTAATGAGTCTGAGTGTGAATATTCTTATTGCGGTGATTTTATATTATCTTCTGGGCCTGGAAATGCAGCTTTATTCGCTGGCGGGGGTAACCATCTCGCTTAGTCTGATTATAGATAATACAATTGTGATGGCCGATCATATACGAACACACCAGAACCGTTTGGCTTTTCTTTCAGTGCTGACGGCTACGCTTACAACTATTGGCGCGTTATCCATTATCTTTTTTCTAAATGAGGAGATTCGCCTGAACTTACAGGATTTTGCCGCGGTGATAATCGTGAACTTGTTTGTTTCGCTGGCCATTGCTCTCTTTTTTGTTCCTGCGTTGATGGATAAGATGGGCCTTGATAAAAAAAGGACGCATGTTGTGGTGAAGTTTCCTTTTTTGAAACGAATGAAATTAAAGGGGAATTATTATTTCAGACGCTACTATGCGGCCCAAATTCGCTTTATGTGTCGCTGGCGTGTAATTGCCTGTATCTTGTTGTTGCTGGCATTCGGACTTCCGGTGTTTATGTTGCCCGACAAGATTGAACCCAAAGATGATCGTCCGCTTAAAGGGTGGGAGGAGATGTACAACAAGGTGTCTACCGATAATTTTTACAAGGAATCGGTGAAGCCTGTTGTGGAAAAAGTGTTTGGGGGAAGTTTACGTTTGTTTGTGGAAAAGGTGTACGAGGGTAGCTACTTTACGCGCAGCGAAGAGACGGTGCTGAATGTTAGTGCTTCGCTTCCCAATGGAACCACGCTGGAACAGATGAATAATCTGATGCAGCGAATGGAGGCATATCTTAGTACATTTAAGGAAATAAAGCAGTTTCAGACCAATATTTACAGCGCACGTCAGGCTGGAATCAATATTTTCTTTACCAAGGAGAGTGAGCAATCGGGTTTTCCGTATACGCTGAAAAGCAAAATCATCAGCAAAGCGCTTGAACTGGGTGGAGGAAGCTGGGGTGTATGGGGGTTGCAGGATCAGGGTTTTAGTAACGATGTTCGCGAAAATGCCGGATCTTATCGTATTGAAATGCTAGGTTATAATTACGACGAACTGTACGAGCATGCCGAAGCAATGAAAGATACGCTGCTGTCGTATCGGCGCATTAAAGAGGTGTTTATTAATGCTAATTTTTCGTGGTGGAAAGACGATTACCAGGAGTTTTATTTTAACCTGAATAAAG
>JAGPJL010000085.1 GCA_018054455.1 Parabacteroides sp.
TCTCACGACATCCCCTAACCAAACTTTGTTAACCTTAAATCTAATACTATTATGAAAAAACCACGATGCAAAGATACGGGTTTAATTGGATTTGTCAAGAGATTTTGCTATAAAACATGTTAAACAACATGTAAAGCTGTTAAGCGTTTACGTAGGCTGACTAAATCTTTACTCTGATTACGTCGTTTAAATTAGTTGTGTAGGCGGGCGAAAGATGTTCTTGTTTCATCTTCCAGGTGCGCATATCCTGCGAGGCTAGCTTCAGCACATGGGTGCCAAATTTGTTATTTAGCTTGTCCACCGTTTGCATGAGCGACAGATGGCGAGGGTCGGAGTTAAAGAACAGGGATGGTTGTAAGTTGGTTTCGCTGATGAAATCCATCAGTACTACGCCGGCTCTTTTATAGTGATAGCCTTCTTTGAATATCTTTTGTAGCCCCTGAACTGCCGATTGGACTATCTCGATGGTGGAAGAAGTAGCAAAAGGCAGCTTTACCATCAGGTTGTTACTGTATTGCTCGAAGGGTTCGCCAAAGCGATTGGTCTCTATGAATACCATCAACGAACGGCACAGGGAGTTTTGTTTCCTCAGACTCTCGGCACTGGATGCGGCAAAGGTTGTTATCCGTTCGCGTAATTCGTCCAGCGATTTATAGGCTTTTTCGAAGGAGCGAGTGGTGGTAATGCTTTGTTTTTTTTCCACGGGGTTCATTTCCATGCAGGGAATCCCGTTTAGTTCGTCTTGCAGCTTTACTCCAACGATGGTCATGTTTTTCCTAACCCATTCGCGGTCTGCTTGTGTAAAGTCGTATGCGGTGCGCATCCCTGCGGCTTTTAATTTTACAGCTTGCCGCCTTCCAATACCCCATACATCTTCCAGAGGCAGCCACTTAAGGGCTTTTATTCTTTTTTCGTCGGTGTCGATTACATAAGATCCGCCGGTACGTTCGGTAAATTTCTTGGCTATGCGGTTGGCCGCTTTGGCAAGAGCTTTAGTGGGCGCCATGCCTACGCTTACCGGAATACCGGTCCACTTAAGCACATGGGTTCTCATTTTTAATCCGTAGGCGGCCAGATCTTCGTTGATGCCGGTCAGATTAAGAAAGCATTCGTCTATACTGTATATTTCCTGTTCGGGACTATACTCCGAGAGGATCGTCATCACCCGCCGGCTCATATCTCCATACAATGGAAAATTGGCCGAGAAAACAGCCACCTCATTGCGTTCAACCAGCAATTGAATCTGAAAAGCAGGCGCTCCCATGGGAATACCAAGTGCTTTGGCTTCGTTGCTGCGTGCAATAACACAACCATCGTTGTTGGATAGAACAACGACAGGCCGTCCGTTGAGCGACGGATTGAACATCCGTTCGCAGGAGGCGTAAAAATTATTGCAGTCGACCAGCGCAAACATCATACTTTCTTTATTACATAGGTAACAATTCCCCAGATTACAAAGTTATTGTTTTTGTTCACTTCGATTACCGGAAAGGCTGGATTGGAGGGAGTAAGCAAACATCTCTCTTTCTCAATCTTGATCTTTTTTACCGTAAATTCGCCATCAATATAGCAAACGGCAATTTTGCCGTCCTGAGGATCCAGGCTGCGGTCTATCACCAGCAAATCGCCCTCACTTAAATCTGTATCCATGGAGATTCCATTTACTACGGCAAAATAAGTGGCGGAAGGATGTTTGATGATATGCTTGTTCAAGTCGATCGACTGTGCGATAAAGTCCTGAGCAGGCGAAGGAAAGCCTGCCCTCACATTACCTACCAGCGGAATTTCCGATTCCGATTCGCCGGACGCGGAATAAATATCCAAGTTTCCGGATGAATGAAGTTTGGTAACCATACGTGTGTTTTGTTTGTGCAAAGATACAAAAAAAGGTGCCCCATGCGGGACACCTTTCTATAATTTGTTTGCTTTGTTACTTCTTAAGCCACTTATCTAACCAACGGAAGAATACACGTTGGAAGAGGATTCCGTTCTGTGGTTGGGCTACCCAGTGGTTCTCGTCGGGGAAGATTAGCATCTCTGACGGAATGCCTCTCAGCTGAGCCGCGTTGAATGCACTCATTCCTTGTGAAGCAAGGATACGGTAGTCCTTTTCTCCGTGGGTAATCAAGATAGGGGTGTCCCACTTTTCAACAAATTTATGAGGGGAATTGGCAAAGCTGCGTTGAGCGGTGGCATTGCTTTTATCCCAGTAAGGACCACCTAAATCCCAGTTGGCAAACCATGACTCTTCGGTTTCGAGGTATTGCTGTTCGAGGTTGAATATTCCAGCGTGGGCAATAAAGGCTTTGAAACGTTTGTTGTGATTTCCGGCCAGCCAATATACAGAGAATCCTCCGTAGCTTGCACCAACTGCTCCCAAATGGTCTTTGTCAACATACGGTTCTTTAGCCATTTCGTCGATGGCAGAAAAGTAATCCTTCATGTTTTGACCGCCGTAATCGCCACTGATCTGTTCGTTCCACTCCTGACCAAATCCGGGAAGTCCGCGACGGTTAGGTGCTACCACAATGTATCCCTGCGATGCCATAAGCGACAGGTTCCAGCGATACGACCAGAACTGACTTACTGTACTTTGAGGACCGCCCTGGCAGTAAAGAATGGCAGGGTATTTTTTTGCCGGATCAAAATGCGGAGGATATACAATCCAGGTAAGCATCTGCTTGTTGTCTGTTGTCTTTATCCAGCGGGCTTCAGCCTTGGCAGGTGTAAGCTGGTCTGTAATGGCTTTGTTGTCGAAGCTTATTTCTTTGGCTTCGCCACTCTGTGTGTTTACTGCAAATACTTCGGATGGCTCTACCATTGACTGGCGGATAGCAATCATTTTGTCTGCCGCCGTATGCATGCTTATGTAATCGTATTGTCCGGTAGTAAGCTGACGGATCTGCTTGTCGAGACCCACCTGCCAGATGTGTGTTACCGCTTCTTTGCAGGCAATGATATAAAGCGATTTGTTATCCGGAAGCCATGTTAGCGCATCGGTATTATAGTCGAATGCCTCAGTAAGGTATTGCTTTTCGCCGGTTTCAAGATTGGCAACAAAAAGTCTTTTCTTGTCTGATTCGTATCCATCGCGTTCCTGACTTACCCAGGCGATGGATTTGCCGTCGGGCGAGAACTGAGGCATGATATCGTATCCCATCATTCCTTCGGTAAGATTCCGGGTTGTCTTATCAGCCACATTGTAGATGTAGATGTCCGAATTGGTAGAAAGGGCATATTCCTTTCCTGTCTTTTTACGACTGGCGTAAGCAATCTGCTTTCCGTCGGGGCTCCAGGAAAGATCTTCGATTCCGCTATTAGGCTTCATCGGACATTCAAAAGGTTCGCCTTCCATAATATCCAGCGTATCGGCAAGACCGGCTTCAGTAACAGAGGCAATAAAAGGGTGGGGTACAGTCTCTACCCATTCGTCCCAGTGTTTGTAAAGAAGATCGTCCACAATACGTCCTGTTGCTTTGGGCAGATCGGCGTAAACATCGACAGTACGCTTGCCCGATTTGATGTCGGCAATGTAAAGTACTTTCGATTCGTCCGGCGAGAAAGCAAAGGCGTTCATCCCCTTTTCGAGCTTACTTACCTGACGGCGGTTGCTTCCGTCGGCATTCATCACCCAAAGTTGTGAGCTGCCGCTTTCGTTGGAAAGGAAAGCAATTTCGCTTCCTCCTTTAATCCACACGGCATTCTGTTCACTTTGAGTAGTTTCAGTAATTTGTTTTTTGTCAGTCCCATCGGCATTCATTACAAAGAGTTCGCGGTTGCCTTTGTTCTGTTCAACACTAATAAAGGTTACGCCGTAAAGAACTTTCTTCCCGTCGGGCGACAATTGGGCATCGCTTACGCGGGCCATGCTGTAAAGCACTTCGGGGGTAAGAATACCGTTTTCCACTTTTACTTCGGCCCGTCCGATAAGTGGACCGGCTTCTTCCGTCTTTTTGGTTTCCTGAGCACAGGACCCAAGTAAAACGGATGTTGCGATTACCATTGTTCCGATTGATTTATTCATTTAATTATTATTATATTGTATTTTGAATGCGAAAGTACTAATTTAATTTATATCTTTGCATATCAAAATTTAAGAACTGACTAGTATGAATAAGATTTGGTTATTTGGAGCCGCTATCGCCATGGTTTTGTCGTTCGGCTCATGTAAACCTAAACAGAGTGCTTACAAAGCTGCTTACGAACAAGCTAAAGAGAAAGAGATAACTACTGCTCCCGCACAAGTTGAGGAAGAAGTAATTGCTCCGGTATCTAAGCCCAGAACATCAGGTGCTGCGGTTCGTCAGGAAAGAGTTACTGCTGTTTCAGGAGAAGATGCAAACGGTTTAAGACGCTATAGCGTTGTAATCGGTAGTTTTAAAAACAAAACAAATGCTTACGCGTTGAAAGAACGTATGCAGAATGATGGTTACAAAGCAATGCTTGCTCAGAATGAAGAAGGTATGCTTCGTGTAATTGTTTCAAGTTTTGACGAAAAGGCTGATGCTGCTGATAGCCGTGATGCTATCAAAGCAAAATATGCTCCAAACTTCCAGGATGCCTGGTTGCTTGAAAGACAATTCTAATTTTGTATCTATTGCCTGAAATCTGGTATTTCGGGTTTGTACATAAAACAAGAGCGTTTCATTCGTGAATCGCTCTTGTTTTGTTTTTACTGATTTAAATGGATGATCCGCTGGTTGTTGCTTCCCCGGAAAGAGAGTGTCGGATTAAAAGCCGATTGCTCGAACCGTCCGTCTACCAGCACATCTATGTAGGGAAGGCAAGTCGATAGTCTTGCAGACTGCTTAATTTCTTCCAGCGTATAGCCTGTATAGCACCAGACCGACATTCCCGTCTGTTTTTTTAATAGTTTAAGTAACAGACTGACTCCCTCCGGACGAAATAACGGATCTCCTCCGGATAGTGTAATCCCATCCAGCAGGGGATTGCTTTGTATTTCGGTTACTATCTGATTAAACATTTCTTCTGTTAGCAAACTTCCGCCATCGGGACGCCAGCTGTCCGGATTGTGACAACCCGGACAATGATGCAAACAACCAGCCAAATAAATGGCATACCTTATCCCCAAACCATCTGAGATAGTCTCCGGATAGATATTCAGCACCCGTAGCTGCTGAGATACCAGGTTATCAATATCCCCCATATTAGTGGTGCTTAGTTCTGTCGCTCTCTTCGGCTTTCTTTGCAGAGTTCCAGCTTTCCAGACTACCGGTAAGATATCCGGTTATTCTCCGCAGGCGAAGAATATATTCGCTGCTGCAAACCGGACATTTATCGTAAATCACGCCTTTATATCCACACTGTTTACAGGTATCCACCGGGTGATTGATCGATCCGTAACCGATATGCTGATCGTACATAACCTTCACAATCTTTAGAATGGCAGGGATGTTCTTTTTCGCTTCGCCATCGAGCTCAACATAGGTAATGTGTCCTCCTCCGGTAAGCGCATGAAAAGGAGCTTCTTTCTTGATTTTCTCCAGAATGGAAACGGGCTCTTTTACATCGATATGAAAGGAGTTTACATAGTAGTCGCGGTCGTTCACTCCCGGAATGATTCCATATACTTTACGGTCTATGCGGGTGAAGCGGCCTGAAAGACCTTCGGCCGGAGTTGCCAGCACCGAATAATTCAGTTTGTATTTTTCTTTGTATTCACTGGCCACACTGTTCATAACCTCCAGGGCTTCGCGTAAAGTTTCCCATGCTTCCTGATTGTGGGCATGTCCTTCACCATGAATGGCTACCATGGCGTTATGACCGCCAATAAAGCCTATACCCAATGTGCCTGAATTTATTACATCACCCACTTCGTCGTTTGCATCCAATGCACTTCCGCCTTTCCAAACATCGTTGCCCATCATGAATGGAAACTGACGGGCAAGTGCTGTGCGCTGATATTGGTATCTGTCGTAAAGCTGTTCTGCAATGAGAACAGACATGCCGCGAACAGATTCCAGAAAAAGCTGGCGCGCTTCTTTACGTATTGTATGTTTGTCGCCATCCGGATTCAACTCCTCGGCTTCTCTTCTTGCTTTGATGGCCAATCGGGGCATATTCATGGAAGTAAAAGACAGGTTGCCTCTTCCCAACGAACTCTTTTCTCCATGCATATTTTCGAATACACGGGTTCGGCATCCCATTGAAGCCACTTCGTATCGGTATCGTTCAGGATCTTCAGCTTTCCATAGTGCGTTCTGATTAAACGGTGCATCCAGAAAAATAAAGTTAGGAAAAAGTGCCACCGAGGTTGTTCTGCATGCTTCAAGCAATAAATCAAAGTTAGGTGTCTTGAAAGCAATCTCGCCACGCATGGCTTTTTCGAAATCCGCCATCGCCAGTGCATAATCTTCATCCGAATAGGAGATTCCCTCCTTAACTTTAAATATTTGGATAGGGAATACCGGAACTTCGCCATGACCAAGACCTTCGCTTGTTGCCGATAGAAGTTCACGAATTAGCAAACGACCTTCGGCTGAGGTGTCAGTTCCATAATTGATAGAACTGAAAACAACCTGATTTCCACCCCGTGAATGCATGGTGTTGAGGTTGTGGATAAATCCTTCCATCGCCTGATGGGTATCCTTGCGGGTTGCTTTTAATGCTCTGTTCCATATAGAAGTCAACTCGCCGGATTCTATGGAAATATTTTTTTCATTCAGCAGTGAAATAATACGGCTTGCCTGTTCATCCGAAAAATCGATGGATACAATTACGTCCAATAAAAGCTGTCTGACATATTTTTCGTCGGTTTCGTTTCCGTTTTTCATACTATTCAGAAAAGCCGTAAAGGATGCCAGATGCTTCACGAAAGTCTTTCGAACGCCCTTTGCCATAAAAAAGTCGAACGCAGGAATGGATTGCCCTCCATGCTGTTCGTTTTGGTTTGTCTGAAATATGATGGTTGCCAATGTGGCATAACTCTGAATTGACTGAGGCGTACGAATACTTCCGTTCTTTGTACGGAAACCCCGTTCGAACAGATCGTCCAGATCGTATTGTATACAGGTGGTGGTTTTGGTGGGATAGTAGTCAAGGTCATGGATGTGGATATCACCATTACGATGTGCACGCGCGTACTTAACTCCCAGCAAGTACTTGTTGGCGTAATCCTTGGTAACCTCCGATGCAAATGTCATCATTTGTCCGGCAGGAGTATGAGCCGACATATTTGCATTGCTCAGGTTCACATCGTTTTTCTCTATTGCTACAATGCCGTCCATCACTTGTTTCATATGCGTTTTTTTATCACGCTCGATGGTTCTCCATTCTCTGTAAATGATATACTTTTTGGCGACATACGGATTACTTGCCATCAGCTCTTTTTCCACCAAATCCTGAATTTCTTCCACAGTGATCTGCTGACCGGTGATTGCTGATGCTACTTGTTCAGCCATACGGCCGATCGTATTACTGTCTTCCTGGATACCGCTGGCCCGGTAGGCTTTCGTTACGGCATTTCTGATCTTGTCGATAGAAAAAGCTTCGCTTTTACCATCGCGCTTGGTAATAAAAATGTTTGAATACATCTTGTATAACTAAATTACGAAAATGTTAATACTCCCCCGTTCCTCGCAGGGTGTAAAAATGCATGTAACGGCAGGTCTTCTGACTTACTTCCTGTTTGGACGCCTTCCCATTAAGAACCTGAATTCTAAAACAGTGGCAAAGATATGTCCGCACGTTTGGACGAAGTTCACAGCAGCGGGACTGTCCGGGATTTTCACCCGGTTCCCTATTAATCTCACCCTCGGAACGGAGGAAGAGAACCATTACGGCAACAAAGATATAAGAATACTTTCACGAAAAGACAAAAAAAAGACCCAAATATCCTTTGTTGTTGATAAATATTTACAATTCAGCAACGGGATAGTTGAGTCTTCCTTTTATGTAAAAAAGGAGTTATAGTTTGGCTCCGTAGGCTAAATCGCCGGCATCTCCCAATCCTGGAATAATGTAAGAGTGGTCGTCGAGTCCTTCGTCAAGCGCGGCAATCCAGATTGTTGTATTATCTGGCATTTTCTTCTTGAGGTATTCTAAAGCAGGTCTGCTGCAGATTATGGATGCCACATGCACATGAGCAGGTTTCCCTTTTGTAAGCAGTGCCTGGTAAGCCAATTCCATGGAGCTGCCTGTAGCAAGCATCGGATCGGTTACGATAAGCGTTTTGTCAGCTAACGCGGGCGAAGCAATGTATTCGATATGAATATCGAAATTTAGTCTGTCTTTGTACTTGCGGTAAGCAGAAACAAAGGCATTTTCGGCATTGTCCAGATAGCTTAAGAATCCGTGGTGGAATGGAAGACCGGCTCTAAGGATTGTACTGATAACAACTTGATTGTCCGGTGTGTACATTGGTGCAATTCCCAGGGGAGTAGGGATGTTTTTTTCGCTGTAAGCGAAATCTTTACTGATTTCGTAAGCCATGATTTCGCCAATTCTTTCAATATTACGACGAAAACGAAGACTGTCGTGCTGGATATTCACGTCCCGCAACTCGGCAACAAACCGGTTTAATACGGTGTTGGATTCTCCAAGATTCACTATTTTCATTCGGATATATAACTTTGTTAATTAAAATTCCGAATGCAAATGTACAAATAAAAAATAAATAGAGAATAACTTGATTAAAAGTTACTCTCTATTAAGTATTTGTTAACTATATATTGATTTAGTTTACATGTATGGAAACCTCCGATCGTACTGTTGGGCGAATCAGGTATTCTTGTTTCTCTTTTCCTCTTTTTATAAAGAAGGAGCAAGCATTTACACCTATTGGATTTACGTAAGGTGTAAAATAATACAAATATGAAAATGCAGTCAGGTTGGCTGGATTCATAAATGCATCTGATACCTTGGGATATTCCAACGCATTCCAGAACATGCAGCGTGTAAATCCATTGGCATCGGTAAATATGGAGGAAGGATCCCTGTAGTCCATAGTCAGGGTAATGAACTGTTTGTAGGCGGATGAGAACTCTTCGGACGAATAATCCATTTTCTGGTTTCCGATGCGTTCGATAATATCGCCTGCTTTTATTCCGGCGGCAGCAGCGGGTGAGTTTTCATCAACGTCTGCGATCCTTTCAAGCTTGTTGATGTCGTAACTTATTCCGGTATAGTTGTAATTTTTCACCTCTGTCTTGAACGGAACATTGCGGCTGTATTTTACGAATGGATATTGCATACACATAAGTGGAATATGTATGGCGGCATAGTCTTCCAGGCGGTAAGAGTCACTCAGCAATTCGTTGGCTTCGCATTCCCATATAACTTGTCCGGGAATTATTTTCTGATCAACAAATCTAAATCCGAACTGAAGCAAATAGGGCGCTTTAGATTCAACCGCACCTACAGGAAGGAATGGTAAATTCAGCATCTTGCCTGCAGCAATACTATAGCGGAATGTCTTTTCTTTATCAGAAGAACTCATCCCTCCTTCATTGTAATTTGGATTCTTATCGAAGAAGTAAAACGTCTGAATTAACAGGTCTGGTTTTTCGGATGTCTTGATAAGTCCTTTTTTTGTCAACTCTTTTTCAATACTATTATTAATGTATGTTTCAAGTTTGCCATTGTTTTCATCGATTGCTGCGAAAGCAAAAGTTTTGAAAGAATCGAAGGATAGCTGACTTTGGGTGGTTGTTGTCTTAAAAGGGCAGATGAAGTCTCTTTCGGACGTACTTTCCAGACTATACATATTAAAAGCCAATGCAAGCTGGTCTTCGGTAATAGCCTGGCTCTTTTTGCAATCTTTATGGATAAGTACTTGTTTTCCACTGGTTGCCAGGTTGCTGACCGTAAGAATCATTTCGTCTTTGGTTTCATTGTTTAGCAGCTGACTTATTTCCATCGACGATAGATCATTTACCTGGATACCATCAATACTTTCGATGATATCATTCAACTTCAGACCGGAAGACTCTGCCGAGGAGTAGGGGATAAGCCCTGTAATCACTGGCTTGTTTAATCCCCAGTGAATACTGTTACTCAGCGCGTATGTAAAGCCTGGCCGGCAAACGATACTGTTTCTTTTTTGGGCTGTTACAGACGTGATAAACAAAAGTAACAGCAAGGATAACATTGTCCTTTTTATCATACTCAACATATTTGTATACTTATTACATTATAATTGGTAAATAATAAGCAAAGGTAAAGAAAAATAAGAAGAAGCAGAATACTTGGCAACATATTTGTATCTGTTCTGATGAATAACAGTTTCGGCGTTTCGGAGTCAGTATTGGTGTAACAATATTGGTTTTTGTGTATATGTCTGAAAATTAGCTAGTAATTAAATAACAATAGATAGATTATGATGGGAAAGCATGCAAAGATGACAACTCAGACATCTGAAAAAAGTGACTTACTTTCGGAGCAAGATGCGACAAATCTGCAGGAGGAGCAAGTAAATGAGTCAGCAGAATCGGTTGGTGCGGACAATGTGTCAGACGAATTAAGCGAGTTGCAAAAGAAATATGACGAGCTTAACGATTCTCATTTACGCCTGATGGCAGAATATGACAATTACAGAAAACGTACATTAAGAGAAAAGGCTGATTTGATTAAAACCGGTGGAGAATCGGCTTTGACAAACCTGCTTCCTGTGATTGACGACATGGAGAGAGCACTTAAAAACGTTCGTATTGCCGAAGAAATGTCTGCAGTTGTTGAAGGAATAGAGTTGATTTATTCAAAATTTATCTCTTACCTGGCTCAACAGGGTGTAAAGGCTATCGAAACAGAAATGAAAGACTTCGATACAGAACATTTTGAAGCAATAGCTACTATCCCGGCTCCTGCGCAAGAGATGAAAGGAAAAGTGCTGGACTGCGTTCAGACAGGATACGTCCTGTACGATAAAGTGATTCGTCACGCCAAAGTAGTAGTGGGAGAATAAGCTAATAACAACACAAAGATGGCTAAAAGAGATTATTATGAAGTGCTGGGCCTCCAAAAGGATGCATCAGCCGACGAGATAAAAAAATCGTACCGGAAGAAAGCAATCCAGTTTCATCCAGATAAGAATCCGGGAAATAAGGAAGCGGAAGAGAATTTTAAAGAAGCTGCAGAGGCTTACGATATTTTGAGTGATCCTCAGAAACGTCAGCGTTATGATCAGTATGGTCATGCAGGCGTTGGTAGTTCTGCTGCTGGTGGAGGCTTTGGCGGAGCTGGAATGTCCATGGACGATATTTTCTCTCAGTTTGGAGACATCTTTGGTGGGCATTTTGGCGGATTTGGTGGTTTCGGAGGATTTAGCGGCGGAAGTTCACGTGGTGGACGCCGAGTTAATCGTGGTTCAGACCTTCGTGTGAAGGTTAAACTTAATCTGAAAGAGATAGCCAATGGTGTTGAAAAGAAGATTAAGGTAAAAAAATACGTTTCCTGTACGAAGTGTAATGGAAGCGGAGCCGAGGATGAACATAGCAAATCTACTTGTACTACTTGTAACGGAAGTGGGGTGGTAACCCGTATTGCAAATACGATTCTGGGACAGATGCAAACACAGTCTGCATGTCCTACTTGTGGTGGAGAAGGTAAGATTATTACTCATAAGTGTACTGCATGTAATGGCGAAGGAATTGTACGCGATGAAGAGGTGATCTCTATAAATATTCCGGCAGGAGTGGCAGAAGGTATGCAGCTATCGATGAGCGGCAAAGGGAATGCAGCCCGTCGAGGAGGCATAAACGGTGATTTGCTTATTCTGGTTGAGGAAGAACCGCATCCAGAATTAATTCGTGACGAAAACGATTTGATTTACAATTTGCTGCTTAGTTTTCCCCAGGCTGCTTTAGGAGGTACTGTTGAAGTACCCACAATTGAAGGAAAAGCAAAAGTGAAAATTGATCCGGGTACACAACCTGGCAAGGTTCTCAGACTACGCAACAAGGGACTTCCTTCTGTAAACAGTTATGGAACCGGCGATCTGCTGGTTAATGTAAGCATATATATTCCGGAAACTCTCACACCTTCCGAGAAGGAAATTCTTACAGGATTAGAAAATGCTCCTAATTTTCAGCCTAAAAAATCAGTAAAAGATAAGATATTCAGCAAATTTAGAAATATGTTTGATTGATCTGTACACTTATTATTTGATAACGCCCTGCTTTCCATTCGGATTACAGGGCGTTATTGTTTGTTTTGGAGTTAAACGATGTTAAATATTGAAATATACAAGTAAAATGTTATGCTGGATAACATATAAAGCGTATATTTGCACTGTGTTTTTCATGGTATTAGATTTAAGGTTAACAATGAGGTTGGGGTTGTCGGGAGACAACCTTTTCTTTTTTTATATATTGGCTTAAAATGACTACCTTTGCAGCAAATAATTAAAAATATTCCCAACATAATATATGAAAAAAGTATTCTGTCCAAAGTGCGATAATCTTACAACTTTTGATGAAACAAAGTATCCTGCAGAAAAACCCATCGCCTTGGTGTGTTCTCAATGCGGTTCCCAATTTAATGTGAAACTAGGGAAGAAGAAGATTCAAATGCCCTCCGGAAAAGAAAAGGAAGTAAGCGATCAGGACTTTTCTAATGGTTACATTAGTGTAATAGCAAACTTTTTTGGAGACAAACAAGAATTTGCCTTGCAATTGGGCGATAATGTGATTGGAAGAAGAAACAGAGATACGGATGGTGTAGACATTGCTATTATAAATACCGATCCGAGTATGGGTAGAAAGCATTGTGTTATTAATGTAAAAAAGAATGCCAGCGGTAAATTCATCTACACATTGAGAGATTTCCCCAGCCTTACCGGTACTTTTTTAAATAATGAATGTCTGGGAAAGAAAGAACAAGTTGTAATTGGTCATGGTGCTGTGATTTCAATAGGAGCAACCACTTTTATTTTGCACTATCCGGAAGGTCAGGAAGAAGAAGAGATGATGTATTAAAATACACCATCTCTCTAAATTACTTATCGAATTGAATTCTTATTACATGGCGGCCTTTACCTGATCAAGCATCTTTTTAGCTGCTTCTCTTTCAGGAGAAATAGCCAATGCTTGTTCAAGATAATCGCTTGCTTTCTTAAAATCTTCGCTTGCAACAGCCTTTTGCTTGTCATACTGCGCTTTGTCTGTTGTAGCAAGCGGAGTAGCTTTCTGCAAAACAACGGCTCCGTTGTTAAACATCATAACGCCCAGGCTGTAAAGAGCATCTGTTTTTAATTTTTTGTCAGAAATGGCAAGAATGTTTTTGTAGCTTTCTTCTGCTTTGCTTAGATTGTTGGCTTTTTGGAATTTTTGCCCTTCTTTAAGATAATAGACAGCATAAAGTTTTTCAAGATTGTTGTCGCCAGGTACTGCTTTCAAACCTTCCTGAATTGTTGCAAGCATTTCAGCATTTTTTCCAAGATTCTTTAATGATTGAGCTTTACCTGCGTAAGACATAGGAAGCTGATAGTTGTTTTTTATTGAAACATCAAAGTACTTTGCTGCGCTGGCATAATTCTTTATATTCAATGCGCAAAGCCCGCAATTGTAAACGGTTACCGAATCCTGATTTTTAGTAGCTGTTAGAAACTGGTCGTATTTAGCAAAAGCAACCGTGTAATTTTTAGCTTTTAAAGCATCATCTCCTTCTTTTTTTGCGTTAGTTGCATCTTGAGCAAAAATAGTACCCACGCATAGGCTGAAAGCCAAAAATAGAATCTGTTTTTTCATGTCAATTTAAATGTTATATTAGTAATTGTAGGTGCAAATTACACAAGCTATTGAAGATACAAAAATAATTTTAACAATATTAACAAATA
>JAGPJL010000181.1 GCA_018054455.1 Parabacteroides sp.
GCCACCACCCTCAGTAAAGGGAATGGGTACCTTGCCGTTTATATTGCCGGATTTGTAGTAGGAAATGCCAAAATAGTACACAAAAAGAGTATTGGCACCTTCTTCGACGGATTTACATGGCTTTGGCAAATCGCCATGTTCATCATGCTGGGCTTGCTTGTCAACCCCCACGAACTGCTTCCTGTTGCAGGAATCGGACTCACGGTAGGTATATTCATGATAATCTTTGCCCGCCCCATTTCGGTATTTCTTTGTTTGCTTCCCTTCCGTAATTTCTCAACAAAGGGAAAACTGTATATCTCGTGGGTTGGATTGCGCGGAGCTGTACCCATTATATTTGCCACTTACCCTCTTATTGCGGGTATCGAGAATGCCGGACTAATTTTCAACGTCGTATTCTTTATCACCATTCTTTCGCTGCTAATTCAGGGAACAAGTGTGACTCATGTAGCCAAATGGCTTCATCTTACTGACGAACCCGACCGCAAAGACGAGTTTGGCATCGAGCTTCCGGAAGAAATAAAGTCGGCCATGAGCGAAATAGACATTACTCCGGAAGTATTGACCCACGGAAACAAGCTTATGCAACTGCAACTGCCGGATCATACGCTGGCTGTTATGGTTAAACGAAACGGGAAATTCTTTATACCCAAAGGCAATACCGAACTGAGGGAGAACGACAAGTTGCTGATGATATCCGACAACGACGAAGCATTGCTGCAATCATATCAATCATTGGGGATAAAAGGTTTTACAATGAAAAAGAATTAATCTCAACTATTTACTTACATTTGTAGCAGAAACCAAGGGATATATATGGCAACAAAAAAGGACAGAATCTTATGGGCTGATGATGAGATTGATTTATTAAAACCTCATATCTTGTTCCTGCAGGACAAAGGATACGAAATCGTACCTGTAATCAGCGGACAGGATGCCATTGATTGCTGCCGCGAGCAGTCGTTCGACATCATCTTTCTTGATGAGAATATGCCGGGATTAACCGGCCTCGAAACACTTGTATTTATAAAAGAGATAGCTCCGTCTGTCCCGGTTGTAATGGTTACCAAAAGCGAAGAAGAAAGCATTATGAACCAGGCCATCGGTAATAAAATTGCCGACTACCTGATTAAGCCGGTAAATCCAAACCAGCTGCTGCTTTCCATTAAAAAGAATGTACACAAACAGGTTATAATCTCCGAAACCACCTCGGTGGGGTATCAGCAGGAGTTTAATCGGATTGGCATGCAGATTAATGACTCATTAACGGCGGCCGACTGGATGGAGGTGTACAAGAAGCTGGTTTATTGGGAACTGGAACTCGAAAGCGGTCAGGGACCGATGACAGATATGTTGCGCATGCAAAAGCAGGAGGCTAATCAGGCTTTCGGGAAGTTCATCAAAAGGAACTATATGACCTGGATGGAAGATTCAGAGAACCGCCCCTTGATGAGTCCCGATTTATTTAAGAAGAAAGTATTTCCTATGCTGGATAACGATGAAAAGGTATTTTTTATCCTTATAGACAACTTCCGGCTGGATCAATGGAAAGTGGTTAAAGAGCTATTGTCGGAGTATTTCACATACGACGAGTCTTTGTATTACAGTATTCTTCCAACGGCTACCCAATATGCCCGTAATGCAATCTTCTCCGGACTGATGCCTCAGCAAATAGCCAAATTATTTCCCGAACTATGGGTAGACGAAGATAGTGAAGAAGGTAAAAACCTGAACGAGGCACCGCTTATCCAAACACAAATAGAGCGTTTCCGGAAGAAATATTCTTTTTCGTATAATAAAGTGTACGATTCGGAACATGGAGAGAAACTCATTACCTCCATCCCTCAGCTAATGCATAACCAGCTCAATGTTGTGGTGCTGAATTTCGTTGATATGCTTTCGCATGCCCGTACAGAAAGTAAAACAATACGCGAACTTGCACAGACAGAAGCCGCCTATCGAAGTCTTACCCGTTCCTGGTTTCAGCATTCATCCACCCTGGAGCTTTTTAAGCGAATAGCCGAAAAAGGGTATAAGGTGGTTCTTACAACCGACCATGGAACAATTCGGGTAAACGAACCTATAAAAATAATAGGCGACAAGCATACAAGTACAAATTTACGTTACAAAGTGGGCAAGACATTGAACTATAATCCCAAAGAAGTGTTTGAAATAAATGATCCGGGAAAAGCGGGCCTCCCCTCTCCCAACATCAGCAGCAAATACATTTTTGCATTAAACGATAGTTTTATGGCTTATCCCAATAACTATAATTATTACGTTTCATATTATAAAAACACGTTCCAGCACGGAGGAATTTCTCTCGAAGAAATGATTATTCCATTTGTTGTGCTGGATCCTAAAAAATAATCGTATTACCAAGCATGACTACAATTCAGATTAGCAATTTAGATTCTATCCGCGAGGCAGCCAAAACGTTTATTGCCGCGATGGACGACCGTACAGTATTTGCGTTTCATGGTCCGATGGGTGCAGGCAAAACAACCTTCATCAAGGCAATTTGCGAAGAATTAGGCGTAGAAGACGTTATTAACAGTCCTACTTTTGCCATTATCAATGAATATCGTTCCGAAACAACCGGCGAACTCATTTACCACTTCGATTTATACAGGATTAATAAGCTGAGTGAAGCCGAAGAAATCGGCACAGAAGATTACTTCTATTCCGGAGCGCTTTGTTTTATCGAATGGCCCGAAAAGATTGAAGAACTTCTTCCTGGTGATGTAGTTGACGTAACAATCAGTGAAAACGAAGATGGTTCACGTACCGTTGAAATAAAGTAAACGTATGAATCCCTCGGAATATTTCATTTTGTTTATTTTTATGGCCTTGGGCTTGTTTTCACTTGTAGCGGCCATATTCAATACTGACTGGTTCTTTCAAACCAGCGGAGCTGCCACCTTTATTAAATTATTCGGCCGGCAAGGTGCACGTGTCTTTTATGCGTTGCTCGGGTTAGGCCTTATTACCTGTGGAGTACTTGGATTGCTGTACTGGTAATTTCTAATTTTCAAATTAAACAATATGCAACAAGCTACTAAGTCGGGAGGTATCCGGTCGTTCAGCCGGAACTTCTGGACTGTCGTTCTAATGGAACTCTTCGAACGGGGTTCTTACTACGGAGTAATGTCCGTACTATCGGTCTATCTTGTTTTGGCAACAGACCAGGGCGGACTAGGTTTCTCTAAAGAGAGTGTAGGGGTAATAAAAAGTACCATAACGCCATTGCTATACATTCTTCCAATCTTATCGGGGGCAATCGCCGATCGGTACGGTTATAAGAAAGTGCTTACTTTTTCCTTTATCGTCATGTCGACGGGATACTTCCTGACCAGCCTGAGTACAAGCTATGCCCTTGTATTTGCAAGTCTTTTGCTGATGGTGCTTGGTGCAGGATGTTTTAAACCCATTATTTCGGGAACTATTGCCCGCGAAACCAACGAGAGCAATTCGACTCTCGGATTCGGAATCTTCTACTGGTCAATAAATATGGGAGCCTTTATATTCCCGTTACTGCTGGTTCCGTATCTGAAATCCATCTCGTGGAGTTACATCTTCATCATGGCAGCCGTTGGAACCGGTTGGCTGCTTTTCTTAAACCTGGCTGTCTATAAAGAACCAGCCCGTCCGGCTGTTGTAGGAAAAGTAACCGACCTGCTACGTAATGTGGTCCTGGTATTGAAGGATGTGCGTTTTATGTCCATGATTGTTATATACAGCGGTTTTTGGATTCTGTACTTCCAAATGTTCGACACCGTACTCTGGTACCTTACCGAGCACGTGGATGTCACCCCCGTGAATCAGGTTGTCAATCAGTTCCTGGGTTTGTTCACCGAGCATCCCGACTGGAAGTTCGAGGCAGAACATGTAACCGTTATCAACGCCTTTGCCATCATCTCGCTGCAATTGATTGTTTCCAATATAGTTAAGCACACGCCTGCACTTCCTACCATGATTACAGGCTTGTTAATTGCAACAGCGGGGATGGCTTGTCTGGCTATTTCAACCAGCGTATGGGTATTTATAACCGGGATCTTCATATTCAGTATAGGCGAAATGGTAGCTCATCCAAAGTTTAT
>JAGPJL010000008.1:0-10086 GCA_018054455.1 Parabacteroides sp.
TATTACAGATGAAATAACTATTACAAAATAATTAAACAAGCATTATTGGCAAGATTCTGTTATCTTTGCAAAGAACAAAACTCGATTACAAATCTTAGAAACACAATTTATGAAAACTTGTCTGCTTTTCCTCTTGCTCGCCATTTCATTCGCTTTACCTGTTAAAGGTCAATCAACGTTTCCAAAAGAAGAAAACTCATTGCGTATCCTGTCTTACAATGTTCGGAATTGTAAGGGAATGGATAACCTGACCGACTACCAGCGGGTGGCGGATGTTATTAACAAGATTGCTCCCGATGTGGTGGCTGTTCAGGAACTGGACAGCGTTACCCAACGGAACAATGGAGTTTACAGTCTGTGTGAACTGGCCAAAAGAACACTAATGCATGCAACCTATGCGCCTTCAATCGATTTTCAGGGCGGGAAATATGGCATCGGAATGCTTTCGAAAGAAAAGCCGTTGGGATTCAAGAGGATTTCGCTTCCAGGAAAAGAAGAAAAGCGGTCGTTCCTGATCGTTGAGTTCGCAGATTATATGGTTTGCTGCACCCACCTATCTCTTACAAAAGAGGATCAGCTGGCATCGGTCGGGATTATATCCGGAGAACTTGAAGGGATACAAAAACCTGTGTTTATGGCTGGCGATATGAATTCGGAATTCGAATCGGCGGTTCAGGTTTCTTTGAGAGAAAAGTTTATTACATTGAATAATCCGAAACAACCCACCTTCCCCTCCGATAAACCGTCAGAGTGTATTGACTATATTTATCAGCTAAGCAACGGGCAGCCATGTACTGTACTGCAAAAGCTGGTTGTTTCGGAACCAGTTGCTTCCGATCATTCGCCATTGTTTGTAGATTTAAGATTTCCGGCCAAAGCAAATGAGATACTTCGCACTACTCCATTCCTTCAAAATCCGGTCGGAAACGGAATTACTATTTCGTGGATGACGAATGTGCCAACCCATAGCTGGGTGGAGTATGGTACAGATCAGAATTTGGGAATGAAACAACAAACCGTGGTGGATGGGCAGGTTATTGCCAACAATACACATCACAAGATACGTCTGACTGATCTGAAACCGGGTACTACTTATTATTACCGGGTATGCTCCAGAGAAATCACTTTGTACGAGGCCTACCGGAAAGAGTTTGGAGAAACCGGCAAGTCGGAAATCAGATCCTTTACGCTTCCAAAGGGTTCGGATACTGATTTTACAGCTCTTATCTTTAACGACCTCCATAAAAATAAAGGGTTGTTGGATATGCTGGCCGATCGGGTGAAAGATGTTGACTACGACTTTGTATTCTTCAACGGAGATTGCATTGATGATCCTAAAAACGAAGCGCAGGCTATAGATTTTATCTCGTACATGAATCAAAAGGTGAAAGCGGATCGTGTTCCGGTTTTCTTCCTCCGCGGAAATCATGAAATACGCAACGCCTACTCCATCCAGCTTCGCAATTTATTCGATTATGTGGGAGACAAAACTTATGGAGCCTTCAACTGGGGTAATACAAGGTTTGTTATGCTTGATTGCGGAGAAGATAAGCCCGATTCGACAACCGTGTATTACGGTCTGAACAATTTTGAAGAATTAAGAGCAGAGCAGGCGGACTTTCTTGCTTCGGAACTTGCAGGCAAAGCTTTCCGAAGTGCAGAGAAACGTGTTTTGATTCATCATATTCCAATTTATGGAATGAAGGACGAGCCTTTTAATCCCTGCCTCCAGTTATGGGGCAGAATATTGGAAAAGGCTCCTTTCAATATTGCTATCAATGCCCACATGCATCGCTTTGCATGGTATCCTAAAGGAACGGAAGGCAATAATTTCCCTGTTGTTGTAGGTGGTGGAAACAATGCCACCACAGGAACTGTAATGATTCTCCGTAAAAAAGGAAAGGAAATGACTCTTGAGGTGTTGGATGCCACGGGTAAAACAATCAAAAAAGAGAAACTGTAAAGTATTAGCTGAGATACCCAATTGATAGAAAGCAGAATATAATACATCCCAAGTAGTAGGTTTCTTTGTTAGAATTCTTACTTTTGTACTCTAAAATCAGGAAATTGTTTTACTTGGGATACAAACATAACAATGATACAAACCGAGCAAATATTTAAGAGTTTTGGTCCGCTGACCGTTTTAAAAGGGATCGATCTTTCTATAAAACCGGGAGAAATAGTTGCTATCGTAGGGCCTAGCGGTGCCGGAAAAACAACTTTACTCCAGATAATAGGAACGTTGGATTCGCCTGATTCGGGTAAGCTGACGATCAACGGAACGGAAACAAGCAAGTTAAAGGACAAAGAACTGGCCGCTTTCCGTAATCGGAACATTGGTTTTGTGTTTCAGTTTCACCAGCTCCTTCCTGAATTTACAGCGCTCGAGAATGTAATGATTCCGGCTCTGATAGGCAAGGTTAAGGCTGCTGATGCAGAGAAAAGAGCAAAAGAAATGCTTGATTTCTTAAAACTATCGGATAGGATGACCCATAAACCGGCTGAATTATCGGGAGGAGAGAAACAACGCGTAGCTGTTGCCAGAGCGCTTATTAATCATCCTGCGGTGATTCTTGCCGACGAACCTTCCGGAAGTCTGGATACGCATAACAAAGAGGAGCTACATCAGCTGTTTTTTGAACTTAGAAACGAGTTTAATCAAACCTTTGTCATTGTTACGCATGATGAACAGCTGGCGGCAAATACAGACAGGGTAATTCATCTGAAAGACGGAGTAATTCAAATCTAACAAAATAGAGATTTATGACTGAAGTGAACAGAGCCACTTTTGGCAGTAAGCTGGGTGTTATTATGGCAACCGTTGGTTGCGCAGTTGGATTAGGAAATATCTGGCGTTTTCCATATATGCTTGGAGAAAACGGAGGTGCCGCATTCCTTGCTGTATACATTCTATGCATAATTCTTCTTGGTCTTCCTGTAATGCTTACAGAATTTTTTATTGGAAGACATTCTAAAAGAAATGCAGCCGGCGCATTTAAATTAATGGCTCCCGGTACAAAGTGGTCGTTTATCGGATACAATGGTGTTCTTGCCTCATTTCTTATTCTAGGCTTCTATTCGGTAGTTTCCGGATGGACATTGGAATATATGTTCCAGGCAGTCACAGGCTCGCTAAGCAATAAAAGCCCGGAAGCATTTACCCAAGACTTTGCCTTGTTCAGTTCAGGAATTTTCCGTCCTATCTTCTGGACTATTGCTTTTATCGGAATGACTCATTTCATTATTGTCTCCGGGGTTAAAGATGGAATTGAAAAGACATCCAAAATAATGATGCCTTTGTTGTTTATCATATTATTTGCCTTATGTATTCGTTCTGTTACGTTACCTAATGCAGAAAAAGGTCTCGACTTTTTATTCAAACCAGATTTTTCTAAGCTAACCTCTGCTGTTGTATTAAGTGCTATGGGGCAGGCTTTCTTCTCACTAAGCATAGGGATGGGCTGTTTGATTACCTATTCCTCTTATTTCGATAATAAAACAAATATGCAAAATACGGCTTTGCAGGTTACCATACTGGATACATTGGTTGCAGTACTGGCCGGGGTTATGATATTTCCTGCCGTGTTCAGCTTTGGCATTGCTCCAACTGCCGGCCCTGAATTGGTTTTCATCACATTACCTAATGTCTTTCAGCAACTACCATTAGGAGGTTTATGGTCATTAGTTTTCTTTGTATTGTTAGCATTAGCAGCTCTGACATCCACTATTTCGCTACACGAAGTAGCAACAGCTTATATACACGAGGAATACCATATTAGCCGGGCGAAAGCCGCCTTGTTTGTCTCAGGAGGAGTATTGTTTCTGGGAATAATCAGCTCTTTGTCTATTGGTGTCTGGAAAGAGTATACCATATTCGGTCTTACGTTTTTTGATTTACTGGACTATCTTACAGCAAAAATCATGCTTCCTTTCGGTGGAATGTTGATTTGTATTTACGTTGGAACACGAGTGGATAAAAAGATCCTAAAAGATGAACTTACCAACAAAGGAACAGTCCCTTTTTATTTCTTTAACACCTATGCGTTCTTCATGAAATATATAGCTCCAATTGCTATTGGATTGATTTTCTTTAATGAACTTGGAATTATTCAGTGGCTAATGAAATAAAAAACCAAACCAAAACCTTCTAATACTATTTTTTATGTGGCGTGACTATCTATACTTCTCCAAAGGAGAACGAAGGGCTCTGTTGTTATTACTTTGCCTGACAGGGATTGCCTTATGTCTGTTAATCTTCACCGATGCCCCAAAGGATATTTCTTCGGATAAATCAATTGCGATGCAGGCACAAGACTCCTTACCTGCGATAATGCATAAGAAGATGTATGTATCAAAAAACAGGTATGGGAAGAACAGGTTTAAGTCACCACCATCTGATTCTTATCAAAGAAGAGATGAATACAGCTCATCCTACAAGACACAAAAGGAAAACTATCAGTCGTCCAAATACCCTGAAGGAACCAAGGTTGCCTTAAATACTGCCGACACAACCGAGTTAAAAAAAATACCCGGAATAGGGAGTACATTCGCCAAGCGCATCGTGAAGTTCCGGAATTTGCTGGGCGGATTTTATACTGTCGAACAATTACGTGAAGTATACGGTATGGATGAAGAACGATACCAGTCGTTATCCGGTTGGTTTACGACAGATATAAATGCAGTAAAACTGCTTCACGTGAATATACTTCCCGAAGATTCATTACGAAAACACCCATACATATCCTATAAACAAGCAAAAGTCCTTGCTCACTTACGGAAGCAACAAGGACAATTATCCGGATGGGAAAATCTTCAACTATTGGAAGAATTCACGGATGCAGACAAGAAAAGGCTTGCATCCTATCTCTCCTTTAAATAAAAACGCTCTTCATTATAATGAGTCGGGTGCAAAAATAAGACTGAAAGACTGGGCCGGATCAAATACCTCATTAGCCACTTCCAGCAATTCTTCCGCAGTAACCTTTTCAATCCGATGAAATACTTCGGGAAGCGTATCATAACGATTGTAATGAAGGAAACTCTTTCCCAGTCCGAGGAAAGTACCTTCCTTGTTATCTCCCGAAACCCCGAGTTGTCCGATCAGCTGTTTTTTAGCTGCAGCCAGCTGCGATGATGTAAGCTTCGTATTCCGTATGCGGGCAATTTCCGCATTCACCAGCCGAAGGCTCTTTTCCATATTTTTGGGGTCTGTTCCAAAATAAATATTATACAGGCCTGTATCTGTATAGGTGGTTACATTAGATTCAACATTGTAAACCAATCCATGTTTTTCTCTTAGAACAACATTCAGCCGGCTATTCATACCCGGACCACCCATCAGGTTGTTTAACAAGTAAAGAATGGTTCTTTTTTCGTCAAACATGTTGTATGCCCTTCCTCCCAATAAAACATGAGCCTGGTAGGTATCTTTGTGGACCCGTTGAGAAACGGGCACAAAAGCTTCGGGGACACAACGGTTACGCACCGCCGAAGGCAATGCAAGCGATCCCAGCGTAGCTTCAGCCAGTTTAACTATCCTGGAAAACTTAGATCGCCCCATAGAGAAGAAAACGATACTATCCGGGGTGTAAAAGCGATTTACAAATGAACGTCCTGCGTTAGAATCGAGCTTGAGCAGCGAAGATTCGTCTCCAAGTATATTATGCCCCAACGCATGGTTTTCAAATAAAAGATTTTCGAATTCGTCAAAAATCAGTTCAGAAGGGTTGTCCTTATACGAATTTATTTCATCCAGAATCACGTCTACTTCCTTTTCAATCTCCTGTTGAGGAAACTGAGAATTAAGCATAAGATCAGAAAGCAACTCAAAAGCCCGTCCGTAATGCTCTTCCATAAAGATGGAATAGACAAACGTTTCTTCTTTGGTTGTATAGGCATTCAGCTCTCCTCCTACATTCTCCATCCGGTTAAGAATGTGCCAGGATTTTCTTTTCTGAGTACCCTTAAACAGCATATGTTCAACAAAATGGGCCAGACCAAACTCGTCAGCCGCTTCGTCCCTGGTGCCGGCGTTTACAGCAAAGCCACAGTAGGAAACAGGCGATTCCACTGGCAGATGTACGATACGAAGACCGTTAGAAAGGACATGCGACAAGTAATTCATATTTTTTCTTCACTTTATAATAGCAGGCAAAATTAAAATAAATACTTTTGCAAATCATTTGATTTGGGTTTTATTGTCAAAAATAAGAAAGCAATTATGGTAAATGAAGATATCTCGTCTATACTGAGACAGGAAGCAGAAGCAGTGCTTAACATCCCGGTGGTAGCCGAATATGATGAAGCTGTAACACTTATTGTGGAATATGTACATCAGCGCAACGGAAAGTTAATAACCAGCGGAATGGGTAAAGCCGGTCAAATAGCGTCCAATATTGCAACGACTTTCAGTTCTACAGGCACACCTGCCTTCTTTTTGCATCCCAGCGAAGCACAGCACGGCGATTTGGGAATAATCCGTGATAATGATATTATGCTGTTGATTTCCAATTCCGGAAAAACCAGGGAACTTGTTGAACTTATTCAGCTTACCCGTGGACTCGCTCCCGAAATGAAGTTCATCGTAATTACAAGCGACATAGCAAGTCCATTAGCCATGGAAGCAACCATTTGCCTTCCGACCGGAGCACCAAAGGAAGTTTGTCCGCTTGGCCTTACACCTACTACCTCAACAACTGTAATGACGGTTATCGGTGATATCCTGGTAGTCAATACCATGAAACGCATCAATTTCAATAACAAAGACTATGCTAAAAGACACCATGGCGGATACCTGGGGTCTAAATCCCGCGAACAAAGTTTGAAAGAATAGCAATTCACCTCAATAGAGTACATGCTTATGAGAAAGGTAATTGGAATTGGAGAAACCATCCTTGATATTATTTTTAAAGACAATCAGCCACATGCCGCTGTTCCTGGAGGATCAGTGTTTAATGGCTTAATCTCTCTGAGTCGTCTGGGAGTATCGGTTTTATTTATCAGCGAAATCGGCAACGACCGTGTAGGTGATATCATTGGAGCGTTTCTGGAAGAGAACAATATCACGACCGATTACATTGATCGTTTTCCTGATGGAAAAAGTCCTGTGTCCCTCGCCTTTCTGGATGACCAAAACAATGCAAACTATATTTTTTATAAAGATTATCCGAAGCAACGGCTGGATGTACCTCTTCCAAGGATAAATGAAGATGATATCTTTGTATTCGGCTCCTATTATGCCCTGAATCCGGTGCTAAGGGAACGAATGGTGGAATTTATTCAGTATGCCAAAGAACGCAAAGCAATCATCTATTATGATCCGAACTTCCGCAAAGCGCATGCACACGAGGCAATAAGGCTTACGCCTACGGTACTCGACAATCTGGAATATGCAGATATTGTTCGTGGTTCTGATGAAGACTTCCTTAACCTGTTTCGCAAAACGGATCCGGCCAACGTGTATGAAGAGAATATTAAATTTTACTGTCATAACTTTATCACAACCCACGGAGCCGACGGTGTAAACCTGTATACCGACCGGTTTAACGGACACTATGATTCAAAGCCGATAAATGCTATCAGTACAATCGGTGCTGGTGATAATTTTAATGCAGGTATTATCTATGGCTTGTTAAAGTACGATGTACGATACAAAGACCTTCAATCATTGGATAAAGATACATGGGGTAAGATTATTAGCTGCGGAATCGACCTTTCGTCCGAGGTTTGCCAGAGTTATAACAACTATATATCCAGGGAATTTGCTTCTGCATACGCCCAACAGTCTTAAATATCATTAACCTTCGCACTATGTGGATGTTTTTTTGTTATCTTTGTGTTATAGCTTAAGAAAAAGATGTTAGTAAAATTAATATCCCTATTTGTATGTGCTACGGCTTTTGTTGGATGCACATCTAACAGTCCTGAAATCAGGACGCTTTGTTTGCGTGACGACATCGGTAATTATGTTATTAAATGGGAAAGCGATTCACCTCTTCAAGGCAACGTTAAGCTTTTCGTGTCCGATAATCCTGAAAAATTCGATATCTCGACGCCGGTAGGGAATGTTAATATCAATGATGGAGTTACCACCTACATCACGAATGACAATATGACAAGGAAATACTTCATGCTGTCTTTTAACGACAAAACGTTCCAAACCATCGGATCCAGAGGCGTGACAATGGATAGCGTGCAGAATCTCAGGGATATAGGAGGTTATGTAAATAACAGGGATTTCACTACCCGTTGGGGTAAAATCTACAGAAGCGGTAAATTAAATACGTTAAGCGAATGGGATTCCATGCGGTTGGACAACCTGGGAATCAAGACAATTATTGACTTGCGCGGTGCAAATGAAGTTCACAAAGAGCCGATTCGCTATAAAAATCTAAAAGTTATTAACCTTCCCATACCCATAACTGATGAAGACAGCGTAAGCAAACTTATCGAGGAAGGGAGAATGCGTAAAGGGGATGCTATCCTTTTTCTGCAGGATATGTATCTTCAGTTTATTAAAGGCAACAGTCCGATGTTCGCCTCAGCAATGAACGAACTTCTTGATAAAGAAAATTATCCGGTTCTGATAACCTGCTCGCTTGGAAAAGACAGAGCTGGCTTCCTTTCAGCCTTGATTCTTGCATCACTGGGAGTACCCGAAGATACTATTCTAAAAGATTATACCACAAGCAACGATTGCATTGAAATTAACAAAATTGCAAAATTAGCTAACGGGCTTAATGCGGATGCACAGGAAACATTCACCGTCATAATTAATGCAGACGAAACATACCTGGACATCGCTATAAAAAAGATATTGAAGGACTATGGTTCTATGGATAAATACCTCGATAAAGAAATCGGGATGAACGAAAAGAAAAGGGCTAAATTAAAAGAAATAATGCTATACTAGCGTGAATTCGAATTATTTACGTACCTTTGCACTCTCAGATATAATATATATATAATTACTTATCATCACAATTTGAAAACATTCGAAGAATTAGGAGTTGCCGCACCGATTTTAAAGGCAATTCAGGAGATGGGCTACGAATCGCCCATGCCAGTACAGGAGGAAGTGATTCCTTTCTTATTGGGAGAAGACAACGACGTAATTGCATTGGCACAAACAGGAACAGGTAAAACGGCAGCATTTGGCCTCCCTATTCTACAAAAAATTAATGTATCCGAATATCAACCACAAGCTCTCATACTTTGTCCGACGCGCGAGCTTTGTCTGCAGATAGCAGGCGATTTGAATGATTATTCAAAATACATTGACGACTTAAAGGTTCTTCCGGTATATGGAGGATCAAGCATTGAAAGTCAGATCAAAGCATTAAAACGCGGCGTACATGTTATCGTGGCCACTCCAGGCCGTTTATTGGACCTAATGAACCGTAGAACGGTTGATCTTGGTACTGTTCGCTCAGTAATCATGGACGAAGCAGACGAAATGCTTAACATGGGATTTACTGAAAGCATCAACGCCATTTTGGCTGAAGTGCCTGCTTCAAGAAACATGCTTTTATTCTCTGCAACAATGCCTCAGGGAATTGCAAGCATCTCTAAAAAGTACATGAACAATCCTAAAGAGGTTGTTATCGGCAACAAGAACGAAGGAAATAAGAACATCAAGCATATTTCCTATATCGTACAAGCCAGAGACAAGTACCTTGCTCTTAAGCGTATTGCGGATTTCTATCCCAATATTTATGGTATCATTTTCTGTCGTACACGTAAGGAAACACAGGAAATTGCTGATAAATTAATTCAGGATGGCTACAGCGCAGACTCACTGCACGGCGAATTAAGCCAGCAGCAACGTGACTATGTGATGCAGAAGTTCCGTGTGAAGAATATACAACTTTTAGTAGCAACAGATGTAGCTGCACGTGGATTGGACGTTGACGACCTTACACACGTAATCAACTACGGTTTGCCGGACGAAGTAGAATCTTACACTCACCGTAGTGGTCGTACAGGCCGTGCCGGTAAGACTGGTATTTCTATCGCAATCTGCCACGTGAAAGAAAAAGGAAGAATTCGTGACATTGAACGAATTATCAACAAGAAATTTGAAAAGGG
>JAGPJL010000008.1:10186-42857 GCA_018054455.1 Parabacteroides sp.
GAAGAATTCGTGACATTGAACGAATTATCAACAAGAAATTTGAAAAGGGCGTAATGCCTACCGGTAAGTCAATCTGCGAAAAGCAGCTGCTTAACCTGGTTGACCAGATTGAAAAGGTAAAGGTAAATGAAGAAGAAATCAATCCGTTGATGCCTGATATTTACCGTAAGCTTGAATGGCTGGAAAAAGAAGACATCATCAAACGTATAGTTTCTATGGAATTTAACCGTTTGATCGATTATTATAGCAACGCACCTGAAATTCAGGACGCAACAGACGAACGCAGTGCACGCAGAGGCGAATTCGGCGAACGCGGAAGCAGAGAATTTGGAAGCAGCGAGCGCGGCGAACGTGGAAGCAGAAATCCTTCGCAAGCTCAGGAAGGCTATTCTCGCTTGTTCCTTAACTTCGGAAAGGCTGACGGATTATTCCCGAATCAACTTATTGAACTTATCAATAAATGTGTACCGGGTAAAGTTCAGGTCGGAAAAATCGATTTACGCGACAACTTCTCTTTCTTTGAAGTTGAATCTGCTGAATCGGACCGTGTTATCAAGGAAATGAGTGGATTCGAAGTAGACGGCAGACGCATCTCCGTTGAACCTGCTCAGGGCAGAAAAGAAGGCGGCGACCGCGGACCTCGCGGTGGTGGCGAATATAAAGGAAGACGCGATCGTAAGGACTTTGGTAGCGCAAGCGGAAGCGGTCGTCCATCTTATGGCGCAGGCAGACGCGAAGAAAGCGGAGACAAACCATGGAGACGCAGCTCTGGCAGCAATGACCGTGATCGCAAGCCAAGCACGAACAAATACCGCCGGTAATCAACTGGTGATTGTATAATACAAAGCCGCCTGTCAGACCTCTTAACGAGGATTCTGACAGGCGGCTTCTTTATGTACAGCCGGCATTGCCGGGAGTGTTATTTTACAAGCTTAAGCTCATTGATAAGGCGAGGACATTTACCCCACTTGTCTATCATGAACAATACGTAGCGGATATCTACCGAAATAGTACGCTGTAAAGCTGGTTCGAAGGCAATATCGCCACTCATCGCTTCCCAGTTACCATCGAAGGCCAAGCCTATAAGACGGGCATTCTTGTCGAATACAGGGCTCCCTGAATTTCCTCCGGTAATATCATTGTTGGAAAGGAAACAAAGATTCATGTCACCCTTACCGTTGCCATACTGTCCAAAGTCTTTTGACTTTAATAAGCTTATAATTTCGGGTTGTACCCAGAATTCATCACTCTCAGGATTTTCCTTTTCAAATACCCCTTGCGTGGTTGTATAATAATCGTACTGCGCTGCATCATAAGGGCGATAGCCGCCGATTGATCCGTAGCTTACACGCATGGTGAAGTTGGCATCCGAGGATAACGCCTGATTAGGATTCATTTCTTTCAGACCAGCAAAGTAAAGACGTTCGCCTTTGGCAATGTCGAACTGAGACTCTCCCATAAACTGCTGCATTTCGAAAAGCGAAATCAAAACAGAAAGACTTAATTTATAAGAAGGATCGTTCTTCAGTTTTTCGTAACGAGCCGGATTCTTAAGCGCCTCAGCTATTTTATCGTACGAAGTAAGGGATGTTTTCTTAAACAGATCAGCGGCATATTTCGCGTAGTTGCCTTTGTATTTTTTATCAATCGATGGATAAATATCTGGCAGATACTTAGAAGGAACGCGCTTTTTTACGACTTCCATCATAGAAGCAAGCACCTGTTGGTCCAAAGCAGCATCATAATCCTTAAAGAAAGGCTTAATCTGACTTTCCAGAATAAGGTCGATCTCTTCGGGAGTTGAATTGTGCACATCAACCGACTGAACCATGCGGGTCAGCTTCACGATCTCTGCACCTCCGGCAAAAGCTTCACCCAGATAGGTAGCAATCTGGCGGTATTCGTTGGTTGTTGTATAGCCCTTTTCAAGCAATGACAATACATCTCCGTAAACAGCCTTGCGTTCTGGCGACTGAGCCACCCAGGTAGCAAATTCTTTTTCCTGCTCCTGTTTACGCTCAATAACATTCAGATTGGCCAAACCACGGTTCATACCAATAGAATTCTTCCAGTAATTGGAGCTTCCCTGGTATTTTGAAGCATACTTGATGCGAACTTCATCACTTGCCAGCATGCCTTGTTTCCAGATATCTTGTTTAATACCACGAACCTCGATGCGCGGTTTGTTACTGTTTTCAATCCGTTGCTGTACACCCCATGAGCTCAGGTAACGATCCGTGCTTCCCGGATAACCAATTGTCATGGCATAATCCTTGTCCTGATAACCCTGCAAAGATACCTCTGGTACGTATCGAGGCTTGTAAGGCTTGTTTGCAGCTGCATATTCGGCCGATTTATTGTCGGCCGACGCATATACGCGGAAAACAGAAAAGTCGCCTGTATGACGCGGCCACATCCAGTTATCGGTATCACCACCGAATTTACCAACCGAACTTGGAGGAGTAAATACCAGGCGAACGTCGTTAAATACATCGTACACCTGCAAATAGTATACATTGTTGTTGTAGTAAGGGAATACTTCGGCATACTGCATATCATCGTTACCAACAGAATCGCAAAGAACTTTGCTGATCGAATCGGCAGCCTGAATACGCGCCACTTCATTACTCATCGTATCAATCACAGCCATGATACGATCGGTTACATTAACCGTTTTCTTTAAAAACTTAACAGATAAACCCGGGACCGGAAGTTCCTGTTCCTTGGTTTGCGAAACGAATCCATCTTTCAGATAATCATGTTCTACACTACTAAGGCTCTGAATAGAGCCGAAACCACAATGGTGGTTAGTAAAAATTAAACCCTCTTCGGAAACAGCGATACCGGTGCAACCGCCTCCGAAAATCACCACGGCCTGGCTGATACTGGCTTGGTCTTCACTATGCAAACTATCGTACGGCAAATTGAAGCCAAGCTCCTTCATCCGTTCAATATTTTGTTTGTTCAACTCGTTCAGCAACCACATGCCTTCATCGGCCCGTACGCTGCTCACTGCAATAAGAAGCAGCAATAAAGGCAACAATCTTCTCATAAACGTCATTCTTTTTTAGTTATTCAATTATTAATTTAATATTCTTCATTTTAGTTCTGGCTATCAACCACTCTCTAAGTTTCTCACGGTCTTTTTCATTGATTTTTTTTATACTTTTAAGGTAGACAAGCATCACAGTATCCTGTTTCATGCTGTCGGTACGAATCACATACGTATGGGAAAAAGAAGCCTCCTGAACGGTTGGAAACAGCACTTTCATTTCCGGTAAAAGCCGTGAGGTTAGCAACCCATACGATTTATATTGGTCTAAACTGCGTTTTAATGAATCAATGGTCTGAGATTGTACACGTAAAACATCTTCACTGTTTTTATAAAGATCTTGCATAAGCAAGCTTTTCAGTTCGTTAATATCCGGAGATTTTTGGCCAAATCCTTGCTGTACGATCAGTGAAGTTCCTTCCAACCCGTAATTCTTTAGCTTGAGCCGTGCACTTTCTATAATCGATTGCGGGACCTCACGTCCAATCAATACAATCTTGATTTCTTTTGTATCACGGGTAAGAGTAATGGTTTTATTTAGCAATTGTGTATTGGGAAAATCTATTTCTTTTGCTATATAACGGTTTACCCGATCATTAAAATAGGTAGTACGGACCAGGTTATAGCTCAGAAACAAACTGGGAACAAGGGTAAAGAACACAATTACTCCTACGTAACGATGAACCGTCTTTTCCCGTTGCTTATCCAAAAATACTTTTTTGGGATACTTTAAAAAACGAACTACTATAAATGTTGCTAAACTTATAAAAACGGTATTGATAAAAAAGAGATAGAAAGCTCCGAAAAAGTAATATGGATTAGCGGTAGCCAGCCCGTATCCTGCAGTACAAAGCGGAGGCATCAAAGCAGTAGCTATAGCCACACCGGGAATAACATTGCCTTTCGACTTGGTAGAGCTTGCAATAATCCCTGCAAAACCACCAAAAAGGGCGATCAAAACATCATAAACAGTAGGTTGTGTACGGGCAAGTAATTCACTTTGGGCTTCGCTTATGGGAGAAATAAGAAAATAAACAGCCGATGTAATCACACTGAAAACAACTGCTGTAACAAAGTTGCGGAATGCTCGTTTAATCATCTCGAAATCCCAGATACCTAATCCCATTCCAAATCCCATGATTGGTCCCATCAGGGGGGATATCAACATGGCACCGATAATTACCGCCGTAGAGTTGGTATTAAGCCCAAGTGATGCTATAAAAGTGGCAAAAATGAGTACCCAAAGGGTGGTTCCTTTAAATTCTATATCTTTACTTATGGATTCGATGGTTTCCAGCTCGTCTTCTTTATCCTGACGAACATCAAAGTTGCGGACAAAAAAGTCCGACACCCTACCCCGAAAAATCCTTTTATCCATCTCGCTCTATTTAATAAATCTTCCTATATAAGGCAGTTCCCGCAAGGGCAAATCGCGCCTTACTATGAACCCAAGGAATATCAGCAGCCAAACTGTCCTGTACAACAACCGAAGCACTTCCGATTCGATGGTTGGCAGCATGGCGAAAGCATAAAGTATTCCAGCCACCACAAAGTAAATAAAAGCTGATTTCATATCATATTTAATTGGAAACTTCTTTTGCCCAACTACGTACGACATAACCATCATTAACAAATTACAGGCAAAAGAGGCCCATGCACAGGCCATAAATCCATATTTTGGAGCAAAAAAGACGATAATGGAGACAGTAGCGACGCATCCGATGGTAGAGAAGTAAGCGCCCCATTGTGTCTTGTCGCTCAGTTTATACCAAAGAGAAAGGTTAAAGTAGATACCGAAAAAGAGTTCGCCAAGCATAACAATGGGTACTACTTTCAGTCCAGGGTAATAGGCCGGGGCCACAAAGTACTTCAGGATATCCATGTAGAACATCACGCCAAGGAAGATAACCAGCGAGAAAATGATAAAATACTTCATTGCCTCGGCATACGACCGGGTGTTATCTTCGTTCTTGTTGCGGGCAAATATAAACGGCTCGTAAGCAAAACGGAATGCCTGGGTAAACATCACCATGATGACGGCTATTTTGAAACAGGCTCCGTAAATACCCAATTGCTCGGAAGCATATACTTTGTCAGAAAACAGGAACGGAAACAGAATTTTATCTGCAGTTTGGTTGAATACACCCGCCAAACCAAGTATAAGTATGGGGAGTGAATAGCGAAGCATTTGTTTTAACAGCGCTCCGTCGAAGGTATATTTGAATCCGGTCAGCTCTTTTGCCAGCAGCAGCAGGCACAAAGCCGATCCGATCAGATTAGCAACAAAGACATACCCTACTCCATAATCCGGAATATAAAACCAGCTGATAGATTGAGGATAATGGGTGTGCAACCACGGACAGAGTACGAGTAAAAATATATTGAGTCCGATATTCAGGAAAATTATAAGCAACTTGACTGTTGCAAATTTGATGGGGCGGTTCTCATACCTGAGATAAGCGAAAGGAATGGCACTGAAAGCATCCATGGCTACAATAACAACCAGCATACCCACGTACTCGGGATGCTCGTTATAACCCAGTCCGTTGCTAACAGGAATCAGGAACATTAAACCGAGGACCACGAAAAGCAGCGAAGTAAAACCAATCGAAATCAGGGTAGTGCTGTACACCTGCATGGGATTATGAACATCCTTTTTGTTGATGTACCGAAAGAACCCTGTCTCCATCCCATAGGTAAGGAAAACAAGCAGCAGTGCTGTCCATCCGTAAAGGTTAGTCATCACCCCGAACTCGCCCGTTCCGGCCAGCACCCTGCTATACATGGGCACAAGCAGCCAGTTAAGCATCCTGCCAATAATACTACTTAATCCATACACGGCTGTATCTTTAGCCAGCCGTTTCATTCCTCCTCCTGCCATACTTTTATAACATCATCCGCTCTGAACCGTCCGAAAGACGATCCGTATTATTACTCAAAAAGAAAACCTTGTGAACTGTTGGGTGTGCGACCCAGGTGACGGTAGGCCAGTTCCGTTACTTCCCTTCCCCGGGGAGTACGCTTAATAAAACCTTCCTTGATAAGGAACGGTTCGTATACCTCCTCCAACGTTCCGGGATCTTCGCCCAGTGCTGTGGCAATAGTAGTAATGCCAACCGGACCTCCGCCAAACTTATCGATAATGGTGGTAAGCAATTTATTGTCTATCTGATCCAATCCGTACCGGTCGATGTTAAGAGCCTCCAGCGAATAACAGGCAATAGCTTTGTCGATATGTCCATTGCCTTTTACCTGAGCAAAGTCGCGTACACGACGAAGCAATGCATTGGCGATACGGGGCGTACCACGACTGCGCGACGAAATTTCATGGGCGGCGCTCAGTTCGCATTTTACATTGAGTATATCCGCACTACGAAGGATAATCTTCGTAAGCGTATCCATATCGTAATACTCAAGGTGCATGTTGATTCCAAACCGGGCACGAAGGGGACTTGTAAGCAATCCGCTCCGCGTAGTGGCTCCAACAAGGGTGAAAGGACAAAGATCTATCTGAATAGACCGGGCACTGGGGCCTTTGTCTATCATTATATCTATACGGTAATCTTCCATGGCCGAGTACAGGTACTCTTCCACAACAGGACTAAGCCGGTGTATTTCGTCAATAAAAAGCACGTCGTTTTTTTCGAGGGATGTGAGCACGCCGGCCAGATCGCCTGGCTTATCCAGCACAGGACCACTCGTTACCTTGAATCCTACGCCAAGTTCGTTGGCAAGAATATTGCTCAGGGTTGTTTTTCCAAGTCCGGGAGGGCCGTGAAGCAGCACGTGATCCAGCGCTTCCTTACGCATTCGGGCAGCCATAACAAAGACCTTGAGGTTATCCACCACCTTGTCTTGTCCGCTAAAGCTGTCGAACGTTAACGGACGAAGCGCATTTTCGTACTCCCGTTCGTATTCGCCCACACGGGGTTCGCGTATATCAAATTCGTCTTCCATCTTTCTCTTTTAAGCAATTAACCCGCAAAGTTATAAATATAAGGGATAATTCTTTGGCGTTATGCCTTATTTCTTTTACATTTGTAGTGAGCAATTTATAAAAGCATGTACATGTAAATTGAAAACCATGTACATGCTTTTCGAAAAGCATGTACATGTAAATCTAAAACCATGTACATCCTTTTTAATATATATCCCATATTTTACAGAAAAAGACGGTTACATGTAAACTTTAAATCAATATAGAATGAGCATTTCATACAAATCGCGCCGGATGGTAAGTAACTACCCGGGAAAAGAGAAAGTAGGATTCATGGCCACCAAAGCCAATGGAAAAACAATACATACCGATGAGCTTTGCCGGACTATTGCCGACAAAACAACGCTTTCGACAGCCGATGTAAAAGGGGTAATCGAAGCCCTTGTTTGCGAACTGGAATCGTCGCTGGAAGAAGGAAACCAAGTGCATATAGGCGACATGGGCACTTTCGGCATTACCCTTACCAGTCCCACTGTAGAAAAGCCCGAAGAACTTCGCGCCAACTATGTAACCGTAAAAAGTATCAACTACCTCCCTTCTACCCGAATTAAGGAGCGTTTGCGGAAGGCCACCTTTACAAAAGCGGGTAAATAGTCTTTGTCGGTCAGCCTCAAAAGGGTTGTCAGGGGGTTGTTTTGTAAACAATGAGGGACATGGTGCTTCGTTTATTACAAAATAACATCCTGCGGATTTGTCTATCTATTACATTTGTGTGCAGAATACCAATAGTAAGAGTAAAAACACATAGAGAGTATGAAAAGATTAAAAGTGACAATGGCTCTCCTGGCCGCATTTATTATGCTTCACGGCGGCATACAGGGGCAAAACATCAACAAAGAAAATCCGCAGATGGAAAAGCGTATTCAGAAACTCATCAGCAAGATGACACTAAAGGAAAAGACCGGCTTGCTGCACGGAAATTCCAAGTTTTTTGTATCGGGAGTAGCCCGGTTGGGCATTCCTGAATGGAGTCTTTCGGACGGTCCTCACGGTGTTCGTGCCGAAATCAACCGTCACGACTGGGGCTATTCTAACTGGACGACCGACTCGGCTACTTATTTCCCGACGGGTACTGCTTTTGCCGCTGCCTGGAATCCCGATCTGGCTCGCCTGCGTGGTGAGGTTTTGGGAGAAGAAGCTCGTTTCCGTAAGAAGGATGTACTTTTGGGACCGGGTGTTAATATTATCCGCAGTCCGCTTGGCGGCCGGAACTTCGAATACATGAGCGAAGACCCGTTCTTAAACGCCCGTCTTGCTGTGCCGTATATTCAAGGACTGCAGTCGCGCGATGTGGCAGCCAGTGTTAAGCATTACCTGGCCAATAACCAGGAGACAAACCGTACCACGGTAGATGTGCTGATGAGCGAACGTGCGCTTCGCGAAATTTATCTTCCCGCCTTTAAAGCGGCTATCGAAGAAGGAGGCAGCTACACGATTATGAATGCCTACAACAAGTTCAGAGGTGACTGGTGTTCGGAGAATACATACGTGAACCGTACGCTGCTCCGTGATGAGATGGGATTCAAAGGGGTAACAATGACCGACTGGGGGGGCTCTCACAGTACAGTAAAGGCTGCTTTGGCTGGTCTCGATCTGGAGATGGGAACCATGGTGGACGATTACAACCAGTGGTTTTTTGCCGATCCGTTGATTGCGGCTGTTAAGAGTGGTGCCGTTCCCGAAAGTATTGTGGACGAGAAGGTGGCCAATGTATTGCGTGTAATGATTCAGACCAAGGTGCTGGATCCTAAAAAGCGCTTCAACAAAGGGAGCATGAATACGCCGGAGCATCAGCAAGCCGCCTATCAGTCGGCCGTCGAATCCATTGTTCTGCTTAAGAATGAAAATAACCTGCTTCCGCTGGATGTGGATAAGATTCAATCCATCGCTGTTTTGGGAGATAATGCCACCCGCTTGCATGCCAACGGAGGATTAAGCTCGGAAATCAAGGCGTTGTACGAAATCACACCGTTACAGGGATTGCAAAATAAGCTGGGCGACAAGCTAAAGATTAACTACGCGCAAGGATACGAAAAGCTCTCTACGTTTGTAGAAGGCTCTAACAACGGACAGAATCCCGGAAACTTTAAAGGAGGAGGCGAACTGGACGAAGCCGTTCTTAAGGAAGCCGTAGAAACAGCTCGTAAGTCGGATGTAGCTATTATCTACGCCGGATTGAATCATGATTATGATACCGAATCGTCCGACAAGCAGGGCTATGCCCTTCCCTACGGACAGGTACAGCTTATTCAGGAAGTTTGCAAGGTAAATCCACGCACCATCGTGGTAATTATAGCCGGTTCGCCGGTGGATATGGCTGCGATCGACATCTGCGCTCCTGCGGTAGTTTGGGGATGGTTTAACGGCATGGAAGCCGGAAATGCCATCACCGACGTACTTACAGGAAAGGAAACTCCTACAGGTAAGATGCCTTTCTCTGTTCCGGTATCGTTGGATCAGTCGCCCGCCCACGCATACAACAACTTCCCTGGTCACGACCTGGTGGTTCGTTACGACGAAGATATTCTGGTAGGTTACCGCTGGTTCGATACAAAGAAGCTGCCCGTAGTATATCCTTTCGGATACGGATTGTCCTATACATCCTTCGAATTCGGTAAAATGAATACGGATAAAAACGAATACGCTGCCAACGATTCCATACAGGTAAGCTTTACCCTGAAAAACACCGGAGCACGCAAAGGAGCCGAAGTAGCTCAGCTTTACGTAAGCGACCCTGTATGCTCGGTGATGCGCCCTGCCAAGGAACTGAAAGCATTCGAAAAGGTATTCCTTAACCCGGGAGAGACCAAAGAGGTTACCCTTAAGGTTCCTGTAAGCAGTTTTGCTTTCTGGAGCGAAGCCGGCAACAAGTTCGTTGTGGAACCAGGCGAGTTTATCCTCAGCCTTGCTACTTCAGCGCAGGACATCAAGCAAAAGGTAACTATTCAGGTTAAGTAATAGCTTTAGAAAAGTAAGAATAAAAGAAACGGCTCCCGGCAATCTTTACAGGATTATGCCGGGAGCCGTTATTATTTTATTGAGACTAAATCAAAGATAAACCTCTTTACTTCCTATTTCGGTAAACAGAAGCGCCAGCTTTTCCACAACGGCTTTTGCATAACGTTCGCCCTTTTCGGCCGATGATTTACGGGGATCTCCAATACCGGTATCTGCCGAAACTTTACTCCAGTAACGGGGAACCCAGGCCACTTGTTCGTTCAATGAAGATAAGGCAAACGGTTTGGATGTTCCTTCTCCTGCCTCTTCCAGATTTACAAGCTCGGGGTGATAATACATCATAACGGAGGTTTCCTGCTCGCCGGCATGGTCGTCTTTATTTTCGAAATAACCTTGCTGAGGAACTATGCCATACCAGTTGGTGCAGGCAATAAGGAAGTCGGGGTAGTCGACAGACAAATCACGAATCATATTCTTGAAACTGTTTCCGCCGTGTCCGTTTACTATGATCATTTTCCGAATACCCTGCAAGTGCAAAGCGGCAACCACATCGCCCAAAATAGCCCGCTGTGTTTCGTAACGCGCGTGCAGACAAAAGGGATAATCCCTCTGGCCGGGGTTCTGAGAACCGTAGGTAACCGGTGGAAGCACCATGCATCGTACACCAGACTCACGAAACGCCTTTTCGGCTGCATCAACGGATGTGTCGTGCGACAAGATACAGTCGGTAAGATAAGGCAAATGATAATTGTGTGGCTCGGTAGCTCCCCAGGGAAGAATGGCCACATCGTAAGAAAGATCTTTTACTTTACCGTAGCAAGATACGGACAAATCAATTTCTTTATTCATAATTAACAAGTTTGTTTCATAGCTTCACCTTGGCGATCAGCTTGCGTATTTTTCCTTCTCCAATTACAGGAGCATGAGGGTCTTCCGGATACACAATCATAAATTCTCCCGGCTGAAGATGTACAAATGTACTTGGTTTATCTGAATAAAGTGCGCAATCGCCTTCTTTTTCATAAGGCTTTACTTCCTCTTTTACATCTTCTATAACTTTCCATCCAATGGTTTCGGCTCCTTCAAGCAGGATGTGCACGTCGATATAGTCGTGGTGTACTTCAAGCACCTGCTTTTCGGCTGGTACGCACTCCGGATTCACATTGTTTATAAACAGGTTGTCGCCATCAAGCACAATACGTCCCAACTCTGCATGGAGAAGATCGTTGCCTTTTACGTAATCGAAAAGCGTTTTAAACAGCGGGTGAAGTCCTTCCACCCTACTGCTGTTTGATAAATTGGATACAATCATTTTTGTTGCTATGATTAAAAGTTACATGCTAAGCTATTCCAACATATTGTCGGTCTTTGGGCGCAAAAAGAACAACTGAGCGGCCAAAGCAACGAAGACAATACCGGCCAGCATGGCAAATCCGGCACCCAGGTTGCCTCCGTCTGCCCATCTGCCCAGCAAATCAGTAATAAATGCGCCGGCAAACACGCCAACCATATTCATCACGCCATAGGCAGTGGCCCGGTTCTTGGACGATACAAATTGACAAAGAATAGGCATATTGTTGGCATCGAACAGACCGTAACCAATCCCGAAGCAGAGCGCGGCTCCTACTACGCTTATCAATCCGCTTCCATAACCCAGCAAAAGCAGCGAAGGGATAGTCATTCCTAATCCGATGGCTCCGGTGTAAACGCGTCCGCGTATATTCTTTTGCACCCATTTGTCGGAAAGGATACCTCCTGCTATTACCCCAATAAAGGATGATAAGGCAATGGTGATGGTAGCTATAGGCCCAGCCTGAGACATAGGAATGTTCAAACTATCGGCAAAAAGCGTTGGTAACCAGTTCTTGGTTGCCCATCCCGGTAGACTTGGTGCGGCAAAGTAAAGTAAGATAATCCAGAAAGAGAGGTTGCTGAACAGCATGCCCAGACCTTTGAACAATGATTTTTTCTCCTTGGGTACAGTAGCCGATCCTTTTGGATGTTCGGCAAAAGAGCTTTTCTTATCCTTCAGAAAAAGCATTAACAGGAAGGCGTAGACAATACCAATGATACCAAACCAATGAAAGGTAGTATTCCAGGTGAAGGCGGCAGCAACGGTTGCGCCAAATCCGCCGATAGCTTGTCCTGTATATAAGCCGGTCATATGAATACCAACTGCCAGAGAACGTGATTTTCCGGTGTGATAGTCTGCAATTAAAGAGAGTCCGGCTGGAATATAGAGTGCTTCGCTTACCCCCATAAGGGCTCTCAGCCAGTAAATCTGCTGGAATGTTTCGGCCTCGCCCATGAGCGAAGTAACCGCAGACCATACGAACAAGCTTCCCACAATTAACCATTTTCGATTCATGCGATCGGCAATGATTCCCGAAATCGGACTCATTAATCCGTAGATCCAAAGGAACACGGCCATCAATCTGCCAAAGTTTGTGGCTGATTCCAATTCCACGATATCGATCTGCATGGCAGATTTCATTGTAGATAACATTTGTCTATCCATGTAATTTAGCAGTGCAACGCCCCAAAGCATCGCAACGACAAGCCATGGATAAATGTTTTTGTTTTTCATAACACCTTGTTTTATAATTAGAAGTCACAAATTTATAAATTATTTCTTATTAAAGAAGCAATGTAAATAAAATATTTTATTAATATTGCTGTAGTTTATAATAATAGTCTTTTAACGACTTATAAAACGAGCTATTGTAGATAGGGATGTGGTAATAATAGATTACTCTTTTTCCTTATAGGATTGATATCCTTCACCATTGAGGAGTTTCCTGGCAGGAATATCACTTATTTTTGATTTGCTTCACGGATAAAAACGCCTTTCTTTCTGCTTCCGGATAGTGCTCGATGGCATATCTTAATGCCGTACGTGGCATCCGGCTGGCATTGCGTTCAAGAAAATCGGTAAGAGAGGCCCGGTCTTTCTTTCCTACTTCGCGCAGCATCCATCCTACAGCTTTATGCATAAGATCGTGTTCATGAATCAATAATTTTTCGGCAAGTGCGAAGGTATCCATAAATTCTCCTTTGCGAATAAATGCTATGGTTGAAACAACGGCGATACGTTGAGACCAAAGGTGATTGCTTTCGGCTAATTCATACAGACGGGAACAATCTTTGCCGAGCAGGAAACTTCCCACTATGTACGGACAGCTAATGTCTACCAGATCCCAGTTATTAATCTGGCTGGTATGATTCAGATAGAAAGTATATATGGCAGCTCTTTCGGATTCGGAAGCCTTCTTAAATTGCTCGACAAGTATAAGTAGAGCGCAAAGACGAGCTTCATGATACTCGCTTTGGATCAGTATTTCCAGTTCGGAAAGAGGTGTTTGCTTGTTGGATTTGGCAATACTCCGGGTATGAGGAACCACTAAGCCGAGAAAAACATCGCCTTCGGCATACTGACCCTTTCCGGTTTTAAAAAATCCCTGCAGGAACATAGCCTTTTCCGGATTGGCTACTGACAGGAGTTCCTGCAGAATAAAAGAGGCTGTCATGGACGGGTTACACGTGAAACGGCACGATCGCCTTCCAGAAAACCTATTACATTATTGGCGACCGCGCGCGCCATGGCTATGCGGGCATCCATGGTTTGTGTTCCGATATGAGGCGTAAGAACCACATTATCCAGTTCAAGTAATTCGGGAAGCGGGTAATCTCCAAATTCGAATACATCCAGACCTGCTCCGTGTATAGTGCCATCTTGCAATGCCTTTACCAGAGCATGCTCGTCTACAAGCGGTCCTCTGCCCGTATTGATAAGTATGGCCGACGGTTTCATTTGTTTTAGTTCGGCTTCGCCAATAATATGATACGTTTCCTGATTGTAAGGAAGATTAAGCGATACAAAATCCGATTGCGCCAGCAGCTCTTCCATCGAAACAAAAGAAGCACCCAGCTTTGTTTCTTCTTCAATATACAGCGGACGACGGTTGTTATATATCACGTTCATACCACAAGCACGGGCTCTTTTACAAAGGGCTTTGCCAATGCGTCCCAGCCCAATAATACCTAAGGTTTGTCCGGTTATTGATACCCCAAGATTTTCAAGCACTCCCACTTTCATGCTTTTGCCCATTGTGCGAAGCTTCCTGTCGCATTCGGTTATTCGGCGGGCTGTATCCAGCATAAGTCCTAACGCAAGATTTGCGGTTGGGGCTGTTACCGGATCAGGCGTATTGGCAATGGTAAGGCCTTTCGACAAAGCATAGGCTACATCAATATTGTTATACCCTACGGCATAATTAGCTACGAGTTGCAGATTGGTGGCCCGATCAATCAAAGCCTTGTCCACCGGGAAGTCAAACATGGAACAAAGCACATCGTAATCGGGAATCATTTCCGAAACTTCGTCGTAGGTAAAATCTCTACCATCGGGAAATACTACTTCATATTTGCTTTCCAATTCAGTAAAACCTTCTCGGAACATATCGAATGTTACCAGTATCTTCTTCATATTGTACGTTATAATTTTTTACAGCTGCCAAATTTAAACAAAACAAATCCTTTATACAAAGAAGAATTACTACTTTTGTGGGTTAAAAGAGATTACTATGGTATTGAACTACATCTGGATCGCCTTTTTTCTAGTTGCCTTTGTGGTAGCAATGGGCAAACTAATCTTTGGCGGCGACGTGGCTGTATTTACAGATATAATTAACGCGTCTTTCGACTCGGCCAAAACCGGTTTCGAGATTTCATTAGGATTAACCGGAATTCTTTCCCTTTGGCTTGGCATCATGAAGATTGGAGAGAAAGGAGGCGTTATCCAACGTTTCGCCAAAATGGCTGCTCCGGTATTCAGCAAGCTTTTCCCGGGTATTCCTGCCGGACACCCTGCAACAGGGGCCATATTCATGAACTTTTCGGCAAATTTGCTTGGTCTGGATAATGCGGCAACCCCCATGGGATTAAAAGCCATGCAGGAGATGCAATCTTTCAACAAGTCGAAAGATTCCGCCAGCGATGCCATGATTATGTTTTTATGTATAAATGCATCAGGACTGACGATCATTCCCATAACCATTATGATGTACCGGGCACAATTGGGTGCAGCCAATCCGTCGGATGTATTTCTGCCAATTCTGCTTGCTACGTTCATTTCCACCCTTGTGGCAATCATTGCAGTTTGTTTTAAGCAACGGATCAATATGCTGCAAAAAGAATTGGTTCTCTTCTTTGGTGGGTTAGCCCTCTTCATTGGGGGTATTATCTGGTTTTTTAGCACGCTCCAGCAGGAACAGATTTCACTCTACTCAACCGTGTTCGCCAATACGCTTTTGTTTACCATTATCTGTGGATTTATAGTTAGTGGTGTACGCAAAAAAATAAATGTCTACGATGCTTTTATCGAAGGGGCTAAAGAAGGCTTTAAAACCGCCATAACCATCATACCCTACCTTATTGCTATCCTTGTAGGCATTGGTGTATTCCGTGCTTCCGGAGCAATGAATTTTGTAATTGAAGGGGTTAAATTTGGCATAGGGTCTCTTGGTATTGACACTGAATTTGTGGGGGCTTTGCCTACCATACTAATGAAACCGCTTAGCGGAAGCGGCGCACGCGGTATGATGCTGGACGCGATGAATACTTACGGGGCTGATTCGTTTGTAGGCCGGCTTGCCTGCACTGCTCAGGGTGCTTGCGACACTACATTCTATGTGGTTGCCTTGTACTACGGAAGCGTAGGTATCCGCCACACTCGTTACACGGTGCAATGTGCGTTACTGGCAGATTTGGCTGGTGCCATTGCTGCCATTGTTCTTGCTTATTTATTCTTTTCTCATACTTAATACTTAAAAATGGCAATAGCTTATTATGCGGAAGAAGTAAAGCTTCCCGCAATAAAAAAGAAAGCGGTTGGCGACTGGATCAGGAAAGTGGCCGCCCTGTATGGAAAGAGAGCCGGTGATATCAGCTATATCTTCTGTTCGGATGAAAAGATTCTGGAGGTAAACAAACAATATCTTCAGCACGATTATTATACAGATATTATCACCTTTGATTATTCGGAAGGAACTAAAATATCCGGAGATTTGTTTATTAGTTTAGATACTGTAAAAAGTAACTCTGACATGTTTGGTACGAATTACGTGGAAGAGCTGCACCGTATCATTATTCACGGTGTTTTACATCTTTGCGGAATTAACGACAAAGGTCCGGGAGAAAGAGAGATTATGACGGCAAAAGAGAACGAAGCTCTCACCTTGCTCTCCGAAGAAGACAGGAAAGCTTAAGGCCTTTACTGCATTCAATCAACTGACTATCAATCAATAAGATATATTTCTATATTTATAGAGCGATATAACAAAAGGCAAAAAAATGAATTTTAAATACGACGTAATTGTTGTTGGTGCCGGACATGCAGGCTGTGAAGCCGCTGCTGCTGCTGCCAATATGGGCTCGAGAACACTTCTCATTACAATGGACATGAATAAAGTGGCTCAGATGAGTTGCAATCCGGCTGTTGGTGGTATTGCCAAAGGACAGATTGTACGCGAAATTGATGCCCTTGGGGGATATATGGGTATTGTGACAGACAATACTGCTATTCAATTCCGGATGCTTAACAGATCGAAAGGTCCGGCTATGTGGAGCCCGCGTGCCCAGAGTGACCGTGCTAAATTTATTCAGGAGTGGCGTGGGATATTAGAAAACTTACCGAACCTATACATGTGGCAGGATGCTGTTCGCGAACTCATTGTTGAGGACGGACGCGTTTGCGGAGTAATAACAAATATGAATGTTGAGTTTCGGGCAGGTGCGGTAGTACTTACCAATGGGACTTTTCTTAATGGACTCATCCATATCGGACGGACCAAACTGGGTGGCGGACGTATGTCTGAACCAGCTTCTTTCGGTCTGACCGAACAACTGGTTAGCCTGGGGATGGAAGCCGGAAGGATGAAAACAGGGACCCCGGTTCGTATCGACGGACGAACTGTTCACTTTGAAGACACAACAGAACAAAAAGGGGAAAGCGACTTTCATAAGTTTTCTTATCTCGATTTTGAGCCCCGCAGACTCAAGCAACTTAGCTGCTGGATGCTCTACACAAACGAAGCAGTTCATGATGTTCTGCGAAGTGGATTAGGCGATTCGCCGATGTACAATGGACAGATCCAAAGTATAGGACCGCGCTATTGCCCCAGCATTGAAACCAAGATTGTAACGTTTGCCGACAAAACCCAACATCAACTGTTTTTGGAACCTGAAGGAGAAACAACACAGGAATATTACTTGAATGGTTTTTCTTCTTCGCTCCCACTCGACATTCAGTTGCGTGCGCTGAAAGAAATTCCGGCTTTCCGGGATGTTCATATTTATCGTCCGGGATATGCAATAGAATATGACTTCTTTATGCCTACCCAGCTACATCATTCGCTGGAGACGAAGCTGATTAAAAATCTATTTTTCGCAGGACAAATAAACGGAACCACAGGTTACGAAGAAGCGGGTGGACAAGGGATCATTGCCGGTATAAATGCTCACATTGGCTGCCACGGAGGAGAACCTTTTATCCTTGGCCGCGACGAGGCTTATATCGGTGTTCTTATTGACGACCTGGTAACAAAGGGTGTAGACGAACCATACCGCATGTTCACTTCCCGGGCTGAATATCGGATTCTGCTTCGTCAGGACGATGCGGATATGCGTCTTACAGAAAGAGCTTATGAAATTGGGTTAGCGAAGGCCGACCGTCTGGAGCTGCTAAAAGAAAAGAAAGCACAACGCGACGCGGTATTGGAGTTTGCCAACAACTACTCCATCAAACCACAATATATCAACGACGGACTGGAAGCATTAGGTATTACGGCCCTTAAACAAGGGTGTAAGCTAATAGACCTTATTACTCGTCCACAGCTTACTATTAATTCTCTGGCGGAATTGATCCCCGCCTTTAAGCAGATGCTTGATAAGCTACCTGCCTCGCGCAAGGAAGAGATTATTGAAGCGGCAGAAATCAAGATAAAATACGACGGATACATTCGTCGCGAGCAAGTGATAGCCGACAAAATAAACCGATTGGAACACATTAAGATTAAAGGAAAAATTGATTACAATGAAATCCAGTCTCTATCTACAGAAGCCAGACAGAAGCTAACTAAAATAGACCCGGATACCATTGCTCAGGCAAGCCGCATTCCGGGAATTTCCCCAAGTGACATCAACATTCTTTTGGTACTTTTAGGAAGATAAATAGGGTAATTGTTCCACGTGAAACTTAACAATTAAGAATTAAGAATGGGCAAAGAAACAATAAAAACAATAAAGGGAAATCTGGTTGACATAATTAACCGTGAAACCTATGGAGCCTCCATTACGCTAAAAGATGGTAAGATTTTTCATATACAGAAGACAGGATCAGTAGAAAATCAATATATACTTCCGGGATTTATTGATGCTCATGTTCATATTGAAAGCAGCATGTGTACACCGGCCAACTTCGGGGCGGCTGCATGCAAACATGGAACAATTGGAATCGTTGCTGATCCCCATGAAATTGCGAATGTATTAGGAGTTGAGGGCATCGATTTCATGGTCAACAACGCCGAGGGACTTCCTTTCTATTATTGGATAGGTGTTCCGTCGTGTGTACCTGCTACCCCATTTGAATCTTCCGGTGCAATTATCGATGCGGCTACCACCAAAACATTACTCCAAAGAGACGACCTGCATTTCCTGGCAGAAATGATGAACTATCCAGGCGTATTAGGAAACGATGCCGAAGTAATAAATAAAATAAAAGCTGCACAAGAAACCGGCAAGCCGATAGACGGTCATTTTCCTAATGGTAAAGGGGAGGTTTTATCTGACTACATACAAAAAGGAATTAGCACAGATCACGAATGCTCGACCCTTGAAGAAGGCGAAGAAAGATGCAGACAAGGAATGTTCGTTCAAATACGTGAAGGCAGTGCAGCCAAAAACTTTAATGCACTCCATCCACTTATTAAAGAATTTCCAGATAAAGTGATGTTATGCAGTGACGACATTCACCCAAACACGTTGTTGGAACGTCATATAAACGGACTTGTAAAACGGGCTCTCGATCTTGGTTATGATCTGTATGATGTATTACGGGCCTCTTCGTACAATCAGGCAAAGCATTACGGCATGCCGATTGGTTTCCTGCAAGAAGGAGATTCGGCCGATTTTATTATCATTGACGATCTTAAAGCGCTGAACATAAAAGAGACCTTTGTAAAAGGAGAATGTATATACGATGGAAAAGAGATTCATTTTCCAGAAAAGGACGTAGTTCCGATAAACAAATTTCATGCTCAGCCAATCACGATGAAAGAACTGGAGGTAAAAGCCATTTCAGATAAGATGCGGGTTATAGTATGCACGGACGGGAACCTGGATACTTCGGAAGAAATTGTTTCTCCTGCAGTAAAAGAAGGAATGGCAATTTCTGATACTTCAACCGATATTATTAAGATCGTGGTAGTAAATCGTTACCAAAAAGCACCCCTATCCATTGGATTCATAAAAGGGACCGGATTAAAACGGGGAGCGGTAGCCCAAAGCATAACTCACGACAGTCACAATATAATCGCTATAGGGTGTACAGACGAAGAGCTGGCAAAAGCAATTAACGAAGTCATCTTACAGCAAGGAGGAATAACTGTAGTAAATGGAACAGAGACAACTACACTGTCACTGCCAATAGCCGGACTGCTAAGTCCGCTTCCTCTCGATGAAATCGATGCTACTTACAGAATTCTTGAAAGCAAAATGCAGGATCTGGGCTCTACATTAAGCTCATTGCAGATGACACTCGCCTTTATGAGTCTGCTTGTTATTCCTTCGTTAAAACTAGGCGACAAAGGGCTTTTTAACGGTGATAAATTTAGTTTTACCACGTTATTCGTATGACAAAAGAAAGGGATACAAACTTCTCGTCTCTATTGGCAATACTTCCCGAAAAACCGGGATGTTACCAATACTACGATGAAAAGGGAACAATTATATATGTCGGAAAAGCGAAGAACCTAAAACGACGGGTTAACTCATACTTTAACAAAGAACACGACAATAATAAGACGAGGGTACTTGTAAAGCACATCCGGGAAATTAAATATATTGTTGTAGATACGGAAGAAGATGCTCTTTTGCTTGAGAATAATCTGATCAAAGAGTATCATCCAAGGTATAATGTACTGCTTAAAGACGACAAAACCTACCCTTCCATCGTTATCAAGAACGAGTATTTTCCCCGAGTATTTCAAACAAGAAATATCGTTCGGGACGGATCTCAATACTTTGGTCCGTATCCATCGTTATTTACAGCGAAGGTCATGCTTCATCTGATTAAAGAACTATATCCAATTCGCACTTGCAAATACCCGTTAACACCCGAATCCATCGCTCAGGGAAGATATAAAGTTTGCCTGGAGTATCACATTAAACGCTGCCTGGGTCCATGCGAAGGACTTCAGTGTTCGGCAGACTACAATCGAAATATAGGAGAAATTAAAGAAATTTTAAAGGGAAACATCTCGACAGTAAGTAAAATACTCTACGATGAAATGCAGCAACTTGCCTCAGAACTTCGTTTCGAAGAAGCACAAAAGGTAAAAGAGCGCTACCTTGCCATAGAGAATTACAGATCAAAATCGACCGTAGTAACCCCTTCTTTGCACAACATCGACGTGTTTTCTTTCGATGAAAACGAACGTTCTGCCTATATCAACTACCTTCATATCGGAAACGGAGCCATCGTACAAGCCTATACCTTCGAGTACAAAAAAAGGTTAGATGAAGCTAAAGAAGAATTGCTAGGGCTGGGGATAATTGAAATGCGTACCCGATTTAAGAGTCAGGCACGCGAAATAATCGTACCTTTTCTTCCGGATATAGAGCTTATGAGCCAGGTTTCTTTCTTTATTCCTCAAAAAGGAGACAAGAAAAAACTGCTGGATCTGTCACTTCAGAACGTTAAACAATTTAAAGTAGACAAGCTAAAACAGGCTGAAAAGCTGAATCCGGAACAACGCACAACGCGCATCCTAAGTACCATGCAAAAAGACCTGCACATGCATGAATTACCAATGCATATTGAGTGTTTCGACAACTCAAATATCCAGGGAACAAATCCGGTAGCAGCCTGCGTTGTATTTAAAAAAGCCAAACCGGCAAAGAAAGATTACCGTCACTTTCATATTAAAACAGTGGAAGGTCCGGACGATTTTGCATCCATGATAGAAGTTGTTACCCGCCGTTATACCCGATTAAAGGAAGAAGAGGCTCCCCTGCCCCAACTAATCATCATTGACGGTGGAAAAGGACAGCTTAATGCCGCAACCGAAGTGCTACGGGAACTGGACTTGCTTGGCAAAATCACCATTGTAGGATTAGCAAAACGGCTCGAAGAAATCTTCTTTCCGGGTGATCCAATCCCCTTAATTCTGGATAAAAATTCGGAAACACTGAAAGTAATACAGCAATTACGAGACGAAGCGCACCGATTCGGAATAACATTCCACCGTTCGCTTCGAAGCAAAAAGCAGACTATTTCCGAATTAGATCTCATAAAAGGGATCGGGGAAAAGACAAAAGTTGTACTTTTGAAGCAATACAAAAGCGTAAAGCGAATTCGCGAGGCATCGCAAGAAGAGCTAAGGCAACTGATTGGAGTGGCCAAAACAAACGTATTGCTTGAAGGATTAAAGATAATAAAAGAGAAATAGGTTGCTATGAGAACAGTTATACAACGGGTAAAGCATGCTTCAGTTACCATCGATGGAAAGGTAAAATCCGAAATTGGAAGTGGGCTGTTGGTCCTGTTAGGTATCGAAGACCGGGACACTGAAGAGGACGTCGTTTGGCTTACTAAAAAGGTGGTTAATCTACGGATATTCGACGATGAAAACGGCGTAATGAACCGCTCTGTCTTAGAATCGAACGGGGATATATTGGTTGTAAGTCAGTTTACACTGCACGCGTCGACCAAAAAAGGGAACCGTCCATCCTACATTAAAGCTTCCAAACCCGACAAAGCCATACCGATGTATGAGTCTTTTTGCGAAGAAATGGGGCTTGAACTCGGCAAACCTGTTGGAACGGGAATATTTGGAGCAGACATGAAGGTAGCATTACTTAACGACGGACCGGTTACAATCGTTATCGACTCTCAAAACAAAGAATAAAATGGAAAATATTACCATTAATGACGCCCAGAAACTAGTGGATAATTGGATTAAAACCTATGGTGTCCGCTATTTTAACGAGCTTACGAATATGACTATTCTTACCGAAGAAGTAGGCGAACTTGCGCGAATCATGGCTCGAACCTATGGCGAACAATCCTTTAAGGAAAGCGACAAGAACCGTGATTTAGGCGATGAAATGGCAGATGTTCTATGGGTATTGCTCTGCCTTGCAAATCAAACAGGCGTAGATCTGACAGAAGCATTTCGCAAAAATCTGGAAAAGAAAACGACAAGAGATAAAGAAAGACATCAAAACAATTCAAAATTATAAAAATGGACAAGTATCAGGAAGCATTCAGTAAATACGCGGCTCCCCTACCCGACGAGAAAATATCGGCTCAGGTAAATGCCCTAATAGAAAAGAATTCTCAGGCGAACTTTACGCCTGAAGTTTTAAAAGTAATCCACGGATGCATCGATTTAACCTCATTGACCAGTCTCGACAGCAAAGAGAGCATATGGAAACTGGTAGATAGCGTAAACGATTTTGAAGGAACCCGTCCAGACGTTCCCAATGTGGCGGCTATTTGTACCTATCCTCTTTTTATTGATACCGTAAAACAGGCACTGACCGCGCAAGACGTAGCCATCGCATCGGTTGCAGGAGGATTCCCTTCATCGCAGACATTCACCGAAATAAAGATTGCTGAAACAGCGTTAGCGGTAGCAGACGGCGCAGACGAAATAGACGTCGTGATGAATCTCGGCTACTTCATGGAAGAAAATTACGAAGAACTTTCGGAAGAACTTTCAGAACTGAAAGATACATGCCGGGATTCGAAACTAAAGGTAATTCTGGAGACAGGCGCATTGGCAACTGCCAACAACATTCAACGGGCTACTGTAATGGCTCTTTACAGCGGAGCCGATTTCATTAAAACTTCAACAGGAAAAGGATATCCGGGAGCTACACCTGAAGCAGTATTTACAATCTGTGAAACCATCCGTGCCTACCATACACTAACAGGAAAGAAAGTGGGAATTAAAATTGCCGGAGGCGTACGTACAGCAGAAGAAGCTGTTCAATATTATACCATTGTTAAGGAGAAACTGGGTGAAGATTGGTTGAATAAGGAATTGTTCCGTATAGGTGCAAGCAGCCTTGTAAAAGATATTGAAAACCGTTTGGGAAAATAAAGAGGAATAGTTGCTGACTACTCATCAAAAAAGTCAGCAAAACATATAGAATAAAAGAGGGTAATCAGACATTTGATCTACCCTCTTTTATTTTGTACGTTCTATAATATAGTCTGCAAGTAAAATCAAGGCCGCTTTCGCTTCTGAATCCGGAAAGCTGGTAAGAATATCAACAGCTTTGGCGTGATACTCTTTCATGCACTTGGTGGCATACTCTATTCCACCATTATTAATAGCAAAGGCAATAAGCATTTCTATCTGTTCCTGCGTGAATTCCTTTTTACGCAACAAATCCATGTACAAGGCAACAGCAGAAGGATCTGCAGTCTTTAAAGCATAAAGCAATGGTAAGGTAACTTTCCCTTCGCGAATATCATTCCCGGTAGGTTTTCCTAAGTCCTCATTTTTATAATAGTCGAAAATATCATCCTTTATTTGAAAACAGTAACCAAGATATTCGCCAAAAAGCTTACTTTTTTCGATAATTTCGGCAGGAGCATCGGCACAAATGGCACCGGTTTCGGTACATGCCGCCAACAAGGTCGCCGTCTTCTTTTTAATTACCTGCATATACGCCTCCTCATCCACAATAGACTCTTCGGCAGTCTCCAGCTGTTTGATCTCCCCTTCGGAAAGATCGCGTCCAAGATTGGAAACAATGGATATAATCTGAAGATTGCGGGTTTTAATGGCGCGGATAAGTGCGGAAGAAAGAATATAATCGCCAACCAACACAGAAATGCGGTTATCAAAAATCGCATTCAGAGAAGGTAAACCTCTCCTCTCCTTGGTTTCATCAATTACATCGTCATGAATCAACGTTGCGGTATGAAGCAGCTCAAGCAGAACCGCTACATTTATGGTGTTATCTGTAATCTTTCCACACGCTTTAGCTGTCAGAAGTACCAGCAACGGACGGACATGTTTACCAACTGCATGCTGGATCTGGTCGATAGCCGACTGCAATCTGCGTGTCTCACTTTTAAGAGAATCAGCAAATTCATCATTAAATTGCAGAAACTCCTTAGCTACCGGCTCCTCTATTTTACTACGTGTATTCATACTAAGCTTCAAAGATATGCAAAAGTAGCAAAAACTTACAAGTAAGCGAGAAATTTCGTACATTTACCGAAGTTTATGTTTCTAAAACGTGTTAAAACGATGAAGCTTTTCCTCATAGATGCCTACGCGCTGATCTACAGATCATATTACGCCTTTATTAAAGCCCCACGTATCAACTCCAAAGGAATGAATACGTCGGCCATATTTGGTTTTATAAATATTCTCGAAGATGTATTAAGGCGTGAAAATCCGACGCACATAGCTGTGGGATTCGATCCATCGGGTCCGACTTTCCGTCACGAAGCCTTTGAACAATACAAGGCTCAAAGGGAAGAATCTCCCGAAGTAATCAGGCAGTCGGTTCCCATTATAAAAGACATTATCAAAGCTTATAACATTCCCATACTTGAGGTTCCCCGTTATGAAGCGGATGATGTTATAGGAACAATTGCCAAACAAGCCGAACAAGAAGGCTTCGAGGTGTACATGATGACTCCCGATAAAGACTATGGTCAGCTGGTGAGCGAACATATATTTATGTACCGTCCTAAGTTTGGCGGAGGCTACGAGACTATGGGTATTCCGGAGGTGTTGGCTAAATACGACCTTACCTCCACCGAACAGGTAATCGATTTACTTGGACTCATGGGGGACTCGTCCGATAATATTCCCGGTTGTCCGGGAGTCGGAGAAAAGACAGCCCAGAAATTACTTGCCGAGTTCGGGAGCATTGACAATTTGCTGGCTAACACCGACCAACTAAAAGGAGCCCTTAAAAAGAAGGTCGAAGAGAACAAAGAACAAATTATATTCTCCCGTTTTCTGGCTACCATCAAAATAGATGTTCCCATTCAGTTCGATGCCAAAGGTTGTATTCGGGAAAATCCAGATACAGAAAAATTAAGAGAAATTTACACTAATTTAGAATTAAGAGGATTTCTCACTAAACTGGAAGGAGAAGCTCCCAAACCCGTAAACAAGGCTCCGATTCAAGGCGATCTCTTTGCGATATTTACGGACGAGGTAACGGAAGAAGAAAAATATTCAAATCTCAGAGACATAAAAAGCACCTCGCACACATATCATCTTGTTGATAATGAAGACAAAAGACAGTCGTTAGGGTCGTTTTTGGCGAGTCAGGATTATTTTGCTTTTGACACAGAGACCGACAGTATAGATCCCCTCACTGCCGGATTAGTAGGAATGTCGTTTGCCGTGAAGGAAAATGAAGCCTGGTATGTACCTGTACCGGCAAATTATGACGAAGCAAAGAAAGTTGTCGGTCATTTTGCCGAGGCACTGCAAAATAAAAAAATTCAGAAGATCGGACAAAATATCAAATTCGATATGGTTGTACTGCGTAAGTACGATGTGAAGGTAAGCGGTCCTCTTTTCGATACCATGATCGCCCATTACCTTCTCAATCCGGAATTGCACCACAACATGGATTACTTGTCGGAAACCTATTTGAAATATAAACCGGTCTCCATAGAAACACTGATCGGACCGAAAGGAAAAAATCAGTCGACCATGCGCGACGTTCCTGTGGAACAAGTGGCAGAATATGCAGCGGAAGATGCCGATATAACATTGCAGCTTAAAAACTACTTTGCCCCAGTCTTAAAAAAAGAAGGACTTGAGTCGCTCTTCTTCGATATGGAGATGCCACTCATCTACGTGCTCGAGGAAATTGAAGTAACAGGGATTACCCTCGACATTGAAGCACTTAAGCAATCCTCACGGACACTCACGGCAGCACTTATATCCCTCGAAGAAGAAATCTATGCGCTGGCAGGCATGCCTTTCAATATCAATTCCACCAAACAAGTGGGTGAAATACTTTTCGATCGGTTACAGATAATGGACAAGGCAAAGAAAACCAAGACCGGCAACTACACAACCAACGAAGAGACCCTTGAGAAGTTACGGTCAAAACATCCTATAATAGGTAAACTGCTTGAGTACCGGGGTATAAAGAAACTGCTTAGCACCTACATCGATTCTTTGCCTGAGCTTATTAATCGTAAAACAGGCAAGATACACACTTCGTTCAACCAAACGGTAACAGCTACTGGTAGATTGTCGTCAAGCAATCCAAACCTGCAGAACATTCCGATACGTGACGAAATGGGGAAAGAGATACGGAAAGCCTTTACGGCCGACAATGCAGATTGTTTGTTTTTCTCTGCCGACTATTCCCAAATCGAACTTCGGATTATGGCTCATCTTAGCGAAGACCCCAACATGATAGAGGCATTCAACAGCGGAGCGGATATTCATGCGGCTACTGCAGCTAAAATATACAATGTACCCTTGGAAATGGTAACAAGCGATATGCGAAGAAAGGCCAAAACAGCCAACTTCGGGATTATCTATGGAATCTCGGTATTTGGCTTATCCGAGCGCCTCACCATCCCTCGGGGTGAAGCAAAAGAACTTATTGATGGGTACTTTCAGACCTATCCGCGTATCAAAGCCTATATGGATGAATGTATCCAACTGGCAAAAGAAAAGGGATATGTGGAAACTATATTTAAACGTAAACGCTTCCTCCCGGATATTAATTCAGGGAATGCCGTTGTACGCGGATATGCCGAACGAAACGCCATCAATGCCCCTATTCAGGGAAGTGCCGCCGACATTATCAAGATGGCCATGGTACGAATATTCGGACGTTTCGAAGAAGAAAACCTGAAAAGCAAGATGGTTCTTCAGGTACATGACGAACTCAACTTTAATGTTTATAAAGACGAAATGGCAAAGGTGAAAAAGATCGTTCTGGAAGAAATGGAGGGCGCTTACAAGCTAAGAGTTCCTCTCATTGCCGACTGTGGCGAGGGTTTCAACTGGCTTGAAGCCCATTAACTTACACCCTATGCGGATGCAAAAAGAATATTTAGTATCTTTGCACCCTCAAATAGAGACGTATATACTAAAAATCGACTAATATAATGGCATTACAATGTGGCATTGTAGGCTTACCCAACGTTGGGAAGTCTACTTTATTCAACTGTTTATCGAATGCGAAGGCCCAATCGGCTAACTTTCCGTTTTGTACAATCGAACCCAATGTGGGGGTGATTACTGTTCCCGACGAACGACTTACCATATTGGCCGAATTGGTTCATCCAAACCGGATTGTTCCTACAACGGTCGAGATCGTGGATATTGCTGGTCTGGTAAAAGGCGCCAGCAAAGGAGAAGGATTAGGAAACAAGTTCCTTGCAAACATTCGTGAGACCGATGCCATCCTGCATGTATTACGTTGTTTCGACGACGATAACATCACTCACGTGGACGGATCTGTGAATCCTGTGCGGGACAAGGAAATTATCGACTATGAGTTGCAGCTAAAAGACCTTGAAACCATTGAGTCCCGCATATCCAAAGTGCAAAAACAGGCACAGACCGGCGGCGACAAGCAAGCGAAAATGATGTACGAGGTACTTGTAAAATATAAGGAAGCTCTTGAGCAGGGAAAAAGTGCGCGAACAGTAACTTTCGATACGAAAGATGAACAAAAGCTTTCCCGCGAACTATTTCTGTTAACAAGTAAGCCGGTAATGTATGTTTGCAACGTGGATGAAGCAAGCGCCGTAAGTGGAAACAAATACGTTGAACAGGTACGCGAGGCAGTAAAAGACGAAGACGCGGAGATCCTTGTTGTAGCTGCCAAGATCGAATCCGAAATCGCGGAGTTCGAAACCTACGAAGAACGCTCCATGTTCCTGTCAGAAATAGGTTTGGAAGAATCCGGCGTAGCCCGTCTTATCAAATCAGCTTATAAACTGCTTAACCTGGACACTTATTTTACGGTAGGAGTACAGGAAGTTCGTGCCTGGACTTTCCTTAAGGGAAGCAAGGCACCTCAATGCGCAGGTGTAATCCACACCGACTTTGAGAAAGGCTTTATACGTGCCGAAGTTATCAAATACAAAGATTTTATCGCACTGAAATCGGAATCCGCCGTTAAGGAAGCTGGAAAGATGAGTGTGGAAGGAAAAGAATATGTGGTGGAAGATGGCGACATTATGCACTTCCGCTTTAACGTATAAAACGCGATACCCTCTGTCATACTAGTTGACAGGGGGTATTGTTTTCATATCCGATATACAGCAAAACAACGTTACTGAACATTCCTTTTGAAAGCCGTTATATACCCTCATCAATATAAAAGGCAATCAGCTGGTTAATATCACCTTACAACAACTATTTTTTAATTATATTTACAAGATATAATTGCAGAATATCCTGAATATTCTAAATTTGTATACAAAACAAAATTAATTAACTACAGATGAAAATTAATACTCTGTTAAGCGTATTCGCTCCGAAAGATGTTAAATTTTTCCCTTTGCTTGACGAAGCAACCTCTATTCTTGTACAATCATCCGTTTTGTTAAAAGAGCTTTTCTCCACAGAAAATCCTGAACGCAGAATTGAGTTATGTCGCCTTATCAAAGCTGAAGAAGTGAAGGGGGATAAGATTACAAAACAGACTTTCAAGGCACTAAATGACACATTCCTTACTCCATTCGACAGGGAAGACATTCATGAATTGGCAGATATTCTGGACGATGTAATTGATATAATTAACCGATGCGGACAAAAGGTACTTCTTTATTCGCCTAAAACGTTAAACAAGAATTCGGCTTTGCTGGTTGATATCATTCAGAAAGGATGTTTAGAATTGCAACTTGCCGTGAATGAATTGCAAAACCTCAAGAAAACAGATGCTCAGTTACGCAACCACTGCCGTGAAATCAAGAGATTGGAAGAAGAGGCTGATGGAATTTATGAAACAGCTATCATGAGCCTTTTTAAGGAAGAAACGAGTTCGGTCGAACTCATTAAAATGAAAGAAATTACGCAAGAGCTTGAAAAGGCTGTGAATAAAATAAACAGTACCGGAAAGGTAATCAAGTCCATCTTAGTAAAATACGCCTGATAATCCAGAATAAATATGACGCTACTAATTATTGTAATAGTTTTAGGAATAATATTCGATTTTATCAACGGATTTCATGATGCTGCCAATTCAATAGCCACGATTGTAACAACACGTGTGCTTACCCCCTTTCAGGCGGTTCTTTGGGCAGCAGCGTTTAATTTTCTTGCCTTTTTTGTTGCTAAGTATGTGATTGGCGAATTTGGTATTGCCGATACTGTGGCTAAAACAGTAATACGCGAATACATAACACTGCCTATCATTCTCTCAGGACTTGTTGCGGCTATCAGCTGGAACCTGCTTACCTGGCGTCTTGGAATACCTTCTTCCTCCTCGCATACGCTTATCGGAGGATTTGCGGGAGCTGCCATTGCAGGAGCAGGGATACAATCTATACATGGAGCTACCATCATTAAGATTGCTTCTTTTATTGTATTGGCACCGCTTGTAGGTATGATAATTTCTTCCATCATTACCATCGGAGTACTATGGCTGTTCAAAAACGTAAATAACCGCAAAGCTGAAAAGACTTTCAAGCGCTTGCAATTGGTCTCGTCCGGGTTATTCAGTCTTGGTCATGGGATGAACGACTCGCAGAAAGTAATGGGTATTATTGCCACTGCAATGATCGCTGCAGGCGAACTTGACTCAGTAAATGCGATGCCCGACTGGGTACCTTTAACCTGCTTCGCGGCCATCGGTATCGGAACAATGGCCGGAGGATGGCGTATTGTAAAAACAATGGGAACAAAAATAACCAAGGTAACTTCTCTTGAAGGGGTTTGTGCGGAGACTGCCGGTGCAACCACCCTGTTTATCACCGAATTTCTTAAGATCCCAGTAAGTACAACCCACACCATTACAGGTGCAATTATGGGTGTAGGCGCTGTAAAAAGACTTTCGGCTGTACGATGGGGCGTTACCATCAATCTGCTTTGGGCATGGATACTTACCATTCCTGTGAGTGCCGCTCTGGCTGCGCTCATTTATCTGCTGATAGATTTTTTGGGAGTAAAGTAGAGAAGCTATTTCGGATTTAAATCTGACACAATTATAGGCGGAGATAATACCAATTGGTATACCTCCGCTTTTCTTTTCTTGCATTTTTGTTCTGATTACTGAATTATCCGGGTAAAAACCGTAATATTGTATTCGTATGGAATACATTTTTTTAATAGCAGCATTCAACGCATTCTTCTTTGCCGTATTAGTCTGGCAGAAAAAGCCCACGGCTTTTCGGGATAGAATACTAATAAGCTGGCTCCTCTATTTAGGAGCCTATACGGGTTGTTATGCTTTCTATTCGTCGTATATCTTTAGGTTTCACCCAATTCTATCTGCGGCTTTCATTTCGCTTTTTCTACTTCATGGCCCCTTTATGTATCTGTATTCTTCGGCGTTGGTAACAGAAAAAAGTAAGCTATCAAGGAAAGAGCTGCTTCATTTTGTTCCATTTCTGATTTTCAATGTATACCTGGCTGTTGCTTCACAAATTCCCTCCATGGTTAAGGGTGTGAACATGACATATGTGGACAATCAGACAGAGCCATCGTCTTTTCTTCTATTTTTTCTTACTATAACAGCTCTTTCGGGACCTATTTATTTCCTTCAAACCATACGCCTGCTTCGCAAGCATAACGTCAATATATTCAACAACTTCTCGTTTACAGAAGAAATTGACCTCTATTGGCTAAGAAAACTTGTATTAATCTTCGGCATTGTCTGGTCTGCACTGATTGCTGTAGTGATTATTCACCATGGTTTTTATCTGTTTTCATCTACATTTTGTACAAACGGACTCTTTCTGCTACTATCTGTATTTATTATCCTGATCGGTTACTTTGGATTGAAGCAACGTACCATATTCGTCCAACCGTTACCATCCCAAGCATTAGAAGCCACGGAGCAGACAGTTAAATATGCCGGTTCTTCCTTGAAACCGGAAGAGGCAGAGGCCTATGCCGAAAAAATCAGAATATTTATGCAATCGGGCAAACCCTTTCTGGATCCTAATTTAACGCTAGCACAGCTTTCGGATGCATTGGAAATCCCTTCCCATTACCTTTCGCAAGTAATAAACGAGGTATTCGGACTTAATTTTTTCAATTTTGTAAACGGTTACAGGGTAGAAGAAGTAAAACTAAGGATACTTAATCCCAAATACGACAGCTTCTCTGTGCTGGGTATTGCCCTGGAGTGTGGCTTCAACTCGAAGACAGCTTTTAATCGCATATTTAAGAATATGACAGGATTAACACCTACGGAGTACAAAAAGGCCAACAGCCACCAAAGTATACATCTATAAATTGGCACTCATAGTGTGTCTGAAATAAGTCCCACTTGTTAAAGTGGGGCGATTCGGCCATATTGTTCGGCTACTTTTGTCGTAGAAACATTTAAAAACGATTAAAAGTATGAGAACAAAAATGAAATTTCAGATTACTCCGATTCAATCCAAAGGATTAGTTCAACGCTTGTCTTCCAGCGTAAGAGTCTTACTTGTAACAGTTGCTTTATCCTTGTTTGCAGTATCTCCTGCCTTTGCCCATTGCGATTCTTACGATGGCCCTGTTGTTAAAGATGCGCTTCGGGCGCTTGATACGAACAACGTAGAGTTGGTGTACAAATGGATAAATACGGCACAGGAAGCCGAAATAGGAGCGCTGTTTACTAAAACATATAACCTAAAAAAGGGTGATAAGGAGATATATAATTTGGTAGAGAAACACTTTCTTGAAACGCTGATTCGCCTGCATCGTGCAACAGAAGGTTTTGGTTTCGACGGAATCAAACCGGTCGGCAGTGCTAAACCCATTGTTCAATTAAGCGACAAGGCTATTGAAACTGGTAGCGTAGATAATCTTATCACACAATTGAACAGTCATATCGCAAAGGTTGTGCAAGATAAATACAACGCTGTTAAGGAGCTGGACAAAGTTAAAAATGAATCTCCCGAAAAAGGGCGTGCTTATGTAAAAGCTTATGTAGGGTACACGCACTCGTTGGAAGCCATTCATGATATTGTTGAGAAAGTAGCTTCAGGACATGCAGAGCATGCACATTAAACTACGTTTAATTTTTTACTTATTTTAATCGAGCGGATAGCCTGAATTGAGTTCAGCTATCCGCTTTTTCTATTTCTTTTTTTGTATGTTTGTGTACATTCTTAATTCTTGTGTATTATGAAACGAATACTTTGTGCCATGGGTTGTTCTCTCATTCTTAGTGCTGCAAGTGCCCAGCAACAGCAAGTTACCAGCATTTTGGAG
>JAGPJL010000086.1 GCA_018054455.1 Parabacteroides sp.
GAACTCAGCAATACAAAAACCAAGGCTACGGCAGTCATCCCCGAAGCGACCCAAACAACATATTTGCGTGCCTGGGTTTTATCAACCCACTCATCAACCGGATCTATTGTTTTAACCGGAATGTTTTTGTCTTTTGCAAAGTAAAAACGGGCGCTGACAATGAACACAACCAGCATGCCCAAAAGTATATAAACACCAGCCATCAAATGATCAAGCCTCACAAAATAGGCTTTTCTGGCTAACAAATCCAGTTGACGTATCTGCTCCTGCAGTGCGAGATTAGTGTTATTCGCATCATTCAATTGTTTCAACGTTTCCACCACTTCTGTTTGGAGAGGTGTCGTGTCTCTTACCTGAAAATAATTGGTAATCAACATGATTGAGAAGGTTACTATAAACAGAGCCGAAACAATGGCTATATTTCTTAGAATCGCTTTTTTCATAATGCTATATTTCCTGATTCGTTTCCTATTTTATATTGTGGACAATAACTAAAACATCTGGCGCATCCTACACAGGCAGCATGATCAATTTCATATTGTTTGCGTGTGCGTTTCACCGAAAGGCCAATCAGCGTGATTGCTACAACCAATCCCATTAGGGCACCTGCAATCGTTGTATATAGTTTAAAATCAGCCTGTACCTTTTCATACCTTTGCGTTAATCCTTCAATGGAATCTCCTTGTCCGTAAAAGGCTTCTAATTCCAGCGAAAGTACATCCCCCGGATTGGCTTCGTGTTGCATAACCATATCATACAGTCTTACTTCCTTATTGGCCCGGCTGAGTTCACTGCTTACTGAACGCATTAAAAAAGCTCCGCAGAGTATCAGGAGAGGCAGGAGAACAAAATAATTTAAAAGTCTTTTTACTCCCCGCAGCCTGCTCTCTTTCGCTTTGTTGGCATAGGGCGGTCTGATAGCATCAACCGGACAGGCATTGTGGCAAAGTTCACAATTGATGCACGGTTTGTCCGTCAATTTAATTTTCCATATGGATACGGAAGAGAATATACTGAGCAGCGCACCGTAAGGACAAAAGAAACGACAGAATGGTCTACCGGTAAACATGGCCATAATCAGCAGTATGACACCGCATGTAATCATGCCAATATCACCGCCCAGACGGAAAATACCTATAAAAGGATCGAAGCGGCAGATGATGAAACTACTCCTTGTTACAGCATAAAGCAGAGCAAAAATAAGGTAAAACCAGGGCATCATACCTAATACGGTAGTGAGCGCTTTTGGCAATTTGTAATTCTTTATGTTAACCAACTCCTGTAAAGCTCCGAAAGGACATACACCTGCGCAGAAAACCCGGCCAAACAAGAAGGCAAACAAAACTGGCAAGATAAAAAACAGTAAAACGGACAAGGGCAATGCATACGTATTGTCCGTCAGCGCAAGAGCTACATTCTGTACCGATCCGATACTACAGACACACCCCTTGCGAAAGAATCCAAAGTATGCCACAGATATAACTGAAACCCAGAGAATAGGTCCCCGGGTGCGCTTTTTGATTACAGCCCAGGATACGATACCCATTAACGCCACCAGCAGGATGATATCTATCGCTACAAGCAGCTCTTCATTGGGAATAGCGTGGTGAATTTCCGGATACTTGTATCCCGACTCAAAATCAGGTTTCGGAAACCTGTTTTGTGCCATACCTTCTCCAAGAATAAGAAGAAATAGACAGATATACAGTATTTTATTCATAATTCTATTAGTCTTTAAGTTTATAGGCCGTATCCATTGAAACGCGGGTGATGGCATCCGACGGACATACTCTGGCAATTTTACATTCGTTGCAATCGGTACAGAGATCTCTTTTAATCTGCAAGTAAAGCGAGCCGTTCCCAAACGAGCTGCATCCCTTCACACATTTACCGCACCCGTTGCACAGACTCTCGTCAATGGTATATTCAAAATAAGGATCTTCAACGAATTTGCGCTGGATAGCACCAGTAGGACACATCAGGTTTTCGGCCGCTGTATTCAGTTCTTTGGCATTGGAGCGGAAATAACCGCCGCACAAGTCACAGTAACCACATACTTTGTTTGCATGAAAACATTTGACTGCCGATACCTGCAGTACACAATCGGTTTCACATCGTCCGCAATGGGTACATTTCTGAGGATCTATCTGCCAGTAATAGCTGGCCTCTTTTTCGTTTTTCAACCTGCTTGCCAATACACCCGACACAGCCAGTATGGATCCTCCTGCCACAGCCGTTCCAAGTACACGCAGGAACTTTCGGCGGGCTATCGGACTGTTTTTATTTTCTTTTTTCTGTTCCATGTTTCAATCAAATATTTATTCCTTTACGTAACGGGCAATCAACAGAGCATGACGAACAGGCCGTTTCTGCCGCCGCTTGCAGATCGTATTGGAATGTGGATATTTTATTTTTTGCTGCAACATATATCTTGTCCTTGTTTACCTTGAAATCGAAGGCAACATTCCCTCCGCCCAGGCTTTTGCTATCTAATAAAATGGTCCGGAACTCTCCTTCAGGGCTGTAACAGCTGATACGGGGAATCCCTTTTTCGGAGGTAATTATTTCGCCGGCATTAAAGCTAAGATAAACGGGATTACAGCATCCGCAGAAGGATCCTGCTGCTGCACCTGACTTTCCAAAGGAGGCTATAAATTCTCCTTCCAGGGTGTAATTTTCCACCTTGTGTCTGCCTGGATTCGAACAAAAGATGCTTCCGTTGGCATAGGTAATACCAAAAGAATAACTGGGTACGATAAAGCCTTCGGGACTTTGAATGAATTTAACAAAACCACCTTCGGTTGTATATTTGCAAATGTTTTTATTAGCTGCATCTGTTACAAAAACAAATCCGGGGGCGACTGCCAACGAGCAGTAATCAGATTCTTCGCTGCATGCTTCCCACTCACGCAAGCGCTCGCCTGTCATACTAAATACTTCAATCCGGGTAGGGTAAAGAACATAGATCATTTCTTTTTCTGCAACGATATCACGAATGGTATCCCCTGCGGCAAATTGATGCAATAGGTTACCAGACAGATCATAAACGGACACTTTCTTTGAGGTTGCCACAATCAGCCGGTCTCCGGAGAATTCAAAACCCTCGATCGGATCAGTGGTTTTAAATGAAGAGGCTAATTTATAAGGCGATTTGAAGCCGCCTTCTCCTGATTGCACGGAAGAATCCGACTGGCTGCCATTACCCACTGCAGAATGATTTTCGGGCTGCACTAATATCTTATGCATCAACACTCCGGAAACAGCCAGGATACTTCCTCCTGCGACTACAGAACCACAAGTACGCAGAAACTTTCTGCGAGACAGTTCGTGATTGTTATTTATTTCAGGCTTCATATTTTATTCTAGTAGATTTATACAATTTTCAGACACTTTACTGTATGAGCATCACGTACGATCAGCATTCCATCGGCATAAGCCAATGGACCCCAAGCGTCGGCTCCTTCCATGATACGTTGCTTCTTCAATAGTTTCATGCTCCGGGCCTGTAATTCGTACACGTAAAGTTCTCCGTCGTCCTTGAATGCGAAAAGCAGGTTATTTATAACCACGTAAGGACCTAATCCAAAGCGTTCGTCGGATGCCGAACTCCACACCAAAGTGTGCAGGTCGGATGCCGAATAATAAACCAATCTCTCCCGCTGACCTCCACCGTCTTTTGGCATTACGCTGATGATCATATTTTTATAGAGAACAGGAGTCTGCTGTTCGCTTGATAAACCTTCGTTCGGCTTGTATTGGTCCGTTACCGAGGCTGTCCATTTTCCACCCGAATTTGTTACCTGCAATAAGGCTCCTCCTGTTCCGTAACCGGCTACAAGAAAGAGACTGTTGCTGGAAATTTTCAGAGGTGACGGGGCAACAACAGACGGCTGCCATTTGCTGGTTTCCCATAACAGCGTTCCACGATCTGCTTCTTCTGCGGAAACTCCACACACACCGCCTACTCCAACATAGACATATGTTTTTTTACCTCCCAACGTCATAGGCATCACAGACGAATGCGACATTTTATACTTCACCGAATTGGGGGTTTGCCAAAGCACCTCCCCCGATTCACAATTAACTCCTGCCAGCAAAGTTTCTTCTCCCGCAGGAGCGAGTATCAGTGTATTATCCTCCACACGCGGGCACTGTCCTGTGTACCAAAAAGGCACTTCTGTTTTAAAAGTCTTCTGCATATCGAGCGACCATTTCAAATCGCCTGTCAACGGGTCGCAACACATCACATGCCCTTGCGGTCCAATCGTGATAACGTACGTATCACTCACCACCGGAACGGTTCTGGAGAAACCATGATTTCGTTTGATGGGAACACGGTACCATCTGCGCCAAAGCTCTTTACCTGTTTCCAGAGAGAAACAGCGAAGCGCATCCGATTTTAATCCCTCATCATAATCCAGCAGATAAACCCTGCCATTGTAAATAACCGGGGCGGCATGACCTTCTCCCGTTTCAAAGCTCCATAAGACAGGATATTCATTCGCGGAAGTATTTATCTTTTCGGCAGTCTCAATCAGATTATCATAACGTTCGCCCCGAAAGCTGCTCCATTTTCCGGTAAGAGACGAAGAGGTCTCTCCATATTTCATAAAATACTCGCCGATAAGTACGTCATCAGCTTTCCGTGCAGACCCTTCCGGACGATTGTCGGCTCCCGGAGCCTGGACAAATATATTTTCGCGGGGCGCATACAGATGCCAGCCTATGATGGCTCCGGCATAAATAAGCACCAGCAAGACGGTAACACTAACAATTATTTTTTTTTCTTTCACGATATACTTCGGAATTTAATTAATTGAAAGCAATGCTCCTTTATTTAATTTTGTAGGCCATTAAACTATCCCCGTGACGCACATAAAGAACTCCCTTATAAATTACCGGATGCGCCCAGTGCTGTTCTGTTCCCTTTGTAATCTGAAAACGGCTTACTACTTCAAACTTTACTGGATTTGCTTTGGCAAGAACCATGTCTCCCCGGTCCGTATAGCAGTACAACATACCGTCGTCAGCAATGATATTACCCATCGCGAAACCTTTTTCTTTGTATTTTATTGCACCTGTTTTCCAATCCGCACAGAACCAGAACCGGTTGTTATCTCCGGAACCATAAACATAAGCTCCTATTTTCACCATACCCCCGATACGATTGTCCATTTCTTTGGATGACCATGCCTGCTCAACACTTCTACCTCCGTTTTTGAGGCGTAACATAATAGAGCCTGATCCGTATCCGCTGGTACACAAAATCATACCATCTCCGTAAACGGGTGTGTTGGCATGAATCGAATAACGGTTTGTGTGCTCTTGCGACCATAGTTTCTTGCCCGTGTTAGCGTCGATACCAAGTATATGATTGGCTGTCATCGTTACGATAAGCGGAACCTGCTGGTCTTTTATATATAATGGCGAGCAATAGGCAGCTGCATCACCTTCACCCAGGCTGCTCCATACCAAAGCCCCGGTGTTCTTATTAAGAGCCACCATGTTGTGTTCTTTGCCTCCAGGGGTTGCAATAACCTTGTCGCCGACAATCAGTGGAGCTTCATTTATACCCCAGACAATATTCGATGCCTTGAATTCTTTCAGTATGTTCTTTTTCCAGACCACATTCAGCGTAGCTACGTCGAAACAATAAAGATCGCCCACCCCGCTCATCAGGTAAAGCTTTCCATCGTTCAGGGTAACAGTACCACGGGGACCGTTGTAACTTTCATTCCATTCCGGTCCGTACATCTTTTTATTCAGCAACTTACCTTTCAGGTCGAATACGTACAGGTAACCTTTGCCATCCGTCATTCCTGTCAGGTAAATCTTATCAGAAGCAATGGCTGCCGAAGAATGTCCTTCGCCCAGGCCATCGTAACTCCATAACATTGCCGGACCTGCAGCAGGCCAGGATTTCATTAAACCGGTTTCAGTATAAATCCCCGTACGATCGGTACCTCTCCATTGAATGTTGTCTTGCGCAAACAATGTCAACGAAGCAAGAGATAAAATTGCGATTAGTCTTTTTTTCATGATTCTATTATTTATTATCAATCAATTACTGTCTGAAACTTCTTCAGCGCATTAAGCGCGAATGTTATATTATACAGCCTCTCCGAATACCAGAGACGGGCGAAATAAAGTCCAATTGGTTCGGCCTGAAACAACTGTCCGGCTTCATATTTACGACGGAGGTATTCAAAAGCCTGCTCCATGGCTCCTCTTTCCGTTTCGGGAATCAGGTAAGAGGCAAGCGCACTCAGCGCGCGGGATGTGAGCGTCACTTTAGAGGGTACACCTTTAGCTCCTCCCCAACCACCGTCGGCGTTTTGTACGGACAGGATGTATTTTAATCCTTTCTCTCTCATCTCACGGGCCAGAGGTTCTTCCGAAGTGGCAAGATATTCGACCACCATTGACGTACCGTAAACAGGCGAACGCTCATCTTTGGCATGCTGATCTCCAAACCAAAGCGGCGTCCATGAACCATCTTCCGCCTGGTTCTTCTGCATCCATTGCAGCATGCGTTGCACACTATTTTTGCATCTCTTTTGCAATACCTCCGGAAGTGTGTCCATCCATAACTGCATGGCCAGCAACGCATGAGCGGAAATGTCGGCACAACTCCGGTCGAAAGGAAGCTTACCCCATCCCTTACAGAAAGTAGGCATACCACCGTCCCTGTTTTGCAAAGCCAGTAACCATTCAATTCCTTTTTCCACTTCCGGACAATAAGCTCCATTCAGCAGTATATGTAAAGCAACCAATGAACCGGAGGTATCATCCGCATCAGGTGCGGCGCCGGATAAATCTGTCCAGCCCCAGCCGCCTTCCCTGGCACCGGTAAAAGGGTGCCGGGAAGCAAAGGCATTTCGTTTGATGCAATTGGCCAATGCCTGCTTATCTTCTATATCATCACCCAAAGCCCTTATGCTTAACGACGTAACCCAGCTTGAGAGATTTGTATCAATAGGCCATGAACCGTCTTCGCGTACCGTATCCGTAAGGAAACCCGCAGCCCTTTGTGTGGCTGCATGTTCACGGTAACCTGCACCTGTCATACACATGGCAACAAAAGCCGTAAGCGGCGCCGCTTCGAGAAATCCGCCGTGAGCCGGTTGTAACTTTAGCAACACCTTCAGCGATCTACCTATAAATGCCTCACGTATCGGCGAATCGATTCTTTTCTTACCCTTTCTGTACCGCATGATTCCCACGGCAATCAGCGCCGGAATAGCGTAGCTCACCACAGGGAGCTGCAAGAAACGGAACAGCCGCTGAGGCAAAACCGACAACTCAAAGGGAAGCTGAGGAATCTCTTTCCAGCTTTTTATGACACCAGCCAAAGCACACATAACAAGTATGGGAGCCGAGAAAGTCAGGTCTTTTCCGTAATAAGCCAGTACTCCTTTTATGATATCCTGATCAGTTGTTCCTCCGAAACGAACCGACAGGTATTCTTTCGTTTGCGATGGCGCACCGTCAGTCGCGTAAAGACAAGCGTAACTTAGCAACGTAGCAGTCAGATTAGAAGGACTTTCCATACTGTCGCCCCAGGAACCGTTGTTTTGCATGGTGTTTTTCAACCACTCCACACCTTTCCGGATATGGGGAGCATACCTCTCCTCATCAATCAGATGCAACGCAAAAACAGCCACAGAGGTGGAGATGGCACTGGAAGACAGCTGTCCTTTCCACATCCCCCCCGGTGTACGCGCCTGCAAAAGTTCGGCACGCAGCGTTCCGATCATCTCTTCTATCTCGTTTCTTTTATTCATACTGTTCCTAATGCTAAAAGTCCGTAGAAAGTATATTCCACATCACTGTTCTCCTCTAAAAGCGTGGCAGAGAAACCTCCTGTATCCAGCCAATGGGCTTCGATAAAATGGTTGGGAGAAAAAGCCGGTTTTACCTCGTAACACTTCAGCATAAAAAGAGAAGTGGCAGTCGATAAAAGATCGGGAAGCGGAGAACCGATAGCGGCACTGAATCCGCCTGTCTTCTCCTGAAGCCCCTGTAAATATAAAATATCCTCGTTTTTCCTGTAATTTGCCAAAGCTCCTCTTACAGCCAGAGCTGCCACTGTCGCATTTGTAGTTGCCCTTTCGCTGCCCGGTACATTTGCATATCCTCCTCCCGGCACATGGTATTCCGACAAGGAATCAAGCACAGCCTCTTTGTTTTTTACTGAATGCCCCGTATCCTCAAGCAACGACAACCAGATATATTGCGAATAAGGCGACTGCGGATCGTTATGCGGCACACCATTAAATTCTGACAAAGGCTTCACCTCAACCGAAGAGATTCTTTTAAACAACAAACGGGAAATACCCCCTTCCATCAGGGTCAGCATCATCCGGCAACGCATACAAGCAGCGTAGTGAATCAGATCCATCTGCCCCATATCTTGTCTGGTAAGGTAAGCAGTCATTTTTTTTGTATCCAGCCGGACTCCTAACACGTAAGAAAGCATCCAGCCGAACAACGTATAATAGATATCTTCCCTTCCACTTTTATTCATAAAACTATCCACATCCGTCCTTTGCGAATTAACAAAGTCCGCCATCCGGTGGAGGGCTTCTTCGCTGAGCTTCTTTTTTCCCTTTTGCAGGGTCTTGAATAGCTTTATGGATAGGGTGTCTTTCATCACTTTATTGTCGGCTTCTTTATTTCAAAATCCGTTTGGCTACTCTGAAAAGCAACCGTTTCAATTCAATATTGGATACTTCCTGCAATGCGTTTAAAGTCTCATCACGGTAATTATCAGCCATTTGTTCCACCCGACTGATAGCGGCAAGCAGCAAAGGTTTATTTTCGGGAAGCGACAAAAAGGCTTTCAGGTTTTCCGTATGTAAGAGCGTTTCGATAAACACAGGATCTGCCGATTGTTCACAAAGAGCAGCCAGTACCGACGACGGGCGCAACTCTACCGGTTGATCCGTTTCAAAATCCTCTATATCATCCAGCAATTGGTAAGCAATTCCCAACGCACGGGAATATGTATGCAAAACGCCGCGAAGTGCTAAATCATCGCCGGAACAAATGATGCCCATGATTAAAGAAACATCAAAGGCCGGCACTGTCTTGTTACAAAAGATATCTATCACAAAATCCATCGTAAGCGAACGAGGAGAAAGACTCCATTCCAATTCCATACCCTGCCCTTTACAGAGGGCAATATGTGCTTCGGATGCAACCTTTATCAGTTCCATTGTTCCAGTTTCTACCAGCAAACGATAACCTTCACCTAAAAGCATGTCGCCAACGTTGATGGCAACGGGAACTCCATAGGCAGAATTAACAGTCTGTTTGCCATATCGTTCGGAGTCATTATCCTGAATATCGTCGTGAACGAGAGATGCCTTATGAAAACATTCCACAGCAACAGCCGCCAGCTGAACCGCATTCGGAAATTCGTTGTCGTGGCTCAGTGCCTGGTAAGTTGCCGCCAGCAAATAAGGACGCCACCGTTTCCCGTCTCCGCCAAGCCAATCAACAGAAATTTGTGATGTTTGCTCCATCGCGGGAGAAAGTAACCGCTTCAGATTGTCGGTCGAAAACCATTCCCGGATAGTTGATTTCAGGTGATTATAATCCAGTAACGTTACTTCAGTGTCCGAAAGCATGCTCATCAGGCTACTTACGTAATTTAAATCCACATCCGTATCCTTGCATCCGGCTTTATTCAGCGGAATGGCAAGACCCGGAACGGCATTGTTTATGAGTAGCGGGAAAGCTTTTTCCAGCGACTCAAGGCAGCTCACCCCAATGACCACATCCACCACCCTGTTCTCAATCAACCCGATCACCGAGGTAAAACCTTCGGCAACCAGACTCATCATACCAAGGCTGTCAGCTTTATCCTGCAAATCTGGTATAGAGCAACGGTTGCATTTATGGCACAACAATCCCAGTTCATCTACCTCAGCCTCGCATTTTGAAGAGTTGCTTAAACATTTGGGAAGCAGCAATATTCGTTTTTCATAAGGAACTGACGAAACAGTTTCCTGCCACACACAGTTGTTAATCTCAACCATCATCCAGCCTTTAATTTCCGGATCAAGTAAGTGCTCTTTTATCATTCCGTCGGCCAGGGAAGACAGATCATCCATCGACAAGGGAGGTCTGAGCAACCGGCTGCCGATAAAGGAATTAATAAGCGTTCGCAGTTCGCTGCGCTTTTTGTATGTATCCGGTACGGTATGTAACATTTTGTTTTTCATACTTATTCAAATTAACCGTAAGCACCAAAACCAAAAAAATATTTCTTTTTAGCCAGTTTGTAGAAAATACTCTGTTCAGGTATTTCTTCACCCTCCATATTATGACCAGCCAGAGAGGTCATTTCCTTATATTCTTTCAGCACGGTACCACGGCTGGTAGTATCCGTTGCCTGATGTTTTTCGAGAAATTCCGCCAGCTTTTGAGGATTCTCCAGCAAGATACATCCCCTTGAAGTTTCGGCAGTCATCTTTCTAAGGTCAGCCAAAAAGGTTGAATTTTCGAATAACTCCCCCAGATTAGAGGCGTCTTCATTGATAAAATCCTTTGCCATCTGTAAAGGAGGACAAAATTCCACCGCTCCAGAAGGAGAGATATGGTGACTCATCCCTGTGGCAGCCGGACAAATTGCATTGCCTTTGTCGTCCCAATAAGTTTCGATAAGAAATAACGGAGCATCCTTGCGTTGCTCAACAATAAAACGGCGAAAGTCCCTAATCTGCTCCTTATCAAGCGCATTTTCCGGATGCGGATCGCTTCCTACCGGACGATATATATAGTACCAAAGGTAATGAACACCTTCTTTGGCAAGCAATTCGATATAGCTACGGTTCACCAGGTCGTTGTAATTGCTTTTGCAAATACTGGCTGACGCACCGAAAATTAATTTTGCTTTGTGGCAAGCCCTAACGCCAGCCAATGTCCGGTCAAAAACATCGTTTTTTCCGCGGCGGGCATCACTCTCCTCTTCCAGCCCTTCGATGCTGATAAGCGGTGTAATATTGCCGGCCTTTTTAAGACGCATAGCCAACTCTTCAGTAAGCAGCGTTCCATTGGTAAACAGCTGGAAGTAGCATTCCGGATGTCTCTCCAGCACTTCCAGCAAACCCTTATACATCAATGGTTCTCCACCAAGTATTCCAAAGAAATAAGACCCCTTCTTTTTGCCGCTTTCAATAACCCCTTCGAGCTGTTGCATGGACAAAGATTGCTTTCCGCCCTTCGATACCCAGCAGCCGCTGCAAGCCAGGTTGCAAGTCTCCGTTACAGAAATCATCACAAAAGCCGGAAAAAAAGGTTTACCTTCTTTCTGCCTTTTTTCAAACCGGTTCATATTCATTACACTTTGCCATCCGAAGTTGTAGATAAACTTCCATATCAGCCGGGGGGAGCTTTCCCTTGCAACGCGCAGCGAAGTCTTTGCCGTTGTTATATATTCTTTATACGTCATACGTTACTGATTTTTGAGTAGTGAAACGCCTGCCTTACGTTGGGCAAGGCGCATTTTAAGTCTTTCTCTGTACATCGCGTCCATTTCTTCGGGAGCGAAGTGTTCTTCTTCGTCCAGACCGCCGTTAACAGGAGATTTTTCGTATTTGGGAAATATGATGGCTTTACTTGGACACATGCGGGCACATGCCGGGCAGTTGTTTTTACAGTTTTGTGGTTGGGCCACCTTTATTTGTCTGTTTTCGGAAGTGTATACACCAAACAGGCAGAAGTCACGGCACCTTCCACATTCCGTGCACCTATCTTTGTCTATAACGGGATACCAGGCATCCGTTCCGCTTTCTACGGGAAAGGCATCAATTTCCTTTCGGATGGATTCTTTTCCGGGTATATTTTCTTTATCGGAACAAGGTTTAATCTGCAATTGGCCTAGAATTTCGTCACTACCAGAATTACGGATATCCAGGATATTTTCTGCAACTAAATTCAGTCTGTGTAAATGAGAGCGAATGGCACGGGGATAACATGCAATAATAAGAGAGGAAGCTATTTCCGTTATTTCGGGCGACGCCTGCATCACTTTTTCGCAAAGATCAGGTATAACGGTTACTGCGTATTCTTCATTTCTCAATATAGCAGCAATTTCGGCCACTTTATCTTTATTGACAAAAGAGCGCGACGCGCAAGCACAAATCGTCACTTTCTTATTTTGTATCATGAATTCAATTAATTAGGTACACAAATATGGGAAAAATATAGAATATGTGTACCTAACCGTTCATGAAAAGGAAAAAAGCAGGGATAAAGACGAAAGATTTGAAAAACTATCGATCTATACGCAAGTTCCCGACATCATTAGCAAAAGACTTTACGCATCCTTGGATAATTCGATGACTAAGGTGGTCATCAGAATAAGACCTATCACCACACAAACGGACACAAGCAACCAGTTGATATACTTAGCTTTAGGATTAGTATCCATATGCAAATTGGAAAGAAAATACTCTTTAAAGAAAAGATACAATGCAGGAACAGAAGCACTGGCCAACAGAAAGTCTTCGGGAATTTTAAAGAAAAAGGTCTTTGACAAGCCAATCAGCGACCAATGGCATAGTAACAAAATAATAAAAAGATTAGTTTTCTTCGAAAACAAAAGCAGCAAACCGATGGTGAAAGTCACAACCGAACAAGGCATGACAGGCGAAGTTATTCCTGGAAAGCTCAGACCTCTTAACGTAGAAAAAACCGGATATATGAACGGCATCAGCAACAACAAATAACCCAGCACATTGTACTTGGGATTACGTTCCAACTGTGTATGGTCCGTCAGTAAATCCCATAACCAGGCAACAGCCAGTATTGCCCAGAAGATAGACAAGACGTTGTTGTAAGTTCTTTCGGAGCAATAGATATGATAATAAACCACCGAAATCCACAGAGAAGTCGCAAAAAAGTATATTTTCATCCCCCTTTTCACCCAACGTTGAGGGTTACGAAGAAGCATCAGAGTCAGAAAAACACCAATAAGCACAATGATAATTTGATAAAACCAGGTTGCAGAATTGTACACTGCAATCGTTTTCCAGAAAGTGTTCATAAAATAACCTTTAATTTACTGTACAAGCCCAGGGAGAACTTAATTCTATAATTTATACCTATTATTCTGATTCCCGCAAACCGTTATCATCTTCACGACGAAACGAGGGGTGTATTCGTACACCTAAACCGGGCACAAAAGTAAATAAAAAGATTTCAGGACCAATGAAAATTCAACAATATGATAAAAAACTTGACAAAAGACAATTTGTAAACCCCAATTATACTCAATCGTATATCGATTTTATTTATTATACTTTTTATTTACGTATAAGGCAATTTTCTTATAGGCGTTAGCGATATGAGATTCCACTGTTTTTTCTGAAACATCCAATATTTGAGCGATTTCTTTATGTTTAAGTTTGTCGGATTGGACCAGCCTGAAAACTTCACGGCATCTATCCGGCAATGAGTTTATTGCATCCTGAATCAGATTAAGATATTCCTGATTGAGCAGACTCATTTCCGGAT
>JAGPJL010000087.1 GCA_018054455.1 Parabacteroides sp.
AAAACATTAAATAGTAAGTCTTAACTTCTTGTGGATTTATCCTTATTCTTTATAAATATGTTTTTTTTGCTTCTAAGTTCTATTTGCAGCCAAAATTCTGTATGTTTGTATGATTGAATCTTAAATCTATTGTATATGAAACCATATTGTCTGAACCTGGCGTTGATCAGTGCAGCACTTACCGGTGGAAGTCCCGCTTCTGCCATTACCCGGCAGCTTCCCAAACTTCCCGAATCTGGCAAGCCGTTGAATGTTGTCTTTATCTTATCTGACGACCATCGGTACGACTATATGGGATTTGTTGGAAAAGTTCCCTGGTTAGAAACACCTAATATGGACAGGATGGCCCGCGAAGGGGCCTGGATCAGGAACGCGTTCGTAACCACCTCCCTTTCTTCTCCCAGCAGGGCCTCCATTCTTACGGGGATGTATTCGCATACCCATAAGGTAGTTGATAATACGGCTCCCATGCCGGCGGGGCTGACTTTCTTCCCCGAGTATCTTCAGCAGGTGGGTTACCAGACCGGATTCTTTGGTAAATGGCATATGGGTAATGATACGGGCGATCCGCAACCGGGCTTTAATCACTGGGAATCTTTCAGCGGTCAGGGAGAATACTACAATCCCCGACTAAATGTGAATGGTGAGTGGATTCGTTATGCCGACAGTACCTATGTTACCGATTTACTTACAACACATGCCATTCAGTTTATAAAACAGCAGCAGGCTTCACATAAGCCCTTCATGGTGTATCTTTCACATAAAGGTGTACACGATAATTTCTCGCCGGCCAAACGGCATAAAGGCTGTTATAGTGGTAAACCGTTGGTGATTCCTTCCTCTTTCGATACATCGAAGGAGAAGATTAAGGAACTTCCTACCATCGATCCTGCCACAGGTAAAGCTGCTTCGGGAAAGGAATATTATGGAGAGAATATGTTGCCCAACTGGGTGAAGAACCAGCGGGAAAGCTGGCACGGTGTTGACTATTCCTATCACGGCCGTCCGTGGGAAGATCAGGTTCGTAACTATTGTGAAACGTTGCGTTCGGTCGACGAAAGCATTGGTTCTGTTCTCGAATACCTCAAGGAGTCGGGATTGGATGAAAATACGGTGGTGATATACATGGGCGACAATGGTTTTGCCTGGGGCGAGCATGGGTTGATAGACAAACGTCAGTTTTACGAAGAATCTGTCCGTGTGCCCATGCTGATCCGTAGTCCGAAGTTGATTAAAGGGGGACAGGTTTTGGAAAAGATGGTGCAGAATGTGGATGTGGCTCCCACCATATTGGCTTGTGCCGGATTGGATAAGGCTCAGCAAATGGTTGGTTTTTCGTTTCTGCCGTTACTGCAGGGGAAGGATATACCCTGGAGAGACAGGATATATTATGAATATTACTGGGAACATGAATTTCCGCAGACACCCACCATGCATGGCGTGCGGACGGACCGTTACAAATACATCCGCTACCATGGAGTATGGGATACCAACGAATTTTATGACCTGCAGGAAGATCCCAACGAAACAAAGAATCTGATTGCCGCACCCGAACACCAGAACCTGATTAAAGAGCTGAATCACGATCTTTACAACTGGCTTGAATCTACCGACGGAATGAGCATTCCTTTAAAACGAACTGAAAGGCCTCATATGGACCACCGCAACAAGTCTAATTACTGATAAATGAGCTATAATGAGGATGATATTTTTTTGTTGAAGTTGGTCAACAAAGGAAATGAACAGGCTTTCAAGTTATTGTTTGATACTTATTTTACACCACTATGCCGATTTGTAAGGCTGTATGTAAAAGAGGGTACGCAAGCAGAAGAGATTGTACTCGAAGTGTTTGAAAATGTTTGGGAATTAAGGAAAACCATTCAGATTCAGGTTACTGTAAAAGCTTACTTGTTTCAGTCAGCACGTAACAGGGCATTGAACTATATTCGAAATAATGAGAAATTTGTGTTGATGAATGACATGTCGACATTCGACTTTGCTGAAACCGATTCAAAATTGGAAGAACAAGAGCTATTGAATTTGATCGAGGAGGCTATATGTTCGCTTCCTGCAAAATGTGAAGAGGTTTTTAGAAAAAGCAGATTCGACAATTTGTCCAATAAGGAGATTGCTCACGAAATGGGTGTAACGGTAAAAACGGTTGAAGCCCAGATTACGAAAGCTTTGAAATTTATAAGAGAATATCTGGGCGACAGTTATTCATTTCTTTGGTAAATTATTTATCAGGCATTAGGGTTTCTTTTTTTTGATGTGTCTCATTGGAAAGAGACTCACAATATGAAAAAAAGTATACCCTGGAAACTGATTCTTGCCCGTCTGAAAAAAGAAACAGATGAGCAATCCGATAGAATGTTCGAGCAATGGATGCTTAATGCAGATAATCGCCTTCTTTTTGCTGAACTGCAAGATGTTTGGAATAAAGTACGAGAAGAATCAGGTGAGTATAATCCCGATTTATCCTACTATTGGAATGAAATGCAACAAAAAATGCATCGTTCTGCAAAAAAACAGTATACGTTTTCATTCTCATACTTACGACTGGCAGGCATGGTCGCCCTGCTGTTTATCTTGGTTACCATTGGTTTAAGCTATTATCTCGGCGCGGAATTTAACCGTGAAACACCAAAGGCCTTAACCTATTTATCTATGAGTGGTAAATCTAAAGTTATTTTGCCGGATAGTTCCGAGGTTTGGCTGAATAACGGAACAACTCTGACCTATTATTCTGCTTTTGAAAAATCAAGAGAGGTGAAACTTACAGGAGAAGCCTTCTTTTCTGTAACAAAAGACCCCGACAAACCTTTTATCGTTTATACTTCCGATGTTTGTACCAAAGTATATGGTACAAAATTTAATATTAATGCTTATCCTGAGAATAAAGATGTTAAGATTGCATTGCTGGAAGGATCTGTTTCTGTCTTTAAGAATAATTGCAAAGAAGAAAAATATATGATACCCGGACAGGTGGCCAGTTATTGTAAGTCTTCTCATGAGCTTACTTTCTTAAAAGACGATGTGAATTTTGAATCTTTCTGGGCAAATTCTTCAATCACATTCGAAGCTAAGCCGCTTGAATACATCGTAAGATATCTTGAAAAATGGTATCACGTTGACATACTTTTAGATCCTACGCTTTCTTCGTCTCAGGCCTATACATTTACAATAAAGGAAGAACCTCTTGAGGTAATACTTCGAATTATGGCAAGTATTAATCCTATATCCTATTCTTTTGATAAAAATAATGTGGTGACAATAAAAAATGTAGAACCTTTAAAATGAAATGCCTATGTAGATGATATTATTAAAAAAGGCATAGCTGATAGACTATGCCTTTCGGAACTACTTCCACTTTAAAATTTCAACGTGAGCCATTTAACAAATGCCCGTTTGATGCTGGTTCACATAATGTTAACTTTAAATTTATACAAAGATATGAATAATACAAGAATATTCATAAGAAGGAGATTCAGTTTATTGCTTTTGGCCGTCATTTTTATGTCCTTTTCATCGGCCAAAATTTTTGCAATGGAGAATTCTGAAGGGATTACCATCCCCCTTACAAAAGTCACTTTGGCAGAAGCCATAAAGAAGATTGAGGCTACAACTGATTACACATTTTTTTATGATGCAATAAAAACAAATTTGCGTCAACAAGTTACTTTAAAAGCAGACAATCAGAAAATTGAGGATGTTCTCAATGCGTTGCTAAAAACAACCGATTTGCACTATAAGATTACGGATCATCAGATTGCTCTTATTCCCAAAGACAACTTTAAATCCACTCAATCCAAAAAGAGAATTACCGGAGTTGTTGTCGATGAAACAGGTATTCCTGTTATCGGAGCCAATGTAGTGGAAGCTGGTACAACCAACGGAACAATCACTGATTTAGAGGGTAAATTTTCTCTGGATGTACCCTTAAATGCCGATCTGTTGCTTACCTATGTTGGGTATGTTTCAGCAAATCTGAAAGTTGGATCGGCCGATCATTATAATGTGCAGCTAGTTCTTGATAGTCAGGGATTGGACGAAGTTGTTGTTGTTGGATATGGTACAGTTAAAAAGAAAGATCTTACGGGTGCAGTGGCCTCCTTACAAGGAGATTTGCTGTCTTCAAGAAAAACAACGCAATTGTCGACTGCCTTACAAGGTGCAGTGGCAGGTGTATTGGTAACAAGAGATAATAGTGCACCTGGTGCTGCGGCTACAAATATTAAAATAAGGGGTGTTACCACAATCGGAGATTCAAGCCCTTTAGTTATTGTTGACGGAGTTCCCGGAGATATTAATCAGGTAAATCCGAACGATGTAGAAAATATGTCCGTACTAAAGGATGCTGCCTCTGCATCTATTTATGGTTCCAGAGCTGCAGCTGGTGTTATCCTGATAACAACAAAGCGTGCAAGTGAGAATGACCTAACTTTAGGTTATAATTTTGAGTATGGATGGGAAATCCCGACCAAGCAACCGGAATATGTAGGCATACAGCGTTTTTTGGAGATGACGAACGAGCTACGGTATAATGATAATAATGCCGGTGGCATGTATCAAACCTATTCTCAGGATCAGGTGGAGAACTGGATAAAATATAATGCCACTGATCCGAATAACTATCCAATAACTGATTGGACTGATTTAATCTTAAAAGGTTCTGCACCCCGACAAACCCACTCTTTGAATATTGCAGGAGGGAGTAAATCGGTCCGTACAAAAGCTTCCGTTACATACGACAAGACAGATGGTCTGTATGCCGATCGCTATTACGAGCGATTTATGACGCGTGTTAATAACGACTTTAAGATTAACAACTATTTAGGTGCTACGCTGGATTTTAATTTTAAAAGATCGAAATCGCATCAACCCGTATTTGACCCGATAAACAGAATGCGAATTGCCGCACCTGTATATGCAGCTGTTTGGGATGACGGACGGATGGCAGAAGGTAAATCGGGTTCGAATCCGTATGCTATTATGGAGAATGGTGGAAGCAAGGATTCCTGGTACAATCAGATAGGAGGTAAAGCTTCCATTGATTTTACCCCGATCGAAGGATTGAAAATATCGGGTATTGTTGCCCCGATTTACAACTTTGATAAAATTAAATCATTCAGTCTTGCCGCCGCCTATACTTTGGCAAACGATCCAAATACCATAGGAGGCTATTACGAAGGACATTCTACCACCAAATTAACTGAGGACCGGAATGATAGTTACAATGTTACTACCCAGTTTATCGCAACTTATCTTAAAACGTTAGGAAAACATGACTTAAATATAATGATGGGTTACGAAAACTATTTTCAATATAATGAAACTCTTTTTGCATCAAGGGATCAGTATGAGCTAACCAATTATCCTTATCTGGATCTTGGTCCCCTTCTATTACGAGACAATGGAGGTAGTGCCTATGAAACTGCTTATCGGTCTATGTTTGGCCGGGTAATGTATTCCTATGCAAATAAATATCTTTTACAGGCTAATATTCGCTATGACGGTTCGTCTCGTTTTCATAAAGACTATAGATGGGGTTCATTTCCTTCTTTTTCTGCGGGATGGGTACTAAGTGAGGAAAGTTTTATGAAAGATGCTGATTTAAACTGGTTGTCGTTTGCAAAATTACGTGCTTCGTGGGGTACATTAGGGAACGAACGTATCGGAAATTATCCATATCAGGCTACCATTGCCTTTAGTAATGCCCTGTTTTATCAAAATGGAATAGCTGTATCAGAACTAACCGCAGCTCAGCAACAATATGCAATTCAGAATATTTCGTGGGAAACCACAGAATCACTCGATTTGGGTATGGATCTTTCGTTTTTGGATAATAGATTACGATTAAACGGAGACTATTATCATAAGACAACCAAGGATATGTTACTTGCATTGGAAATTCCTGATTATGTTGGCTTTGATAATCCGGATAAAAACACCGGAAAAATGAGTACAAACGGGTACGAACTCGAACTTGGATGGAATGATAAGGCAGGCGATTTTATTTACAACATATCCATTAATTTTTCGGATTTCCTTTCAGAAATGGGAGACTTGGGTGGAACCCAGTTTATAGGGGATCAGGTGAAGATGAAGGGAAGTCAGTTTAATGAGTGGTATGGTTACGTAAGTGAGGGTTTGTTTCAAACACAGGAAGATTTAACTAATTCGGCTAAGATAAATAATAATGTGAAGGTTGGAGATGTAAAGTATAAAGACATTTCAGGACCGGACGGTGTACCGGACGGGAAAATTTCTTCCGAATATGACCGGGTTTTGCTTGGCGGATCTTTACCTCGCTATATGTTTGGAGGGAATGTATCAGCTAAATACAAAGGCTTTGATTTTTCTATGGCGTTTCAGGGAGTTGGAAGTCAGCCGGTCCGTTTAAATAGTATGATGATAGAGCCATTAGGCGAAAACTGGGGTAATATACCTTCTATTTTGGATGGAAATTATTGGAGCTCGTTAAAATCTGAAGTGGAGAATGCAAAGGCCCGGTATCCACGTCTTACCCGTTCAAACATATCATCCAATCAAGCCATGTCTGATTTTTGGTTGTTTAATGGCAGGTATGTCCGTTTGAAGAACCTTACATTTGGTTATACACTTCCTGTATCGTTGACGAGTAAAGTTAGTATCGATAAAATCCGGTTTTATGCTTCTGCAAATGATTTATTTTGTTTGAGTAAATTTCCTAAAGGTTGGGACCCGGAAATGGGATCTTCTTCTTATCCAATTACTACCTCTTTATTACTAGGAGTATCTGTTAACTTTTAAATTGAAGATGTAATGAAAAAATATATATGGACTTTATTGACAGGAGTTGTTCTTCTTATAAGTAGTTGTAATGATCTGGATCTTAATCCGCTGGCTGCGGGTTCCAGTGAAAATTGGTATTCGAATGAAGTTGAAATCGAGATGGCGCTCAAAGATCTTTACCGGGATGTTTTCTGGCCAATGGATAGTGAAGAGTGGACGGATGATTATACTTACAGGGAAACAAATTCAAGTATTGTAAATGGAACTCTGAATGGACAAGATGGTTCTGTTACCTCGTTGTGGACAAACCAGTATAAAGCGATTGCACGAGCCAATACGATATTGGCCAATATGGAAAAGGCTGCTTCGAAAGGAATAAATCAATCTAAAATAGATTTATATACAGCCGAGGCTAGTTTTGTGCGTGCTTGTATGTACGCCTGTTTGGTTTCACATTTTGGCGATGTAGTTTATCTTACTGAAGTTGTTGATATTGAAACAGCATTTACCATTGGACGTACACCAAAGGCTGATATTATCAAGGCTACTTATGCGGATTTTGATAAAGCTGTAGCCGGACTTCCTGTAAAATATTCAGGTGGTTCTCAAAGAGCAACAAAAGGGGCTGCACTGGCTTTAAAGGCTCGGTTTGCCTTATACAACGGGGATTGGTCGGTTGCATCTGATGCAGCGAAAGCTTGTATGGATCTGAATGTTTATAAATTACATCCAAGCTATTCGAATCTCTTTCTTACCACTACCCGAAATTCGGAAGAATCTATTTTTGTTATACCTCGTTCAATAACAAACAAGGTTACCATAGGAGGTGGAATAGTATTGAATACCATTTCACGCAATCCGGGCGGATGGGCAGCTATGGATCCTTCGTGGGATTTACTTGCAGCCTATACCTGTACGGATGGCAAACCAATTGATGAATCTCCTCTTTTTAATCCACATGAACCCTTTAAAAACCGGGATCCCAGATGTACAGCTACGATTGTTGAATTTGGTAGTCGTCATTTAGGATTTGTGTACGATCCTCATCCTGATGCTCTTGAAGTATTAAATTTTAAAACAGGTAAAATGCAGAAGAATAATGATAATCGGGCTAATGCACAGTACGCATCTTTTAATGCGTTGATATGGAAAAAAGGGGTAGATGAATCGTGGCTCGAAAATGGAAAGGATGCAGATCCTGATAAGATAATTATCCGATATGCTGATGTGTTGCTAATGTATGCAGAGGCGAAAATAGAACTTAATCAGATAGATGAGTCCGTGTTGGAAGCAATAAACAAAGTACGCTCACGAGCTTATGGCGTGGATAAAGCGGCGATAAATGATTATCCGGCTGTAACAAATCTGGATCAAGCGTCTTTACGTAAAATTATTCGTACCGAAAGACGTATGGAATTTGCAAAAGAGGGATTGAGGTATATGGATTTAGTACGCTGGCGTTTAGCTACGAAAGCCCTTACAAATAAGAGTTATGGAATTTTGTATCCTGCAGCTTTGCTTCGGGAGAAGGTTACCAGTAAAGGCTTATGGTTTTGGCCTGTAACGCCTCAGATTGATGAAGATGGGATTCCTGATTTCTCGGAGATGGAGCTTGCGGGTCAGATTACAGTTTTATCGAAGCGTAATTGGGATGACAGGCAATATTTGTGGCCTATACCAACAAAAGAGGTGCTTATTAATGATAATCTTAGTCAGAATCCAGGGTATTAATTTTTGATATGATTTAATTGAAGGCCTCTTTATGTAATCAACTCAATAGAGAGGCCTTTGTATTTTTAATTCTAATAATAGTATGAGAAATAGATTAACATTGTGTTGTTTGCTACTTGTTTCTATATCTGTTTGCAGTGCTCAAAAAGAAACTGTTTCACAACCGGATTCCATATCGGGTATATTCCCTTCGTTGGCATATTATAATAACGAAGGAGAGTGTGGTACAGGGGCAGTAGTTCCTTGGGCCGGTAACTTATGGGTGATAACTTACGGACCTCATTTGCCATTTGGTTCTTCTGATAAATTATATCAGGTAACAAAAGATTACAGGCAGATAATTCGTTCTGAGAGTGTGGGGGGGACTCCTGCCAATCGGATGATTCACAAGGAAAGTAATCAGCTTTTCATTGGTTCTTATGCGATAGATGATGCAGGTAAAGTCCGTACAATATCCATAAAGGATTATCCCGGGAGATATACCGGAATGGCAAGACACTTAACGGACCCGCAAAATAAAATATATGTAGGAACAATGGAAGAGGGGTTTTATGAATTTGATGTAAATACACTTCAGGGTAAAACGCTGTTTAAAGACGGAAATCTATTGAGAAAAGAGAGTGACGCGGGTCAGTTTAGTCCTCTTCTCCCCGGATGCCATGGAAAGGGTATGTATTCTGGTCAGGGAGTTTTAGTTTATTCCAATAATGGAGAAGATAGCAAAGAGGCGCTTGTCCATTTTAATATCGAGGCAGGATCGTTATCAGAATGGAATGGAAAGGATTGGAAACTTGTGAGACGTAATCAATTTACCGAAGTAACAGGACCGGGCGGAATTTACGGAAATAAGAATCCCGAAAGTGATCCAATATGGAGTACCGGTTGGGATCATAAGTCTGTTCTTCTTGGTGTACGAGAAAATGGAGAATGGTCTTTTTACCGGCTACCTAAAGCTAGCCATAGTTACGACGGAGCTCATGGCTGGAATACCGAATGGCCCCGAATACGGGATATAGGAACAGTGTCTAAGCCAAATTTATTAATGACCATGCATGGGCTTTTCTGGAATTTCCCGCAAAATTTCACATCCTCAAATGCTTCCGGTATCAGACCTCGTTCTGCTTATCTGAAAGTAATTGGCGATTTTACAAGATGGAATGATCAACTGGTGTTTGGATGCGATGATTCGGCTCAAAAGGAGTTTCTGAATAAACGAAAAGTGAAGGGTAGTATCGAAGGTCCTGGTCAATCTAACTCAAACCTTTGGTTTACTTCTGAGGATAAACCGGATCAATTAGGTCCTGCAACAGCCGAAGGTTCCGTCTGGATTAAAGAATCTGTAAAAGGTGGAGAGCCTTCCGATCCGTTTTTGTTTTCAGGATGGTCTGAGCGTTGCGCGTGGATAAAAAATGATGGGGACCAGAGCGTCCAATTTCTTTTTGAAGTAGATAGAACTGGAAATAAAGGTTGGACTCAATTGAAAGTAGCTGAGGTTGGGGCCAGATCGGCTTTGTTTCTTCCATTTACAGAAAATGAGACCGGAGAATGGATTCGTGTTAAAGCAAATAAAAATACGATTGCTACAGTAACATTCTCGTATACAACAAAAGAGGCTAGATTAACCAATGCAGATAAAATGTTTAAAGGAATTGCAGATGTACATGATAACAATAGCTGTGGAGGCTTGTTATACGGCCTTGGTGATAACAGACGCAGTTTAGGAGTATTGGCTAATACAACCGTAAATGGTCAAACAACTGAAACCGGTTATTATGAGATGAAAGATAAGTTTCAGCTCGTTCGGGTAGAAGATCCGAAAACCTCTTCCTTCATAAGAGATAAATTTGCTATACCGCGACAAGTTGTCTCCATCGAGGAGGGTTCTGTTTTAGTTGTTGATGATAAAGGCAGAAGGTGGCGATTGCCATTAGGTGATGATAAATTTACTTCGGCAACAAATAACGGAGAATTGCGTATTTGCAGGGAAGTAGCTACTGAAAGAGACTTATTAAATTGCCACGGTACGTTTTATGAATTGCCTGCAGAGAATGCAGATGGATTTGCAAAAATTCGTCCGATTTCTTCTCACCTATTTAAGATAAATGACTATGCTTCATACAGAGGAATGCTTATAATTACAGGAGTAAATTTGCAAAATAGTTCTGATAATCCGCATATAATTATCTCAGAAGATAAGAAAGCAGCTGTCTGGGCCGGAGTTATTGACGATTTATGGCAATTGGGAAAACCTACAGGGCATGGTGGACCGTGGGTGAATAGTAAGGTTCAAGCCAACAAAGCTTCTGATCCTTATTTAATTGGATTCTATGATAAAAGAATTCTGAAACTATCCCATAAAGAATCAAAAACGATTCATTTTACGGTGGAGGTAGATCCAACCGGGAATGGCGATTGGATGAAATATGCCGTTTATCCGGTAAAAGCAGGAGAGGAGTTCACACATAATTTCCCCTCGTCATTTCAAGCAAAATGGATCCGGTTTATTGCAGATTCGGATGCTGAGGTTAAAACGTGGTTGGAATATAACTGATATAAATTATGAAAACAAGAAGTATTCTTATTTGTCTCTTATTAATAATTGGAGGTGTTTTATCAGCTGCAGAATTGCTTGTTGAGGCCGAGAGCTTTAAGTATAAAGGCGGATGGGTGGTTGATCAGCAGTTTATGGATCAAATGGGGTCTCCTTATTTAATGGCGCATGGAATGGGAAATCCGGTAAAAAATGCATTTACTGAGGTCACTTTTCGGGAGTCGGGAGTCTATTATGTGTATGTCCGGACATTCAATTGGACTTCTCCCTGGAGTGATGGAGAGGGTGCCGGACGTTTCAAGATTTCGGTAAATGGAGAGGAGTTATCCACCGTTTTAGGTGCTACCGGTAAGAAATGGTTATGGCAGTTAGCCGGAAAAATTCCTATTTCAGAAGGAATGGCTAAAATTAGCCTGCAGGATCTTACGGGTTTTAACGGCCGATGCGATGCAATCTTTTTTACTACAGATGCTGCTATGTTACCTCCCTCTGATATGAAGCCGCTAAATCTGTTTAGAAAGGAGAAACTTGGAATTTCTGAAATCCCCCAAAATGCTGGTTCCTTCGACTTGGTTGTTATTGGAGGTGGAATTGCCGGGATGAGTGCTGCCGTTACAGCAGCAAGACTTGGAGTTAAGGTGGCATTGATACATGATAGACCGGTTTTGGGAGGGAATAATAGTTCTGAAGTCAGAGTACACCTGGGTGGACGCATTGGTGTAAAACCCTATAAGGAACTAGGTGCTTTGCAAAAAGAATTTGGACCGCTACGAGGCGGAAATGCTCAGCCGGGAGAATTTTATGAAGATGATAAAAAAGCAAAAATAATTGCAGAGGAAGAAAATATCTCTTTTTTCCCGAATTACCATGCTTTCGCTGTTGAAATGAACGGAAACAAGATTCAGAAAGTGATTGCCAAGCACATTGAAACAGGAATGGAAATGGCTTTTGAAGGAGCTGTCTTTTCCGATTGTACAGGCGACGGGACTATCGGCTATTTGGCTGGAGCTGACTATAAAATGGGACGTGAGTCTAAAACAGAATTCAATGAAAGTACAGCTCCTGAGCAGGCAGATAAATTAACAATGGGGGCTTCTGTTCAGTGGTATTCTGTAGATAAAAATGAGCCTGTGTCGTTTCCAATGTTTAAGTATGGTTTATCATTTGACCATTTACGTGCAGAGAAGGTTACTATGGGTGAATGGACCTGGGAAACGGGAATGAATTATGATCAGATTAACGATTTTGAACGAATCCGGGATTATGGATTAATGGTGGTATATTCTAATTGGTCATTTTTGAAAAATGAATTCAATGAGAATAACTTATATAAGAATCGTGCTCTTGAATGGGTTGCTTTTGTTTCGGGAAAAAGGGAGTCCAGACGTTTGCTTGGAGATCATATCCTAACGGAAAACGATTTAATAAATTATCGCGTTTATCCGGATGGAAGCGGTTCAACAACGTGGACAATAGATTTACATTATCCGGATCCGAATAATACAAAATATTTTCCTGATTCTGAATTCAAATCCATAGCCAAACACAAGCCTATCCATCCCTATCCGGTACCATACAGGTGTTTATATTCCAGAAATATAGATAATTTATTTATGGCCGGAAGAAATATAAGTGTTACGCATATAGCATTAGGAACTGTAAGAGTAATGCGTACGACCGGTATTTTAGGTGAAGTGGTTGGAATGGCTGCTTCTTTGTGTAAGAAATATGGAGAAACTCCGCGAGGTATTTACAAGAATCATTTGGAAGATTTGAAAGAGTTAATGTTGGTAGGGGTTAGTCGCAAAGAATTGGATAATAATCAAAAGTACAACGAGGGGACTACCTTAGGGGATTAGTTTGTAAGGCAGTGTATAATACTACTAAACAAAAAATAGAAATGGGGTTAACCCCATTTCTATTTTTTCTACATTACGAAAAACAATCATTTCTTCTTTTTCAAGTCATCAAAATCTTGTTTTACAGTTTCAGTTTGATAAGCTGGAATGTGTTTTTCGTGTTTTCCTGATTTTTCTTTTTTAGGCTTTTTGTTTCCTGCTGCTCCCATTGTAGAACCTCCCATTTAATTAAATAAAACATTAGATATTAAATATTGAGTCGTGTTCGGTTATGATTCATAGCTGGACTGCTCGGCTTAGTCCTTGCAAAAAACGGACCAATCTGTTAGTCGCCAATAATGTCGGCAAACAATGCCGTAATGACACTCTTTTGACAAAAATCGACAAATAGTCATGCAGCGTGGTCCGTTAAACCATTTGTTTTTATTTCGATTGAACATTATTGTCTCTAAAACGGTTTTAAATTCATTTTAAAGTAATGGTTGTACTTATAAACTGTTTAGTAT